>NZ_JAVDSM010000003.1:0-439848 GCF_031455315.1 Arthrobacter sp. 1088
GCCAGACCACTGGGTTGATAGGCCGGATGTGGAAGCGAGGACCAAAGACTCGTGAAGCTGACCGGTACTAATAGGCCAACAACTTACACCACACATAACACACTGCACGCGTCCACTATGTGGTTCCCGAACAACAACCGTTCCAGGAACCAACAACTAAATACACAACACCACAGTTGTAACCACACAGTCTTCCCACCCCACACCCGAAACGGTGCGCGGGACGGGTAACAAGGTTACGGCGGTCATAGCGTGGGGGAAACGCCCGGTCCCATTCCGAACCCGGAAGCTAAGACCCACAGCGCCGATGGTACTGCACCCGGGAGGGTGTGGGAGAGTAGGACACCGCCGGACAAACATTAGGTAGAGACCCCCAACCCACACAGGGTTGGGGGTCTCCCGCATTCAAGCGACTGCATTCAAACGAGAAAAAGCAGACCAACACAAGACAAGCCCCGACCACCACAGCCGGGGCTTGACCCATTTAACCCGTGTTTAGCTATGCCCCG
Source organism: Arthrobacter sp. 1088 (assembly GCF_031455315.1). Taxonomy (NCBI): domain Bacteria; kingdom Bacillati; phylum Actinomycetota; class Actinomycetes; order Micrococcales; family Micrococcaceae; genus Arthrobacter; species Arthrobacter sp. 1088. The sequence continues at coordinate 510 of NZ_JAVDSM010000003.1, forward strand.
TGTTTAGACGTTCCAGAACCCATCGAGTTGCTCCGCCAGTGTTCGGCCTTGGTCGTAACCGGCATGCGCAGCTGCCGGACGTAACGACAGGTCCATTGCATTGGCTCCGAACATGTGCTCGGAGCTGCCCTCCGGGAAGATTGTTTCGACCCGGCTGCCGCCGGCACGTAATTCGTCGACCTGCGCGGCGAGATGCATGCCCCACTCCAGCGGAGTCCGTGTTCTGCCCCCAAATGGTGACAGCACCAGGACGCGTGCGTATACCGAAGCCAGGTCCGCATTCTCGGCGTTGGATCGGTAACCGCCGTCAATGTATCGGCTGTCACCGATGCTGTAGGCGAACCCACTGGCGCAACTGGCGGCTACAGCATCCACCAGTTCCACTCCGCTGTGACGATCGAACTGGACCGGCTGACCCGTTACGGCGTCCACGGCAGTGATGAGCACTGTTCGCTGGGGCCATTGCAAACTTGGGAGTCGGGAGGCAACTGTTGCACGCCACTGTCTTTGCCTTGATTCGTCCGCACTAGCAGGCAGCTCGAGCGCTGCAGCGCCCATCTTGCGACGCATATCGGCAGGATCCTTCGACGCCTCAATGATCTTTTGTGTTCGTTCCAATTGATCCACCACACGCCGCACTGGACCGGACCGGACTGGACTGGATTGTGCTGGACCGGACTGTGCTGGACCGGACTGTACTGGACTGGGCTGTGCTGGACCGGACTGCGGCGGCCGTGGCTGGGGTGGCTCGGCAAGGATAGCTGCATACAGTTCCGACGGGCTCGCGCCAGCTATCTGTGCCGCTGCGGTGGAGCCAGCCGATGTGCCCACCGTCAAGTCGGCCGTGGTCACATCCAAGCCGGCATCGAACATTCCTGCGATGACGCCGATCAGCCACGCATTGCCCGTGGATCCACCGCCACCAAGCACCAGCGCTCGTCCGGCTGTTTGCCCGGGAATCGTGGCGGGTGTTTCCCGCGGCTGGTCCTGGGCAGACCGTGGCTGCCCGGAAGTGGTGGTCGAGGTGCCGGGCAGGGTTGAAAAAGGTGTTGTGTTCATGGGAGTCGCCTTTCGCGAATTGCCTCTGTGGCGCTCCCGTTGGCGACTAGCTGAGTCGCGAGATCGTGTCCTGCGGGGGAGCACCCATTTCGGATACTGCGTTCATGGGTCTCACCTCCTGTTGATAGATCACGATCAACGGGACTCTAACACCGCGCTGACAAGCTGCGCAACAAAGCCATGCTCCAGCAGCCGGGGTGGACATGGTTGCCGGGGGAAATGCGCGTTTCGGCCCCGGTAGAGTTGGTGGTCATGGACAGTATTTTCAGTCATCCCGAGCCGGAGCCTGAGCCCTCGTCACAGGACACCAACGACCTCGAACCCCTGGTGGTGACAGTGGTGGTGCCAACCAGCGTTTCACATGCCTTTTTGGGTTTTACGGACCATCCCCATCTGTGGTGGCCGCTTGAGGAGGAGAGTGTGTTCGGCGCGGGATCACACGTGGAATTCGAGGAGAACCTGATCCTGGAGACGGCCGAGGACGGGCGCACTTCGGTTTGGGGAACCATCGATGACTGGCAGCCGCCGTTGTCCTTCCATGCAAGCTGGTATCCGGCGAGCACGCCCCTCTGGTCCACGGAATTGAGGGTCTCGTTCAGGGCGGTTGAGGGTGGCACGGAGGTGCGGTTGGTTCATGACGGTTGGGAAGGTGCAGAGGATCCTGCTGCCAGCCGGGCATCGTATGCGGAAGGTTGGCCTCGCGTCCTGGAACGCTATGTACGGTTCATGGGCGGGACAGTTGCCTAGGGTCAGGCGACTTCGTGCTGAGGATTGGTCACTCCTGAAGAAAGTCCGGCTGGAAATGCTGACGGACACGCCCATGGCTTATGTCGAAAGCCTGGAGGCAGCGCGACGGCAAACGGATGCGCAGTGGCAGGAGCGGACTGCCGCCATGGCCGGCGATTCCAGCGTGACGTTGGTGGCTGACGGCGGCGCGGATGGAAGTCCGTTCTGTGCACTGATGAGGGTTGTCGTGAAACATCCTCAAGACCCGCAGAAGCCCCTTCAGGCCATGCTGATAAGTGTCTACGTTGCCCCCGAACATCGAGGTCTGGGGTTGGCTGATGAGCTCCTTCACGCGGCGTGCGAGGCTGCCCGGGTCGATTTGGGTGCCAAGGTCTTGGAGTTGGGCGTCCACGAGGACAATACGCGGGCGCTGGCTTTCTACCGGCGGCACGGTTTCAACACCACAGGGGACAGTCGGCCGTATCCGCAGGACACGTCCAAACGGGAACTGGTCATGGAAAAGGTCCTGGAGCAGTAGCCGTTGGTTGAGGCGGGAGCCCCGGTTCCCGGGATGAGCGCCAGCCTAGGTAGCGTCGCTCCTGGGCACGGCCGTGCTCGAACGAACCACGAGCCTGGTGGGGTGTTCAGTATCGGACGGTTCAAGGACCAGGCCATTGTTGATGGCGCCCAGTAAGGTGCGCACGGCCAGTGCTCCTTGCCCCTTCGCGTCCTGGTCGATGGTGGTGAGGCCCATGACCTTGCCGAGGTCGTGTCCGTCGATGCCGATGACCGAGAGGTCCTCTGGAATCCGCAGGCCGAAGTCACGCGCAGCAAGAATGGTGCCGATGGCCATCTCGTCTGATGCCGCGAACACCGCTGTTGGTCGCTCTGGTGCGCCTCCCAGCAATTGTCGGGCAGCGGCGTAAGCGCCTTCGATAGTGAAGTCGGCGGAAACGATCCATTCGGGCCGAACCTGGCAGCCGGCGTCGTTCATTGCTTTCTCGAAACCACCGCGCCGTGTCCCGGGAAGCTGGAAGTCCTGCTCGTATGCTTCTTCGCCGGTCATGTGGGCGATCTTGGTGTGACCCAGGCCGATCAGGTGGTTGGTGGCTTGCTGTGCAATCGCGGAATCATCGATCCGGATGGTGGACGCCCCCGGAAGGGGGCCGCCGATTCCAACGATCGGCCGGTGCACGGCGAGGAGCTGCTGCATCTCGTCCTCGCTGAGCTCCAGGGAGACTGCAATGACCGCGTCCACGCGCTTGCGCAGCAGGAAGTCGTTGAACACACTGTGCCGGTGTTGAGGGTCTTCCCCGATGTTGTAGAGCGTGAGGTCGTATCCGGCACTCAGGAGCGCCGCGGAGGCACCCTCGATCACCGCTGAATAGAACCAGCGGTGGACCGAGGGCACCACCAGGCCAACGTTGTGGGTGCGGCCGGAAGCCAGGCTCGAGGCGTGATAGGAGAGCACGAAGCCAAGCTCGGCTGCGGCTGCACGTGCCCGTTCCCGGCTGGCGGGGGAGACGTTGCCTTTGCCACTGAGCGCGCGTGAAACCGTGGCAACGGAGAGTCCCGATCTCTCGGCTACGTCCTTGATGCCGGTCATGCTGCTCCTCGGTGGGAAAGTTAGCTGGTTGTGAGCCAGATGCTCTCCCCCGAGCTTAGTAGATCGGTGCCCTGCAGATTGGAGCCCACGGGATGGGCGCCGGCTGCTGCCGAACTGCGAAGTATTACCTTGCCGTCGGGAAGCGGCAGGGGCTGGTTACCCACATTCATGATCACCAGGATGTCGCCGTTGAGGTAGGCGAGCGAGGAGTCGGTGCAGTAGTCCTCCACCCATGCCAGGGAACCCTGGCCCAGCCGACGTTCGGCGCGTTCGGCGAGCATTTCCCGGTAAAGGCTAAGGTGCGACGCCGGATCCTCCTGTTGCTTGTCCCTCGCCAAGGCGGCCCAGGACTCTGGTTGCGGCAGCCAGGGTTCCTGGCCATCGCCGAAACCGGCATGCAACTCCGACGAACGCCAGGGCAACGGTACGCGGCAGCCGTCCCGGCCTATCCTTTCTCCGCCGGTCCGGGCGAAGGTTGGGTCCTGACGCATGCTTCCGGGAATGCTTGTGGAGTCAGGCAGCCCAAGCTCTTCCCCTTGGTACAGGTAGGCAGCACCGGGGAGGCCGAGCATGAACATGGTGGCCGCGGCAGCCCGGCGTCGTCCGAGTTCTTCATTGGGCTGTACGTCGTCGGGACCGATGCCGTCGCCGTCGCGGGGACCGGGACCCTCGTAACCGAAGCGCGAGGCGTGCCGGACGACGTCGTGGTTGGACAGCACCCATGTGCTGGGAGCGCCAACCGCGTCCAGTGAGACCAGCGAATCGGTGATGATGTGGCGCAGGCGGTTCACGTCCAGGCCGGCGTGCAGGTACGGGAAGTTGAAGGCCTGGTGCATTTCGTCGGGCCGGACCCACTGTGCCAGCCGTGGAAGGGGATCGACGTTGGCTTCGGCGCAGAGGATCCGGTCGGGGCCGTATTCCTCCAGGATGGAGCGCCAGCGCCGGTAGATATCGTGCAAGGCGGGCTGGCCGAACATGGGGGCATCGTGGCCGGGGTAGCCATCGGAGCTGTTGCCATCCGCGCGTCCGCCCCAGTTGGGCAGGCCGGCGGCCTTAACCAGCGCGTGGGCCACGTCAACCCTGAAACCGGAAATGCCGCGGTCCAGCCAGAAGCGGAGGACCCGCTCAAACTCGGCGTGCACGGCATCGTTGTCCCAGTTGAAATCCGGCTGGGAGGAATCAAAGAGGTGCAGGTACCACTGTCCGGGCTGGCCATCCGGTTCCATGATCCGGGTCCAGGCGGGGCCGCCAAAATGGGACTGCCAGTTGTTGGGAGGTTCGTTTCCGTCAGGTCCTTGGCCGTCCCGGAAGATAAACATGTCCCGCTCGCGGCTGTTGGCCGGAGCCGCGAGTGCGGCTTGGAAGGCGGCGTGTTGGTCGGAGCAGTGGTTGGGAACAAGATCTGCAATGACCCGCAGGTGCAGGCGGTTGGCTTCGTAGATGAGGGCATCGAAGTCCGCGAGGCTGCCGAACAGCGGATCGACATCGCAATAGTCGCTGACGTCATAACCTGCGTCCCGCTGCGGTGAGCGGTAGAAGGGCGAGAGCCAGACGGCATCAACGCCCAGTTCGGCGAGCTGGGAGAGTTCGCGGGTGATACCGGCGAGGTCACCGATTCCGTCGCCATTGAGGTCCCGGAAGGATCGCGGATAGATCTGGTAAATGACTGCGGAGCGCCACCATCCGTGGGCCCGGGAGGCCTCGTGGACGGGGGTCAATGCAGTGAAAGCTGCAGAGGGCGCGGACGCCTCAACTGGAAGCAATGAATCAACAGACATGAACACATCGTAGAAGACCAGACATCAGATTGGAAACGCTTTCAGTCAAAATTATCCTTCCATGACAGCAATGTTTGGTGGCAGGGTTTACCAATCATCGTTTTGACATGTACTGTTTGGAAGCGCTTGCAGTTGTGAGCCACATCACCGACGTTGCCTCTGGGCGAAGAGCCCCGCCGTCGAAGCACATAAGGAAAGGGACACCAATGAAGGTGCACAACACCCTCGCGACTCAGACCACCCGCCGCGTTTTCGCTACCGGCGCGATCTCCGTGGTCGCAGCCCTGGCCCTGAGCGCCTGTGGCGGCAGCGCCTCCACCGCTCCCAGCTCGGAAGCCACGAAGCAGGACCTCAAGGCAGCCGGCGCCGGCACCATCACCATGTGGGTGGACGCCGAACGGTCGCCGGCGTTGAAGGACATCACCGAAAAGTTCAAGTCCGACACCGGCATCGAAGTCAAGCTCGTAGTGAAGGATTTCGCTGCCGTCCGCGATGACTTCATCACTCAGGTTCCTACCGGCCAAGGCCCGGATCTGATCGTTGGACCGCATGACTGGATTGGAAAGTTTGTTCAAAATGGTGTGATCGCACCGGTGGAACTGGGCGACAAAGCCAGCCAGTTCCAGGATTCGTCCATCAAGGCCATGACCTACAACGGCGCCGTCTATGGCGTACCGTACGCGATCGAGAATATTGCCCTCCTGCGCAACACCAGCATCGTGGACAGCAAGGCGAGCACCTTGGATGAGGTAGTGGCCAACGGCAAGAAGGCCGTTGCAGAAGGCAAAGCCACGTTCCCGTTCCTGGTGGGCATGGATCCCAAACAGGGCGATCCGTACCACCTGTACCCGCTGCAGTCATCCATGGGTTCGCAGGTTTTCGGTAAGAACGCCGACGGCGGTTACGATGCCAAGCAGCTGCTCATTGGTGACGCTGCCGGCGTCGAATTCGCCAGGAAGCTGGCCGCTTGGGGCGATGCCGGCGAGAAAATCATCAACTCCAACATCACGGGCGACATCGCCAAGGAGAAGTTCCTTGCCGGAGAATCTCCTTACTTCCTGACGGGCCCGTGGAACGTGCCGGATGTTCAGAAGAAGGGCATCAAGTTCGCAGTTGATGAGCTGCCCACGGCCGGTGGCGAGGCAGCGCAGCCATTCATCGGCGTCAACGGCTTCTTCATCAGCGCCAAGAGTGCCAACGCCCTGGCCACCAATGAGTTCGTCACCAACTACCTCACCTCAGAGTCCGCCCAGGACTCCATGTACACGGCCGGCGGTCGCCCGCCGGCGCTCAAGGCATCCTTTGAGAAGGCAGCCAGCGATCCCGTAGTGGAGGCCTTCGGCAAGATAGGCGCCACCGGCGTGCCAATGCCGGCCATCCCCGAAATGAGCGCCGTCTGGGCTGACTGGGGCGCCACGGAACTGGCCATCATCAAGGGCCAGGGCGATCCCGCTGAAGCGTGGACCAAGATGGCCGCGAGCATCAAGTCCAAGATCGGCGGCTGACGCCGCAACCGGTGATTCCACCGGTCTGCCCGGGGTCGGACGGTGCCCGCCGTCCGACCCCGGACCCACCGTCCGGCCCATGCCAGCCGCAAACTGCTTTACTCCAAGGATCAAAGATGCCAGAGCCAGATCTCCACGAACTGCCAGCCAGTCCAGCCAGTACGACGCCGGTGCAGCCGCCTCGCGGTGCTCCCCACCAGAAGGCTGCACACCAGAAGGCTGCCCGCCGGAACGCTGCCCGCCGGAACACTGCACGCCGGAAAATAGGGAACAGCCGCCGGGGCCCCGACTCCATCAAGGGCACCATCCTAAAGATCGTCCTGTTGGGCGTGGTGGATGCCTTTGCCGTGTACGTGCTGATGATGCTGTTCCTGAGCCAATCATGGGCCGCGCTCGCTATCTCCTCGCTGGTGGTCCTGGCGATTAACTGGATCTATTTGCGCAGGGGCGGGCTTCCGGCGAAGTATCTGGCTCCTGGTGTGCTGTTCCTGCTGGTGTTCCAGGTCCTGGTGGTGTTCTTCAGCGGGTATATCGCCTTCACCAACTATGGCGACGGGCATAACAGCACCAAGGAAGACGCCATCGCGGCCATCCAGCTGACTGCCCAGAAGCGCGTCCCGGATTCGCCCGCATACAAGGCGGCCGTGCTGACCAAGGGGGATACGTTCTACCTCTTGTTTACGGACCCCTCCGGCAAAGCTCAGATAGGCAGCACGGAGGCGCCGCTCACTGACGTCTCCGGGGCGGGAAAGGATGCCACCGGCAAGGCCAACTCCCTTCCCGGTTACGAAACACTGAAATTCCAGGAGATCGTGGCCAACCAGCAGGAAATCCTGAAGACTACCGTTCCCGTCTCGGAGGACCCCGCTGATGGAACCCTGCGCACCGCCGACGGCAGCACCGCCTACCAGTTCAAGCCGGCGCTGAGCTACGACGCCGCCACCGATACCTTCACTGACAGCGAGACCGGCACAGCCTACCGCGACAACGGCAAGGGCGCCTTCGCGGACGCTGACGGAGAGACGTTGGCCACCGGCTGGAAGATCGACGTAGGCATGGAGAACTTCGCCCGCGCCTTCACCGATCCGAGCCTCCGCGGTCCACTCCTGGGCGTCATTCTTTGGACTTTCACCTTCTCCGTAGCCTCCGTTGCCTTGACGTTCGCCATGGGGCTGTTCCTGGCCATCACCTTCAACCGTGAGGATCTGCGCGGCAAAAAGGTTTACCGGATCCTGATGATTTTGCCCTACGCATTCCCGGCATTCCTGTCTGGATTGGTGTGGGCGGGCATCCTCAACCCCGAGTTCGGGTGGCTCAACCAGACACTGCTGGGCGGGGCGAACATTGGCTGGCTCACGGACCCTGTCCTGGCAAAGATCAGCGTGCTGGTGGTCAATGTGTGGCTCGGATTCCCGTACATGTTCCTGGTATGCACCGGGGCACTCCAATCCTTGCCAACAGAAATTGACGAGGCTGCCCGCATGGATGGAGCATCCCCATGGCGAGTGTTCCGCTCCATCAAGCTGCCGCTGCTGCTGGTCTCGGTGGCACCGCTGCTGATCTCCTCCTTTGCGTTCAACTTCAACAACTTCAATGTCATTTACATGTTGACCGGTGGCGGCCCGCGCTTTGCAGACACCGATCGCGATATCGGAGCCACGGACATCCTGATCACTCTGGTCTACAAGGTGGCGTTCGGCCAAGGCACAGGGCGCGACTACGGACTGGCAAGCGCGCTCGCCATCATCATCTTCATCATCGTGGCCACGATTTCGGCCATTAGCTTCAAGCAGACCAAAGCACTCGAGGACGTGAACTAATGAGCGAGGCACAGGTACGCACACTCCCCACCATTGAACATGCGCACGACGGCGGTCCCGCATCGCCGGCGCCAAAGCGGCGTCCCTTTGGGGTTTGGTTCAAAGACAAGGGCTGGCGGCACGCTGTCGGTATCGTCACCACCATCTTCGCCGTGTTCCCGCTGCTCTATGTTTTGTCGGCGGCACTGGACTCCAACGGCACCTTGGTAGGCTCCAACGGTCTGTTCTCCAGATTCGATACCGGCAACTTCACTGCGCTCTTCAGCGATCCAAGCCGTCCCTTCGGCCGCTGGTTCCTCAATACCCTGCTGGTGGGCCTGGTTACTTCCGCCGCCACGGTCTTCCTGGGGGCGATGGCCGCGTACGCGTTCTCCCGTATGCGCTTCAAAGGCCGACGTGTGGGACTGTTGACCCTGCTCCTGCTGCAGATGTTCCCGCAACTGCTGGCCGTCGTCGCGATCTTCCTCCTCCTCAGCGGCATCTCGCAGGTGATCCCCGCCCTGGGCCTTGGCAGCCAACTGGGGCTCATTATGGTGTACCTCGGTGGCGCCCTGGGCGTGAACACGTACCTCATGTACGGCTTTTTCAACACGGTCCCGCAGTCCCTGGACGAAGCTGCCAAGATCGATGGTGCCAGCCATGTCCAGATCTTCTTCGGCATCATCCTGCGCCTGGTCACTCCCATCCTGGCGGTTGTTGGACTCCTGGCATTCATCGGTATCTCAAGTGAATTCGTGATCGCCAGCGTTGTTCTGACCGATCCTGATAGCCAGACACTCGCCGTCGGGCTCTATTCCTACGTGGCACAGCAGCGTTCGGAGAATTGGGGCGTCTTCGCCGCTGGCGCCGTCATCGCGGCTATCCCGGTCATGGCGCTGTTCCTCTTCCTGCAGAAGTACATCGTCAGCGGCCTTACCGCTGGCTCAGTAAAAGGATGACCATGTCGCTTGCCCTTCCACATCACGACGGATCCGCTCTTTATGTTTCGAGTCATGCTCCCGGTCGGATTTCCTTGGACGAGGTTGTTCGGCTTCGCCTGCGGGTTCCGCAGGAGTGGGGTTCCGCGTCCCGCGTTTGGGTCCGTTCCGTGCAGGACGGCGAGCCGCGGTACGACGCCGCGATCCGGCTCGGCAGCATCGATGGCTGGGTCTGGTGGGAAACGGCGATGCTGGTGGCCAATCCTGTAGCGAAATACCGGTTCCTGCTGGAAATCGAGATCAGCAGCGCGAGTGGGCGGGACTATTGGAACCTCAACGCCCACGGGCTTTTCAACAGAGACGTTGCTGATTCAGCGGACTTCCGCCTCACCACATTTGCCCCCGCACCGCAGTGGCTGCATCAGTCCACCATGTACCAGGTGTTTCCGGACCGCTTCGCCCGCTCTGCCCAAGCCGATGCGCACCCCCTCCCGGACTGGGCTGTGGGCAGCTCGTGGGATGAAGCAGTGGTGGCTACCGGGCGGGAAACGCCCATTCAGTTCTATGGTGGTGACCTGCCCGGAATCACGGGGAAACTGGACCATCTCCAGGAACTGGGCATCGACGTTCTCTACCTGACGCCCTTCTTCCCGGCCCGTTCCAACCACCGCTACGACGCCTCCACCTTCAACTCCGTGGACCCGCTCCTTGGCGGGAACCAAGCGCTGGTGGAGTTGGTGGAGGCGGCGCATTCCCGGGGCATTCGTGTGATGGGTGACCTTACCGCCAACCACACGGGCGATGCACACGACTGGTTCGTGAAGGCTCTCGCCGATCCCGGCTCGGAGGAAGCGGGTTACTACTACTTCAGCGAGGACCATTCGACCTACGAGTCGTGGTGGGGTGTGCCGTCGCTGCCGAAACTTAACTGGTCTTCGGACGCCCTCCGGCGGCGTTTCGTGACGGACGAGGATTCGGTGGTTGCCCGGTGGCTCAAGCCGCCCTTCAACCTGGACGGCTGGAGGATAGACGTCGGCAATATGACCGGACGCCTTGGCTCCGTGGATCTGAATCACGAGGTTGCCCGGCTCATCGCCGAGCGGGTCCGTGAGATCAATCCGGATGCAGCTTTGTTGGCCGAGTCCACATCCGACGCCGCGCCGGACTTCACGGGTGAGCACTGGCACGGTGCCATGACCTACTCCAACCTCACCCGGCCACTGTGGTCCTGGCTTGCGGGGGATGCACCGCACGTAAACTTCTTCGGCTCGCCCCAGGCAGGACCCAACAAGATCGAGGCCGAAGCCTTCCTGGCCACCCATCTGGACCTCACTGCGGGATTTAGCTGGGGTGTGCGAAATAACACGATGAATGCGCTCAACACACACGACACCGCACGCGCAGCGACAGTAATGCTCGACGGCGGCCAGGAAGTTGGCGCTCTGCTCACCTTCACCCTGCCGGGCGTTCCTGTCCTGTTCGCGGGAGACGAGTTTGGCCTTGAAGGCTTCAACGGCGAGGACTCCAGGACGCCCATGCCGTGGGGCTGGCAGGAAGGAAAATCCGGCCGCCACCCCGTCAAGGATCTGCGTTCCTTCTACTCGGCCCTGGGGCGGCTAAGGAGTGGGCTGCCCGCACTCACCGAAGGCGGGCAGCGCTGGATTCATGCGGAGGCGGACGCCGTGGTATTCGTGCGTGAGACCACCGATTCTGCAGTCCTGGTCATGGCCGTCCGCGACTCCGCCCGGGTCTGCCTGGATAAGGCCGTCCTTTCCAAGCTGCAACTCGAATCGCTGTCCGACGCACCCCTGCACAGCTTTGGGAACATCACGACGAGCCGGGGGAGTGAGGGCGACGTACTACTATGCGCGGACGGCATTTCTGCTGGTATCTGGTCCCTGCCCGGAACCTGCCTTCCTACGGTGGTGGGTGGCGCTGATTAGACTGGGAGCACTGAAAACTCTGCGAAGACTGCCGATTTGGCGTGTCCGCGGAGCTCATGTGTGAAGGGACCACCTTGTCGGACGAAACGGCTATGGCCGGAACAACAGAGGAAAGCATCAAAGGCCGCACTGTCGGCCGCCCGGAAGCCGTGCAAACGGACGCCGGCCACAGTGCCAGGCAGCGCGCGTTCTTGGAGAGCCTTGCCGGCGGACTCCGGCCCGGCCAGATCGCCGAAGATGAAGCCACCCGCACGGTCTATTCCGTAGATCAAGGGCCATTGCTGGAACGGCACCTGCCGCTCGCCGTCGTCTGGGCCGAATCCGTGGAAGACGTCCAAAATATCGTTCGCAGTTGCGCCGCCCACCAGGTGCCAATCGTCGCGCGTGGTGCCGGAACGGGTGTCTCGGGAGGCGCACACGCCACCCAAGGCTGCATCGTGCTCAGCCTGGAACGAATGAACCGCATCCTGGACCTCAACCCCGACGACGAGACCGCCGTCGTCGAACCTGGCGTCATCAACGCCGAACTCAATGCCGCAGCCGCCGAACACGGACTCATGTATGCACCGGATCCGGCCAGCTACAAGATGTCCACCATCGGCGGCAACGTAGCCACCAACGCAGGTGGACTGCGCTGTGCAAAATACGGAGTGACACGGGATTCTGTGCTGGCCTTGGACGTTGTCCTGGCCGACGGTTCACTGCTCCACACCGGGCACCAAACCTTCAAGGGCGTTGCCGGATACGACCTCACGGCACTCCTGGTGGGCTCCGAAGGGACACTCGGAATCGTCGTGGGCGTGACGGTCCGCCTGAGGTACCTGCCACGCGAAGTCCACACCATCGCCGCGTTCTACCAGGACTTCCGCAGCGCCGCCGCAGGCGTCCTGGCAGTAGGAAAAGCCCGGGTCCAGCCAGCCATCATGGAGCTCCTGGACAACGGAACACTCATCCAGCTCGATGAGATGAACGGCTCAGACCTGCAAACCCGCGGAAAATCCCTGCTGCTGATCCAAACAGACGGTTTTGGAGCAGCCGCGGAAGCCGACGTCGTCCGGCAAGTACTCGCCGAAGGCGGAGCCACCGTCACCACCGAAGCCAGCGAAGAAGCCGAAATGCTCGTCGAACTACGCCGCAACAGCCGCGGCGTGGAAATGGACGACGAATTCAGGGTAGGCGAGGACATCGCTGTGCCACGCTCCAGGCTGGTGGACTTCGTGGCTGAACTCGAAGCCATGGCCGACCGCTTCCAGGTCCGCCTCAAAGTGGTGGCCCACGCTGGAGACGGAAACCTCCACCCCACGTTCTGGATGGACCGGGTAGACCCCGCCACAGACGCCGACGCCCTGGTACGCCTCAACGCTGCCCTTGATGAATCGATCCGGGTCGGCCTCGAAATGGGTGGCACGATTACCGGCGAGCACGGCGTGGGGCAGTACAAGCTCCGATGGCTCGGACTGGAGCAACCTGAGCCGGTGCGGGAACTGCAGCGGCGGATCAAGGAGTTGTTCGATCCTGCCGGGATTCTTAATCCGGGGAAGGCTATTTAGGGGTCTTTCGTCCGGCGGTGGTGGGCCGTGCGACGGGCCGGGTGTCAGGCCCGTGTGGCGGGGGTAGCGGGCCGCAGGGCCGAAACGCTCGGCGCGCTCGGTCGTTCCTCCCTTAGACGCGCGCTGCCGCGTTCCGGCCCTGCGGCCCTTTCGTTCGGCTCGCCACGGGCGCTGCCGCGTTCCGGCCCTGCGGCCCTTTCGTTCGGCTCGCCACGCGCGCTGCTGCGTTCCGGCCCTGCGGCCCTTTCGTTCGGCTCGCCACGCGCGCTGCCGCGTTCCGGCCCTGCGGTCCTTTTTTGCCACCCCATCTTCTTTCGGTACTGGTATTCCAAATAGTGATTCCTCTTTTTTCGCGTCGCATACGTCGGGCGGTAATTGGCGGGTTTACTTTGAGTCGCGCTCCTCGTAGTCTTGTTTGGTATACCAAAGATGCTATGAGGAGAATTGCGTGCGCGAGAAGCGTTTGGGGCTGGGTGGGCGGCGTTCTCGGGTGTCCCGTGTCCTGGTGTTGTTGGCTTTGGTGCTGGTCTCCGTCAATCTTCGGCCTGCCATCACCACCATTGCCGGTGTGATGAACCAGGTTCCGGGGGCGTTTCACTTGGATCCCGCTATGCTCCCTGTTTTGGGTACGTTGCCGGTGCTGGCCTTCGGTGTTTCCGGGCCGATTGGGCCGTGGCTTGCGCGGCGGTTTGGAACAGGGCCTGCCGTGGCGCTTGCACTGTTGGTACTCGCTGCCGCGTTGATCGTCAGGGTCCTTGTACCCCTGCTCCTCCTGCCCGGCACGTTCCTTGCAGGCATGGCAATCATGACGGCCAGTGTGCTGGTTCCGCAGATCGTCAAGGCGAACCACGGCTCCGGCTGGTGGACGGGACTTTGCACCATGGGCTTTGGGCTTGGAGCAGCGCTCGGCGCAGGTTTGGTCCAGCCCCTTGCCCAGGCCTTCGGGGGGAGCCTCGCCTGGGCGCTGGCGGTGTGGGCCGTCCCGGCACTGTTGGGAGCATGCCTCATCCAACGCTCCGGAAGACGGTCGACGGCGGCAGGCGCCTCCACTCGCAAAGCAGGGTCAGCGGCAGGCGCCGTTTCGTCGCTGACGCAGGGCGCGCCGTCGTTCCCTGGGATCTCGGCGCCTGGGATCCCGGCGCCAGTCAGCCCGTCGGAAGTCACGCCGCTGCAAGTCACACCGCTGCGTAAGCAGCGCACAGCCTGGGCTGTCACGGCCTTCTTTGGACTTCAGGCCATGCTCTACTTCGCGATCACGTCATGGCTGGCGGTCTATCTCGTCTCCAAGGGGCTATCATCGGCGGACGCTGCTGCGTTGCTGGCCTGGTTCAGCCTTGCGGGGCTCCCCGCGAGCCTGCTGGCTCCTGTACTGGCCGGTCGTCCTGCCATCCTGCGGATCATGGCACCCGGCCTGGGACTGGCGGTTGCCCTGGCACTTTTAGGAGTCCTCGCGGTGCCGTCCGCCCTGCAGTTCGTGATGGTGGGGATCCTGGGAGTCGTCCAGAGCGCCGGGTTCGGCCTGGCGATGGCTTTGGTAGTGATCCGCTCCTCAGGTCCGCAGACAGCGGGAAAGCTCTCGGCCATGAGCCAAGGGCTGGGGTTCGCCCTTGCCTCGCTCGGTCCACTCGTCGCCGGGCTGCTCCATGCATGGACCGGAGGCTGGGAAGTGACGTTCTGGGCACTCGCGGCCCAAGCGGTGGTTCTGGCCGCTGCAGGCTTCCTGGCCATACGTGGGCCCGTAGTGAATGTTGAGCCGGTAAGCCGTAATGCATCCCCCAACGGACTATTCACCCTCGCGCGCGGGGGTGAATAGTCCATTAGACGGGGTTCGACCACTGTCGGCGGGCTATGCTCCGGCGTATCCTCTGCGATATGACCAACTCAACGTCTGCCGACAACACCCCCCACACTCCCGCCACTGAAGTCCTGGAGACCAACGAATGCTGGGAACTCCTCCGCGGAGTTTCAGTGGGCCGGCTTGCCGTGTGGGTGGACAACCACCCGGACATCTTTCCGGTGAATTACAAAGTAGACCACGGGACCATGGTTTTCCGCACAGGGGAGGGCACCAAGCTTCATGCAGCCCTTGGTGACGCTCCTGTTGCGATCGAGGCTGACGGTGTCGATGCGCAAACCGGAGTGGCCTGGAGCGTCGTGGCCAAGGGGCAGGCTTCCGCCGTGAAGCTGACGCAGGACGTGCTGGATACCATCGGCCTGCTGCTGTTTCCATGGGAGGCCGGGCAAAAGGACCAGTTCATACGCATTGTTCCATCGGACGTCTCCGGGCGTCGTTTCAAGGTGACGCCTCCTGCAACCTGGTGGACGCCGCTGGATGATGCGCCCACAGCCAGGGGCGAGTAGCGCTTAACGCCGGAACCCGCTCCTGTCCGCACTCAGACCGTTGTAGGGTCGGGAGTTCGGACACGAGCGGGTTCCGCAGCAGTTAGAGCAGTTCCAGTTGGTCGGCCACCACCTTGCCGGCGTGGATCACCGTGCGGTCCTTGCCCCGGTCCATGACTGTGGAAGCTACGGTCTCGCCGTCCACCAGAAGCAGCTCGGCCGGATCTCCGACGTCGACGCCGGGACGGTGGGCAGTGTCCTTCAGCCTGGTAGCGCTGGGGTCAAGGATGCTCGCCCCACCGATGGTGGCGATCGCCAGGCAATGCTCGATTAACTCGTCCTTGCGGAAGCCATGGGTGAATGCGAGCTGCCAGGTGCGGTCCAGCATGTCCGTGTTGCCATAGGGGGACCAGTAGTCCCGCTGTCCGTCCTCGCCCAATCCATAACGCACCCCGGCTTCTGTCAGGAGCGGGATGGGCAGTTGGCCTGCGGCAGCCGGGGCAACCGAAACCATGGATACGTCAAGTTCCGCGAAGGCATCAATGAGCCTGCGCGTGGTGGCCTCGTTGACGCTGCCCAGTTGGTAGGCGTGGGACATGGTGACCTTGCCCTGCATACCCAGCGCCCGCGTGCGTTCCAACACGAGGTCGGTGCTGAAGACGCCCAGCTCGCCGGGCTCATGGAGGTGGATGTCGATTGGCACCTGGTACTTCTCAGCCAGGCCGAACACGATGTCCAGGTGTTTCGCCGGATCCCGGTCCAACGTGCACGGATCAATCCCACCCATGACGTTGGCACCCGCCTTCAGCGCCTCCTCCATGAGCTCCACAGTCCCGTCTTCAAGCAACAATCCGGCCTGCGGGAACGCGATGATATCCACGGAAGCCTGACCCGCGAACTTCTCCTTGGCAGCAGCAACGGCGTCGAAACGCTCCAGCCGGCAGTCCACATCCACCTGCGCATAAGAACGAACACGCGTAGTGCCACGGGCGATCATCCGGCCCAGGGTGTCATTGACGCGGTCC
Organism: Arthrobacter sp. 1088; assembly: GCF_031455315.1. Taxonomy (NCBI): domain Bacteria; kingdom Bacillati; phylum Actinomycetota; class Actinomycetes; order Micrococcales; family Micrococcaceae; genus Arthrobacter; species Arthrobacter sp. 1088. Next base: position 16,779 of record NZ_JAVDSM010000003.1, read on the forward strand.
TGCAGGGGGACTTCGGCGTTGCGCCAGTTGAGGCGGTCGTTCATCATCATGGTCCACACACCCGGACCGCCGGTGTGCTCGCGGAACGGCAGGCCGATCCGGGTGGAGTCCAGGTGCACGTGGACGTCGGAGAAGGACGGCAGCAGGAGGCGTCCACGGCCTTCCACAACGGTCACGCCATCTGGAACGACGCGCTCAGGGTCATGGGGCTCGACGGCGGTGATCTTGCCGCCTGCTTCGCCCGCCGCAAGGGTGACGTCGCTGAGCGCGTTCCCCCAAGGACGGACGGCGCGGATCAGGGTATTCAATGTTTGCTCCTTTGCTGGTGAATCTATGTCCTGCGTCTATTGCACGCCTGCCATGGCTGCCGCGGCCATACCTGTGTGGTGGCAAGCTGGCGCGGCGGGCTGGGCAGGCGTGGGAATCTGGTCGATGCAGCGTTGGCGCTGTTCCTCGGGAAGAGTGCCGATCAGAGGGCACCGGGTCCGGAAGACGCAGCCGCTGGGCGGATTGGCCGGTGATGGGAGGTCTCCCCGGAGACGGATTTTCACTTGCTCGCGTGCTGCCCGGGGATCCGGCAGGGGCACTGCAGAGAGCAAGGCCTTGGTGTACGGGTGCCGCGGGTTCTGGAAGAGCTCATCCCGGGGCCCCTGTTCCACGATCTTGCCCAGGTACATTACGGCAACGTCATGGGAGATGTGCCGGACCACGGAGAGGTCGTGGGCAATGAAGATGTAGGAAACGCCGGTGTCGCGCTGGATCTGTTGCAGGAGGTTCACTACCTGCGCCTGCACGGAGACGTCCAGCGCGGAGACGGGCTCGTCGCAAACAATTACCGACGGGTTGAGGGAGATGGCCCGGGCAATTCCGACGCGTTGCCGCTGCCCACCGGAAAACTCGTGCGGGAACCGGTTGTAATGCTCAGGTTTGAGCCCCACTTGGTCAAGGAGTTCCTTGACCCGGTTCTTCAGGCCGCCCTGCGGATTGATCTTCTGCGCCACCATGGGAGCTGCAATCGCTGTGCCCACTGTCTGCCTCGGGTTCAGGGAGGCGAAGGGGTCCTGGAAGATCATCTGGACCTTGCGCCGGAAGTTGTACAGGTCCTTGCCGCGCAGCTGGCTGATGTCGGTGCCATCCACCATGATCCGCCCGCCCGTCGGGTCCATAAGCCGTGCCACCATGCGTCCCGTGGTCGACTTGCCGCAACCGGACTCACCCACGAGTCCCAAAGTCTGGCCTCGAGCGAGACTGAAGGAGACGCCGTCGACCGCTTTGACCGATCGCTTGGGAGCCCCCGGCAGGAGGCCGCCCTTGAGCGGAAAGTGCTTCTGGAGGTTCTCCACCTGGAGAATTGGTTGATGTTCCATGGCGGGTCCTAACGCGAATTCCGGATGGTAATAATCTGCGGCCCGCTCAGGTGGCAGCGCTTGCCATGCCCGTCGTCCACCGTAAACTCAGGCCTCTGCTTGGCGCAGACGCCGTCGCCCACCAGCTCGGCGTACTGGCACCTGGCGCTGAAGATGCAGCCTTTGGGCAGGTCAAGGAGCGACGGCGGCTGGCCGGGTATTGGGTTCAGCTGGCTCGCGGAGCCGTTCAGGGTGGGCATCGAATTGAGCAGGCCCAAAGTGTAGGGGTGCCGGGTGTCATAGAAGATCTCGTCCACGGGACCCGATTCGACACACTGGCCGCCATACATGACCAGGACGTCGTCGCATATTTCGGCCACGACGCCGAGGTCGTGCGTGATGAGGATGAGTGCGGAATTGGTTTCCTCCTGCAGCTCTGACATGAGGTCCAGGATCTGGGCCTGCACTGTTACGTCCAACGCGGTGGTGGGTTCGTCAGCGATCAGCAGTTCCGGTTCACAGATCAGTGCCATGGCGATCATGGCCCTTTGGCGCATGCCGCCGGAGAAATGGTGCGGGTATTCATCGAACCGCTGCTCGGGACTGGGGATACCCACCCTTCCCAGCATGTCGACGGCGGCTCTCCAGGCCTGCTTTTTGCTCGCCTTGTTATGGACGAGGTAGGCCTCGGCGATCTGGTGTCCCACGGTATAGAAGGGGTGGAGCGCCGAAAGAGGATCCTGGAAGATCATGCCGATGTTGCGGCCACGGAGTTGGCGCATGGCGGATTCGGGCAGTGTGACAAGGTCCTTGCCCTGGAACATTGCCTGTCCGGTGACGTGGGCCGAGGTGCCCTTAAGGAGGCCCATGAGGGCTTGGCTGGTGACGGATTTTCCTGAGCCGGACTCGCCTACGATGCCAAGGGTCTTGCCGCGCTCCAGGGTGAAGTCCATCCCGTTAACGGCAGAGACCAGACCGTCATCCGTGGGGAACTTCACGGAGAGGTTTCGGACGTCCAGGAAGGGGGCGGTGGCCGTGGCGCCCGCTGGGCGGCGGGCAGGGGATGACGTCAGTGGTGTGTGGGTCATTGGAGCCTCACTCGGGGATCGATGGCGGCGTAGGCGAGGTCCACCAGAACATTGGCGACGATGACGAAGAACGCGGCCAGCATGGTGATGGCCATGGTTACCGGCAGGTCACCCGAGATTGCGGCGTGCACGGCAGTGAATCCCAGGCCGGGGACGGAGAAAATCTGCTCGGTAAGGACGGCGCCTCCCAGGAGCAAGCCGATGTCCATGCCAAGCATGGTGACAACAGGTGTGATCCCGGCACGGACGCCGTGCTTGAACGTGACGGTCCGGGGGGCCAGGCCCTTGGCGCGGGCAGTGCGGATGAAGTCCTCGCCGAAGGTTTCGATCATGTTGGTGCGGGTGACGCGGATGTAGGAGGCGCTGAACAGGACGGCCAACGCAATCCATGGCAGCAGGTAGTTTGCCACCCACGCGCCCGGCCCGTGTGGACCAAAGGGGCTATTGATCTCGTTGGTCGTGAACGGCAGTAGGTGCAGCTGGTTGACGAAGAGAAGCAGCAGGAAAAGGCCCGTCACCGGGATGGGCAGCGATACGCCCACCGAGGCCGCGCCGACGATGAACTTGTCCACGGGCGAGCCCTTGCGCAGCGCAGCGAGCAGGCCCAAGCCGACGCCGGTAATGGTCCACAGGATGAGGGCCCCAATGGCCATGGAGAACGTGTACGGGAGCGAGCGGGCGATGATGTCCGCAACGCTCTCATTGGTCTGGAAAGACTTGCCCAAGCATGGCCATTCACAGAGCGTCTGTGCTCCGGGCGCACCAATCATGCGGGGTGAGAAAAGGCCGCGCATGTAGTCGATGTACTGGATAAAGAAGGGCTGGTCCATGCCCAGGGCAACGCGGGCCTCGGCCACGCGTTCGGGAGTGCATTCCTGTCCGCAGGCGGCGGCCGCCGGGTCCGAGGGGCCAAGCTGGAAGAGCGTGAAAGTGATGAAACTGACTGCGGCGAGCAGCAGGACCAACGATCCGGTCCTGCGAAGAATGAAAGTCATCATTGTGGTGGTTGCGGGGCCGCCTGCTGGAGCAGGCGGCCCCGCTTCTCCTTCTGGACTATGCCGATGTTTTGTCGAAGCCCGGTTAGTGCTCGACGCCGACGATCGAGAGGTCGATGCCGCCGAAGAAGTAGCCCACCTGGGCGTTACGGACGTTGGATCCCACCACGCTGTTGGTGTGGCTACGGACGAGCGGGACGATGGGATACGTCTTCAGGGCCGTACCGAACGCCTCGGACCACTTCTTGCCCAGCTCTTCAGAAGTACCGTCCGTGTTGCGCAGGTCAAACATCGTCTTGGAAACTACGGGATCGAAGTAGCGGGAGGTGTTGGAGAAGCCGTAGCTGGTTCCTTCGTTGTTCGGTCCCAGCAGGGGGTCCGCTGACGTACGGACGGAGGCCGGATCGGCACCGCCGCACCAACCCGAGCGGCCCATGTCCGGAAGCTGTTCGCTGGCCAGGACCGAGTAGTAGTTCGGGGCGGGGATGGCCACCAGCTCAACATCGATGCCCAGGGCCTTCAGGTTTTGCTGGACTACGGTGCCGGTGTTCTTGAAGGCATCGCGGTTGTTGGCGTAGCCGTATGTGAGGGACTTGGGGTATTCCTTGCCTTCAAGGAGTTTCTTGGCTTCCTCCAGCTTGGGCTTGCCGGCAGGATCCAGCTCCAGCTCAGTCTCGACGTAACCACGCATCTTGGAGTTCAGCGGGCTCTGGGTGATCTCGCCAAAGCGTCGTCCACCGTACTGCACCAGGATGGATTGGCGGTCCAAGGCCAGGGCGATTGCCTTGCGGACGTCCGGGTCCTTGATCTTTTCCGTGTTCAGGCTGAGGACATCGTTGCAGCCCAGAAGGCCGGATGCGACACGATCCTTGACCTTTGCATCGGCCAGCTTGGCGGAGTCCGAGGTCTGGAGAGCGCCGTTGGAATCGAGGGTAATGGCATTTGGATCCGAGTCAGCCAACAACTGCTGGCTGATGGTTGCCTGCGAGGTGGAGAGGGAGAAGCTGAAGGTATCCGGAAGGGCAGTGCGGTTGGAGTCCGTAGCGGGGTCCCAATGCGGGTTGCGGACCAACTTCAATGACTTGCCACGGTTGTACGACTCCACCATGTATGGCCCCGAAGACACCGGATGGTTGGTGTAGTCCAGCTTGGTGTCTTTGGCCTTGGGTACCGGCGCCGTGTTGGAACGGGATGCCAGGGCCGGGAACTCCGCGAAAGGCTTCTTCAAGTGGAAGATGATGGTGCGGTCATCCGGGGTTTCCACCGCCTTGAGCACAGCGGAAGGATCCTTGTACGGCCCCTTGTACCCGCCGGCGTCGAGCGCTGAATTCAACTCCTGCGGCGCCTGCGTGAAGACATCCTGCGCGAAGGTGCGTTCCACGCCGTACTTGATATCGGCGGAGGTGATGGGTGTGCCGTCCTCAAACTTCACGCCTTCCTTGAGCGTGAACGTCCAGCTGAGGCCATCGTCGGAAACTTTGCCGGTGTCCGTCGCAAGGTCAGGGACCACTGTTGGTGGTTGGCCTGCGGTTTCCTTGGCCATGGTGAGGGTCCGGTAGTACAGCTGGCCCACATTGGCGGTCTGGACGTAGTTGCTGTTGCCGGGATCCAGGGTCTGGAAGTCCGAGGACATCAGGACGTTGAGGTTGCCGCCCTTGGTGTTGAAGCCGGACTTCACCACCACTGGTGCCAACTCCGTGACCGATTCTGCGGACTTGGTGTTGCCGGGCTGGTTCTGGCCAGCGGCGCAGCCTGTTGCGGCCATGGCAATCAGCACGGAAAGCGCCAGTGCTCTCGTGGGGGTTTTCATGATGCTCCTCTTGAAGGGGTTGGGTGGAGGGAGATGTTGGAAGTTAGTGGCGGGAAGCCTTGGGGTCCAGCGCGTCCCGGACGGCGTCGCCCAGGAGGTTGAACGCCAGGACTGTGACGATGAGCATGACGCCAGGCACGGCCAGGAACCATGGATCGCTGAGGTACCAGTTGCCGGATTGCGCGGCGTTCAGCATCTGGCCCCACGACGGTGTGGGGTCCTTGACGCCGACGCCCAGGAAGGAGAGGGCTGCTTCAGCAGAAATGTTGGTGGGGATCAACATGGTGGCGTACACCAGGACGACTCCCATGACGTTGGGGATGATCTGGCGGAACAAGACACTCAGGTGGGAGGCCCCGAAGGAACGGGCCGCTTCGACGAATTCGCGCTCGCGGAGGCTCAGCACCTGGCCTCGGACGATTCGGGCCAGATAAGCCCAGCCGAAGAATCCGAGGATGATCACCAGCGAGGCCATGGGCAGGAAGCTGCCTTCACCCAGCGGCGTGTCCCGGAGGCGCGACTGCAGTATGGGCGTCAGTGAGAGCACTAGTAGAAGGTGCGGAAAGGCAAGGAACAGATCCATGATGCGGCTGATGATGGCATCGGTCTTGCCACCGAAGTAGCCAGCGGCTGCACCGAGCACTGTTCCCAGAACTACGGAAACGGCAGTGGACAGCAGGGCGATGGTGAGGGAAACCTGGCCACCGTAGGCAAGCCGGGCGAACAGGTCGCGGCCCAGGCCGGGTTCGACGCCCAACCAGTGCTCGGCCGATGGATACATATAGCCGGGGAGTGGCAAGCCAGGCGTCTGGAAGTCGTCCAATACTTCGGGGCTGGTGTTGGACGTGAAGGGGTCATTGCCGGACATCGCGCTGAGTACGGGGGCAAGGATGGCGAAGAGCATGATGGCCACCACGACGCACAGGCTCAGGAGCGCGATCTTGCTCCGCCGGATCCTCATCCACGCCGTGGCGAGCAGCGAGCGCGCCTCGGCGGTGGCTGCTTTGCCCTCTGGCGAGGTTGCCGGAGTGGGCGGCGGACTGCCGGTATTCGGTTCGATGGACTGTAGCTGGGTCAACGGTTGTGCTCGTTTCATGATCCAGGGAGCTGGCTCCGCGATTCTTGTATACCAAACTAGATTAGATCAGGATTGATGCGATGTAAATCACAAATAATGTACTGTTTGGAATACCAGATAGTTATTTTGTTCGAGCAAAGGAGTGCACGTGCCCATCAAGGCAACTGCCCGCTACGTCCTGGGGCACAACAACGGGCAACACGTGCTGCTGGAGGATGCCTGCGTCGTCTACAGCGGCGACACCATTGAATACGTCGGGCACAACTACACAGGTCCCGTAGACGAGGAACTCAACCTCGGTGACGCACTGCTGATGCCAGGCCTGATCGACCTCGATGCTCTGACCGACATCGACCACCTCATCCTGGACAGCTGGGCAGGGCCGGAGCAGGCAAAGGGACACCAATGGTCCGAGGACTACTTCCGCAACCGCCGGGCGGATGTCTTTACCGCCGAGGAACGCCAACAGATCCGCAAGTACGCCCTCATCCAACTGGTCCTGCACGGCGTCACCACCTACATGCCCATTGCGTCGGAGGTCCATTCCGAGTGGGCGGAATCTTTTGAGGAACTCGTGGGTATGGCGGAGAGCAGCCGGCGGCTGGGCTTGCGCGGCTACCTTGGGCCCGCATACCGCTCGGGCGTGAACGTCGTGTTGGAGAACGGCGAACGCTCGGTCATGTTCGAGGTCGACCGCGGTCGTGAGGGGCTCGCGGACGCCTTGCGTTTCATCGACCACGCGACGGAGCTGAACGACCCGCTAATCAGCGGCGTCCTGCTCCCATGCCGCATCGAGACCCTGGACATCGAACTGCTCAAAGCCACGGCGGCCGCTTCGGAAGAGCGCGACGTCCTGGTTCGCCTGCACTCGCTCCAGGGACTCGTGGAACGGGAGCTCATCCGGGAAAGGCATGGAGTCACGCCCCTGGAGCTTCTGGACCAAGTGGGCATGCTCAACGAACGCTTGCTGATCCCGCATGCCACGTACACGGACCGCAACCCCGCTGTGTTTGGAGAGGACCGAGGCGACCTCGCCCGGCTGGCAGACAGCGGCGCCAGCATCATCCACTGCCCGCTGACATCCATGCGCTATGGCAGCACCTTGGATTCCTTCAACGCATACAAGGCAGCAGGTATCAATATCTCGTTGGGCACCGACTCCTTCCCGCCGGACCTGGTCCGGGGCATCGACGCGGGCGTGCAGCTGGCCAAGATCCTGGCAGGCAGCAACGACGCCGGCGACCTCGCCGGATACTTCGACGCCGCCACGCTCGGAGGAGCCCGGGCACTGCGACGAACCGATCTGGGCCGGTTGGAGCCCGGGGCCCAGGCAGACATGGTGGCCTTCTCCCTGGGAGACATCCGCGACGGTGTTCACGAGGACCCACTAAGGACACTCACCCTCAACGGCACGGCCCGCCAGGCAGTGCTCTCAGTCGTGGCCGGACGAACCATCATGGCCGACGGTTTCATAGAGGGAGTGGACCTGGATTACTGGCGGGCGAAGGCCCAGGAACTCTTCACCAGGATGCGCAACGCCTACACACTCAGGGATGCCCTGAACCGCCCCTCCGACGAGCTGTTTCCACCCGTGTATGCTCGGTTGGAACGCTGACCGGCGCCGGCCGGCGAATGGAGCGGACGCTGGCATGAAGGGAAGTTTGACAGTGGCTGAGGCGATGCCGGAGACGGGAAATGGCCGCGATGACGAAGCCCGTGCGGAGCACGTCTACCAACTTGTGTTGGAGGGAATCGTCACGGGCACCTTCGCGCAGGGTGGGCGCCTGCGTGAACGGGAGCTGTCCGAGATGTACGGCGTCTCCCGGATCCCCGTCCGCGAAGCCATTCAACGCCTGGAGAAGGATGGCTTCGTGGCCACCTTCCCGCGCCGCGGCGCCGTGGTCCGGCAACTCACGCTCACCGACGTCAACGAGCTCTTCGACGTTCGCCTTTGCCTGGAAACGTTCGCCGCGAGGATGGCTGCCACCCGCGTTGCCGAAGGCCATTCAAGCGGCCGGCTCGAGGAACTGATGGAAGCCTCCAATGCCGCCATCGACGAGGATCGCGCAGACGACGTCGCGTTGATCAGTGCCGAGCTCCACGCCGAGATCGTCCGTCTCTCCGGCAACAGGCTGCTCATCGAGTCCGTGCAGCCGCTCTTCGGCCGCATGCGCTGGATCTTCGGACTGGCCCACAACCGCAGCAATGAGCTCCAACGGGACGAACACAAAGAGCTCTGCAACGCCATCCTGAAAGGCCGGCCGGACCTGGCGTACTCGCTGGCGTACACGCACATTGAGCTCGGCCGGGAACCTGTGCTGGCCGGTCTTGCCGAGACCCTGGAACCCTAGGGTCAAATGTCTTGAAGGCTACCACTTCGTCTAGGACCAATTCCTTGGCGTTCTTTGAAGACTTCGCGTAATCGGCTGAGTACTTCCTCGTGTTTTTCCCTGCGTGTTGCTACCGATCCCTCTACCTCATCATCGCCACCGTGTCCGGAGCGGCCGGTGTTTTCGCCAGCGTTTCTTCCGTGAGGCATGCCACCCGCGTCGCACTATTCATGATTTTCGTTGCACCCTTGCCCCGCCTAACTGCCTACAGATAGTCTGGACGTGTACAGAATTAGGAGGCGTGTGTGTCAGGACGTGAGCTTGCCCCCGCCTTCACGCTCCAAGACGCGCGCGAAGCGGGTCTCACTAAGGACCAGGTCTACTCGCTGCTCGACCGGGAAGAGATTGAGCGCGTGGGCCGAGGCGTCTACGTGCGCCCAGATGCGATCCCGCCTGCGTTCACCGCGCTCGCAGCAGCGACCACGCTACGTGAAGAAGCAACGCTGTGCCTGACGAGCGCTCTAATGCATCATGACCTGAGCGACGCGATTCCGTTCGCCTCCGATATCGCGCTACCGCGCGGCACGCACCATCCGACGGGTCTTGCGAACGTGACTTGGCACAGCTTCGATCCGCGGACCTTTGAGATCGGACGCGAGTGCGTTGACGCAGGACAAGGAGCCACGGTCGCGATCTACTCAGCGGAGCGGACCCTCGTCGACTGCTTCCGGCTCATGCATCAGGAAGGTAGTGACGTCGCGCACGAGGCGCTCAGACGCTGGCTCCGCAGGAGCGGGAACACCCCGGCACGACTACTCAAGATCGCAGGATTGTTTCCTAAGGCGCTGCCTCGAATCCGCCAAGCCCTGGAGGTGCTCCTGTGACCCCTCCGTCACCGTCCAGAGACACTCTGGCAGGGCGCGCCTATAACGACCTGCGCAACCTCGCTCGAAAACAGGAACGCGATCCCGCCGAGTACATCACGGTGTACGCGCTCGAGGGCTTCCTCGCGAGGCTCGCAGCCTCGGAGTTCGCAGGAGATTTCGTGCTTAAGGGTGGCGTGCTGATGGCAGCGTTTGCAGAACGCAGGCCCACTCGGGATATCGACTTCGCTGCACGCGGCTTCGCAAACGACATCCCAGCGGTTGAAAAGCGTGTCCGCAGTATTCTTGCCATCCCAGGTAGTGATGGGCTCGAGTTCGACGAGGACTCTGTCAGCGGTGAACAGATTCGCGACGACACAGACTACAACGGCGTCCGAGTAAAGATAACCGCACGGTTGGCGACGGCGCAGGTCGCGCTGCATATTGATGTGAACTTCGGTGATCCGATCTGGCCTGCCCCGACAGAGGCCGTGCTTCCACTACTTCTGGGAGGCACACTCCGACTCCTTGGGTACCCCGACCATATGGTACTCGCAGAAAAGATCATCACGGCACTTGAACGTGGCGATCAGAACACGCGCTGGCGTGACTTTACCGACATCGCTGCGATCGCCCGCACGCGAAGTATTGAAGGGACAGACCTCCAGGAAGCGATCGGTGTTGTTGCCCGCTACCGGCAGATAGTCCTTGAACCACTCGGGCCGATGCTCTCTGCGATGCCCTCGCTGGCGCAACGCAAGTGGGAGGTCTGGCGGAGGAAGCAGCGACTCGAGAAATCGACGCCGGTGAGCTTCTCTGACCTGCTCGAAGCCTGCCTGACTTTTGCTGAGCCGGTCCTCGCGAACAATGTTGCTCATCTGCGATGGAATCAAACGGGTCAGTCGTGGGAAGAGGCGAGCTCGACCAGCGCGGAGTATCCGCTTTATGAATGGGCGAGGCTCAAGGTCGAGGGGGACCCAAATGAATAAGCGGGCGACGATCAAACCAAGATCGGCTACGGATGGTGGCGCAAGGATCGCCAGCTCATGTGAGGGCACCGCTTTTGATATGGTTTGGCCGAGCGAGCAGGAAGGCTGAGCATGCCAGTACTGCAGGTGCGGGTCGAACTCGTGCCCAACTCCGTCAGCGTCAATGCCCTATGTGCTGGTTACGAGCTGGGTGCGTGGCGAGCAGATCAACTCGTCGAAGACATCTTTGATCGCCACCTGCTAGATTTTGCTCTCACCTACACAGAGGCGAAGAGCGTGTCCAGCAGTACGGCCCTGCAATCGATTAGGGACGCAGCAGTCTCCGTGTACACGACTGACAAATATCGTCGACGTGGAGAGTTCGGTGAACTCCTCCTTCACTCCGCACTCGTGGATTTCTATGGCGCGGAGCCAGCGGTTAGCAAGATCTACTATGAAGACTCTTCAAACGATGTCGTAAAGGGGTTCGACAGTGTCCATGTTGTAGCCGACAGCAATGGGGAGATGAAGATCTGGCTAGGGGAGGCGAAGTTCTACTCAAGGCTCGACGACGCAATGGACAGCGTGCTCCAAGACGTTCAGGCGCACCTGGCCACTGACTTTCTGCGCAAAGAGTTTGTCTTTATCACCCGCAAGGTGGACGCTTCCTGGCCGCATGCTCAGCAGTTCAAAGGCTTGATCGCGCGTGCTCGAAGTCTGGACGATATATCAAGTTCGATTGTCATGCCGATATTCCTGACTTACGACAGTGACGCAGTTGACACTCATAATGTCGTAAGCAACGGTTACATTGCTGCCATGACTAATGAGACAGCAGGCGCACTATTGAGGTTCGAGTCGCGGCTGGCGAAACCGATGGAGGTTGAGATTCGTTTGATACTCCTTCCGTTGAAGTCGAAGGCAAGGCTGGTGGAACTGATGCATGCAAAACTGAAAGCTCTTCAGGGTATCTAATGGCGACCGAGGACTTCGCTGCGCTGCGCGAGATATCCAACATGCTGTTGACTGACGAAAATGAACAGGAAGCCCGTGACCGCTTCATCCGTTTTCTGGATCAGTATTCTGGTACCGGCTCCCTAAGCGTCATTGTCGATTCTTTGGCGGCGCGACTGGGCCTCTTCCCCTATATGTCTCCGAACCTTGAGGAGATCAGCGATGCAGAGGCACTCACTGTTGCCTACCACTCTCCGGAATCGTTGAAGAAGCAGGGATTTACATTCCACGCGGAGCAGCAAAAGATCTACGAACAACTCATGGACGGCAGGAGTGTGATTCTGTCCGCTCCGACATCCTTCGGTAAGTCCGCAATCGTTGACGCTTTGGTCTTGTCGGGAAAATGGGCGAACTTCGTCATCATCGTTCCTACCATCTCGCTCATCGATGAGACTCGCCGTCGACTTGTGGCGCTCGATACTGGATACACGATCGTCTCGCACCCCAGCCAGAAACCTACGCTGAAGAACATCTTCGTACTCACCCAAGAGCGCTTCTTGGAGCTCGACCCAGTACCCAGTGTCGACTTCTTCATCATCGATGAGTTCTACAAGCTCGGTGACGGCGAGACTGATGAGAAGCGTCGATCGAACCTCAACATTGCCTGGCGTCTCCTCCGCATGACCGGAGCCCAGTATTACCTTCTTGGGCCCAACATCGATGCTTTGAAATTCGACTCAGACAGCGAGCTGTCGAAATCCTTCATCACATCGGACTTCAATCCTGTAGTGGTCGATGTCGAGGACCGGTCCCACATAGAGGACCGACTCTCAGATATGAAGACCTTTCTAGACGAACAGGCTGACGGTCCGAGCTTGATCTTCGTGAGTAGCCCGGGGCGGGCGAATGACATTGCCTTCGAGCTCGGTACAGGAGCGGCAGACCCACTTGTGATCGAAATCGCCGACTGGATTGCAGAACACTACGATCCGGAGTGGTTCGTCGCAAGGGCACTCCGCAGAGGGGTGGGTACGCACACCGGTCCGATGCCCCGAAGCCTGCAGCGAGCGATGGTTCGTCTATTTGCGATGGAAAAGATTGATCGGCTCGTTTGCACTACAACGCTGATCGAGGGCGTCAACACGGTGGCAAGGAACGTCGTGATCTACGACAAGAAGATCGACCGGAAACCGATCGACTTCTTTACCTTCTCTAATATCCGAGGCCGGGCTGGACGGATGCTCAAGCACTTCGTCGGCCGAGTCGTCTCCTACGCTGATCAGCCAGAACCCGAAGTCTCAACAGTCGATCTCCCTATCGAATCGCAGTCCCCGGCAGCATCCCTCGCAACCTTGATTCAGCTCGATTCTGCCGAGCTGACCGAAGAGTCCGTTGAGAGGCTGCGCCACGTCCTCGATCAGGACGCACTCTCAGTCCAGACGATGCGCCAGAATCGTGGGCTGGATCCAATGCTCCAGATCGGTGCGGCGCGCCGCATGCGGGAGGCTAAGCCGGGCGACTTCCGGAACCTGTCTTGGAGCGGTATCCCGACTCGAGAGCAGTTCGCTGCGGTTGTGTCGCTCGGATACGACCAGCTCATCATCGGACGCGATCGAAGCGGGGAGAACGCCAGGTCCATACTCGCGAAGCTGAACGCGGCGAGGACCGCACAAGGCGATGTGCAGGCACTGGTCGATGCAGCGTTACCGTATATGCGACGCGGCCAGACGCGCAGCAACGTAGTTGATGATGTGTTGAGTTTTCAGCGTAACTGGATGGGGTTCAAGATTCCCTCCATGTTGCGCGCCGCAAGCTCCATCCAACGGGAGGTCGCCCAGGACCGAGACGAACGAGTCTCCAACTACGAGTACGTCATTCGGGAGATCGAGTCGCTCTACCTGCCCTCATTCATCGCCGAACTGGAGGACTACGGACTGCCCATACCCGTAGGTGTGAAGCTCGCAAACCTAGGGTTGCACGGCGAGAGTATCGAGGACATCGTGGCCATGCTCGTGCGCATGGCCAGAGACCAACGCGTGCTTTCCACACTCACCAAGGTGGATCGGTGGTTCCTCTCTGACGTTGCATCCGGGCTGAAGAAAGAGATGCCGACGATCGCACCTGCCGGGTAACCGAGGCCTTCTCATAAACCTGAGAAAACGCCCGACGAACCTCCGAGGAGCTACCCCGAGTCGGGGTACGGCGGAGCCGATGCATGAAAACCATGGCCTTACTTTCGGTCGAACCCGACGTCGGCACTCACTTGAGTGCCGACGTCGGGTTCACCTTATGGGCCTTAGTCGTCCGCGTCCGGGTACTCGTCCACTTCGTCGTACCGGCCTGACTCCTCCACCTCAACCTCAAGAATCTTGAGCATCTCGGTGTCCGGGTTCAACATGATGGCGGCCTCGTCCCTCCGGTGCTGCAGCACAGTGTCCAGGTAGGACTGCACAGTCTCAGCCAGCGGGATGTAGCGGTCCTGCTTCTGGCTCATGTACCAGCGGTGCTCCAGGACCTCGTGCACTACTTCAGCCGGTTCCAGCTTGCCGGCAAGGTGCCTGGGGATGGACCGCACGATCGGCTCGAAGATCTGGCTGACCCATGCGTGGGCGCTGATTTCCTCGTCCAGCTCAGGGTTGTTATCTGCCCTGAACTGGTCCATATCGTTCAGCAGCCTCCGGGCCTGGTTCTCCTGGGCATCCAACCCGGTAAGCCGCAGCAAGCGCCTTTGGTGATGGCCGGCGTCGACGACTTTTGGCTGCAGCTGGATGGTTGAACCATCCGCCGTGGTCTTGATGGCATATTCCTCGACGTCGAAGCCGAGCTCGTTGAGCCGACGGATGCGGGCGCCCACGCGCCAGCGCTCGCCGAGTTCGAAGGATTCCTTCTCCGTCAACTCAGCCCATAGCCTGCGGTAACTGTCCATGATGAGTTCACTGGTAGCTACGGGATCGACCTTTTCCTCGATGAGCCCGCCATCCAGGAGGTCCATCAGTTCGCCGGCGATGTTGACGCGGGCAATCTCGAGATCGTACTCGCGCTGGCCCATGGACAGGTCCGGGTAAAGCTCGCCGGTTTCGGCATCCACAAGGTACGCAGCGAACGCGCCGGCGTCGCGACGGAACAGCGTGTTGGAAAGCGAGACATCTCCCCAATAGAAGCCAATGAGGTGCAGGCGGACAAGCAGCAACGCCTGGGCGTCGATGAGGCGCGTCAACGTGTCCTTGCGCAGCATCTGCGAGAACAGCGCACGGTACGGCATGGAGAACTTCAGGTGCCGGGTGACGAGCACCGGGTTCAGCGGCTTGCCGTCCGCGGTGGTCCGGCCAGTGATGACAGCAACCGGCTCCACGCAAGGAACGTCCAGCCGGGCCAGCTTGCGGAGCATGTGGTACTCATGGCGGGCCACGTGCTCGGACGTTTCCTTGATGGCAATGACCGATCCACCCAAGTGCGCGAAACGCACGATGTGGCGGGAAATACCGCGGGGGAGGGCGGCGAGGTTCTCGGCCGGCCAGTCCTCAAGCGCAATGTGCCAGGGCAGGTCCAACAACTCCGGATCCGCCGCGGCGGCAGTGATGTTAAGGGAACCGATAACGCTGGCCGGTGGTGCTGTGTCCTGCGCGCTGGCCGCCTCAGTCCGGGGGAGCTTGCCGATCTGCCCGTAGTCGGTCGGTTCGTCGTGCCACTGGGCTCCGTTTTGCTCGCTCATGCCTCAATTGTTCCGTACTCGCCGGTGTTGGCGTTCATTGCTGGGGGAAAGGGAGATTCGGGCATCGCGGACCACTGGACGTCCGGTGCTGCCTGGAAGGTGACGCCCTGCCTTGTGAGGCGCTCACCCAAGGCGCCAAGCCGACGTCGGAAGTCACCAAGGTTCCGCGCGTCCTGGGCCGACCACGCCACTTCCGCCAAGGAAACTGCCCTGGGGTACAGGAGCCAGTAGGCCTGCTGGTTGTTGCGGACCGTCTCCGTCCACAACGGGCCTTCGACGCCCAGGATCCTGTCATCCTGCAGGCCCCCTTGGGCGGGATTCCAGTCGTAGTACTCGGCCCACGTGAACGGCCCACCGTCCACCCACTCAAGGCCGATGGGACTCGTTGCTTCATACTTCTGGTCCAGATACGTGTTTGCCGCAGGGGACATGATCATCAAGGACCCCGTGGACTCTGCCTTCTGAACCAAAGGGGGGAGGTCGCCAAACCAATACTGCACCACGTCGCCCTCACGGAGGTCCACGGCGGCGTACTCATTCCAGCCCACCACTTTCTTGCCGGTTTCATCGGCAATGCGGACGAACTCCTGCGTCATGCTGACGTAATGCTCGTGATCCGTTACCAACGCTTCGTCACCCCCGATGTGCAGGTAGGGGCCGATCGTCGTGGCTGCCAGTTGTTCAAGGACTTCCCTGACAAACTCATACGTCACAGGAAGGGCTGCATCCAGCGTCGACCAGCCCACTGCTGCCGAGGTACTCATGCTTGCCGCATGGCCGTCCGGGTTGAGCTGCGGTATGGCTGCAAGGGCCGCATTGACGTGGCCTGGCAGATCGATTTCCGGGACCACCAGCACGTTCCTGGCAGCGGCGTATTCCTGGATCTCCCTGAAGTCCTGCTGGGTATAGAACCCCTCCCGGCCGCGGACTGGTGCGGCTGTGGGGAACTCCACCGCGCCTGCTCCGCCGATTTCCGTGAGCTTGCCATAATCCAGGCCCGATGGATTTTCCTTGGGCGTTCGGATCTCGATACGCCAAGCTTGGTCATCCGTAAGGTGCAGATGCAGGGCATTGAACTTGAACTGGGTCATGACATCTATCTGCTCCTTCACCTCTTCAACCGTGAAAAAGTTCCGGGCGACGTCGAGCATGAGTCCGCGGTAGGCGAACCTGGGCGCGTCCTTAATCACGACGGCGGGAATCACCCAGGTGCCGCCGGTCCCGTTGTTCGAACCGGTGTTGTACGAATCCGTGCTGTTCGTATCGTCTTCACCGGTGAGGGAGTGTTCAATGGCAGGCGGGAACAACTGGCGGAGCGTTTGGACTGCGTTGAAGAGGCCAGCGGGGGTTGTTGCCGCGAGGCGTGCACCGGCATCGGTGACAGTCAGCTGATAAGCCTCCGGACCGCCGTCGAGCGTTTCCACGAACTCCAGGGCGATGTCGCCGGCGTCGGCTGTCTCGACGACGGGAAGAGCGAAACCTGTGCCGCGGCGAAGCAGCACCGCCAGCTGCTCCGCGACCGGGACTGCTGCCTCGCTTGCCGCGATCCGGGCCGTAGGGGCAAGCGTGAAGGCCTGACCGTCCGATGGCGCGACGTGTACGGGCCGGGGGATCAGGTTGTCCGTGGTGTTCATGCCGTTCTTTCTGCGGAAAGGTTAACGCGAGAGCGGCCCGACCGGAAGGGGTCGGGCCGCTGTCACAATGCGGATACTTCTGGTGGCTGGGCCCACGCCGGCAGGGTTCCCTGGCCGAAGCGGAGCGAGGTTAGGGTGCCGGTGGGGATTAGTCGCCCAGGCGCAGGCCGGTCTTGGTGTCAAACAGGTGCACGTGGCCGGACTGCGGACGAACGAAGATGGACTCGCCCTTCATCGGGGGGCGGCGGCCGTCAACGCGGGCAACGATGTCGTGGCTCTTGCCATCCAGGATGGTGTGGCCGTAGACGTAGGCGTCGGCGCCGAGTTCTTCGACGACGTCAACCTCAACCTGAAGGCCTTCGCCGTTGCCGACCGTCTCGAGGTCTTCCGGACGTGAACCAACAGTAACCGTCTGTCCGTGTGCCTCTTCGAGGACGTCGCGCTTGACCGGGTAAACCGTGCCACCGAACTGGACGCCGCCGTCGACGACCGGCAGTTCCAGCAGGTTCATGGCGGGGGAGCCGATGAAGCCTGCAACGAAGACGTTCTGCGGGCGGTCGTAAAGGTTGCGCGGGGTGTCAACCTGCTGGAGCAGGCCGTCCTTGAGGACTGCGACGCGGTCACCCATGGTCATTGCCTCAACTTGGTCGTGCGTCACGTAAACCGTGGTGACGCCGAGGCGGCGGGTCAGGGACGCGATCTGCGTGCGGGTCTGAACACGGAGCTTGGCGTCAAGGTTGGAAAGGGGCTCGTCCATGAGGAAGACCTGGGGGTTACGGACGATTGCACGGCCCATGGCAACACGCTGGCGCTGACCGCCGGAGAGTGCCTTCGGCTTGCGGTCCAGGTACTGCTCGAGGTCAAGAAGCTTGGCGGCTTCGCGAACACGCTCGGCGCGCTCTTCCTTGGAGACGCCTGCAATCTTCAGCGCGAAGCCCATGTTGTCCGCAACAGTCATGTGCGGGTACAGAGCGTAGTTCTGGAAGACCATTGCGATGTCGCGGTCCTTCGGAGGAACATCCGTGACGTCGCGGTCACCGATCAGAATGCGGCCGGCGTTCACATCCTCAAGACCTGCGAGCATGCGCAGGGAGGTGGACTTACCGCAACCGGAGGGTCCAACGAGGACCAGGAATTCGCCATCGGCGATGTCGATGTTGAGTTTATCGACGGCGGGCTTATCTGTGCCCGGGTACAGACGCGTAGCGTTATCAAAAGTAACTGTAGCCACAGTTATCAATCCCTTCACCGGCAGGTACGTGCCGGACGATCCGTTGTGAATGGTTCATTTTCTTCAGTTGAACTCCCCGGCCATCGGCCGGGGAGGATCGTGTGACGTCGCACGGTACTGTGCGTCACATCACGTTCAAGAGTATGTCAGACTTTTGGATTTACTGCGCAAATGTTACGAACGTCACATGTGACGTTGGTCCCGCTCATGCTTCCCAATGACGGGCTCATGCTTCGGCAGTGACTCGGCGGCGCTCCCGCAGGAGTGCTTCCAACAGTTCCGCAACCTGCACCGGGGCTTCCACCCGGTACTCTGCCTGCGTGAAATCCAAGCCCACCTTGATGCCGACGTCGTCGCCCATCAGCCGGCCCAAGGCATCCTCATCGGTCACGTCGTCGCCGGCGAACAGAATGGCCGTGGCGCCGGTCGCTTGACGGAGGAACTCCACTGCCTCGCCCTTGGAAGCCTTGACAACGGACGTCTCCAGCACGCGTTTGCCGGTTTTTACGTACACGCCAGGATGTTCGCGCAGAACCCGCATGGCGGCCTCGACTGCATCTTCCGCAACGTCGTCGTCGGCAAGCCGTGTGTGAAGGACGACTCCGGCGGGTTTGTCCTCGAGCAACGTCCCTGGCGCGATATCGACGATGCCGGCCAGGACGTCGCGTACTGAAGCGAGCCGTGCACGTTGTTCGTCATCCAACTCCAGGCCCACGGACCCTTCGCCCAGCCACACCTCCGCGCCGTGGCTGCCAATCAGCAACGTGTTCAGAGGAGGCGAGGCGACCAGGCGCAAACTGTCCAGGGCGCGCCCGGAGATGAGTGCCGTCGTCGTGCGCGGCAGTTCAGCCAGGGCTTCCAAAGCCGCAGCCGATCGCGGAAGGGGCCGCGCGTCACCAGCATGGTCCACGATCGGGGAGAGGGTGCCGTCGAAATCCAAGGCCACCAGGAGTTGGTCCGTGCCAGCGATACGCCTGATGGCGTCCAACAGTTCCGGGGACAAAGACAGGGGCGTCTGCTCAGCTGTCATCGCGCACCACCTTCTCCTCGAGGGCGGCCAGGAACTCCGCCGACCAATGATCGACGTCGTGGTCCAGGATCTGCTTCCGCATCAGCTTCATGCGGCGGCGGGCTTCCTTGGGGGAGAGGTTAACGGCCCGGAGAATGGCCGACTTAAGGCCATCGATGTCGTGCGGGTTGATCAGCAGCGCCTGCTTCAATTGGTCGGCAGCGCCGGCGAACTCACTCAGGACCAGCGCGCCGTCGTCCTCGGAACGGGCCGTCACGTATTCCTTGGCCACCAGGTTCATGCCGTCGCGCAGCGCCGTGACCAGCATGACGTCCGCGGCGAGGTACAGCGCCACCATTTCCTCAACGGGGTAGCTGTGGTGCAGGTAGCGGACTGCAGTGTTCTGGATGGTGTCGTAGGTGCCATTGATATGGCCAACGGTGCCCTCGATTTCTTCACGCAGAAGCCGGTACTGCTCCACGCGTTCCCGGCTGGGGCTCGCTACCTGTATCAGGGTGGCGTCCTCCACCTTGATGCTGCCCTCACGCAGGAGTTCCTCGAAGGCCTTCAGGCGGTGGCCGATGCCCTTGGTGTAGTCCAGGCGGTCCACGCCAAGAAGGATGGTCTTCGGGTTGCCCAGGTCCTTGCGGATCTGCTTGGCCCTCTCGATGATGTCCGGCCTCCCGGCCAACTCGCGGATCTGGTCCACATCGATGGAAATAGGGAAGGCCTGCGCACGGGCAATGTGGGTGACCTCGCCGTCCGGGCCCTTTACATGCACTTGCTGTTGCTTGACGCTGGCGCCCAGGAAGCGGCGGGCAGAGCGCATGAAGTTGCCGGCATCGCTGGGACGCTGGAAGCCCAGCAGGTCCGCGCCCAGCAGTCCATCAATGATCTCGCGGCGCCACGGCAGCTGGGCGAAGATCTCCGGAGGCGGGAAGGGAATATGGTTGAAGAAGCCGATTTTCAGGTCCGGCCGTGCCTCGCGGAGCATGCGGGGAACCAACTGGAGCTGGTAGTCCTGGACCCACACCGTCGCGCCGTCAGCGGCATGGCGGATGACGGCGTCGGCGAACTTCTTATTTACCTGGCGGTACGAATCCCACCACGTGCGGTGGAATTCCGGCGGGGCGATGACATCGTGGTACAGCGGCCAGATGGTCGCATTGGAGAAGCCCTCGTAGTACAGCTCGACATCGTGGCTGCTCAACTGGACCGGGACAAGATCCATCGCTTCGTGGCTGAAAGGGCGCACGGTTTCATCCGGGGCGCCATGCCAGCCCACCCACGCGCCGTCGGACTTGGTCATCATCGGTGCAAGCGCGGTAACCAGGCCGCCCGGTGAGCGTCGCCAGCCCCCGCCACTATCGCCGTCGCCATCGCTGCTGCAGCGATCGACGGGCAGGCGGTTGGACACCACCATGAAGTCGAACTTGCTCGCCGTTGGCTTCCTGGTGGGAGAGGCCCTAACGCCGTCTTCCGTCTTGAGTTTTTCGCTTGCCAAATCCTGCATTACTGCTCCCTGGGGTTGCTGTGACTCACCTCCCAGCCTACCGGCGGAATCATAGAGGGCGGTTGATCGTTCAACGACCGGGTCATTGCGTGCGCGCCGAATCTTCAAGATTGCTCCCGTAAACTGACCCCGTTGCCCTAGCTATGCACTACCGACGTCGAGTAATCCGAGGAACTGATGAGCCCCGCAAACGAACCCCGCCTCTCCAAGGCTGAACGCACCGCCCAGGCACGGGAGAAAGCGCGCGAAATCCGCGAAGCGCAGCTGAAAAAGGAAAAGCGCAACAAACTCCTGATCGGTTGGGGCATTGTGGTGGCCGTTGTCGCGATCCTTGCCGTCATCGCGTTGGTAGTGACCACCAGCATCCAGCAAAGCGCGCCGATCGCCGATCAGGGTCCCACTCCCGCGAATGGCAATGTGCACGGCGGCGTAACATTGCTGGCCAACTCCGACGTCGTAAAGTCCGACGCTTCGTCCGTGAACGTGGCAGACGTCCCTTCGGCTCCGGCAACCAAGCCCGCCACGATCACTGTTCCCGGTGGTGAGCCCGAGGCCGGCAAGCCCGTCAAGGTGATCGCCTACATCGACTTCATCTGCCCTGTTTGCAAGCGGTTTGAGACAACCTACGGGGAGTCGCTCACCAAACTACGCAACGAAGGCAAGATTTCCGTCGAGTACCGTCCCCTTGGCTTCCTGGACCAGCAATCCACCACCAACTACTCCTCACGCGCCGCAAATGCCGCAGCGTGCGTGGTGAACTCTTCGCCTGAGAAGTACGCCGACTTCTTCAACCTCCTCTTCGAACGCCAGCCTGCCGAAGGCAGCGCCGGTATCTCGGACAACGACCTCAAGGCCATGGCCAAGGAGGTGGGTGCAGCGAACATCGACTCCTGCGTGGACAGCAAGCAGTACCGGCCCTACGTAAAGGTGGCTACGCAAGAAGCGGCAGCCATCGGCATCACGGGCACCCCCACCGTGTTCATCGACGGTAAGAAGTGGGACGGATCCACCGACCTGAACGCTGAAATCCAGACCGCGGTTGACGCCAAGGGCTAGGTCTTAGGAATTTACGACGGCGGCTGGTCGCCTCGGTTTGTGCTTTGCGCTCAATCTGGGGTGGCTGGCCGCCTTCGTGATTTCCGTGACGGGGAGGGTCTGGGCTAACCTTATCTAGCGTCGTTTTCGGCGCATGCCTCCTTAGCTCAGTTGGCCAGAGCACCGCTCTTGTAAAGCGGGGGTCGTCGGTTCGAATCCGACAGGGGGCTCCACAGGGCGCTGGTTGGGTCTTTTCCAGTCCATCGCGGACCCGATCCTGCAGACCCCGCTATTTCCTGCCGACCATGTGTCTTTGGGAAAGAACGCCATCAACCCATGAGCGCAGGGCTGCTGCCGGTGCGGCCCCGGCGCGGCGGGCGAGGACCTTTCCGCCGATCAGGATCATGAGTGTGGGCACCGCTTGAATGCCGAAACGCCTGGCAAGATGGGGCGAGTTGTCCACATCGACTTTGACGAGCTTCACCGTTCCGGCCCGTTCCTGCGCCAATTGATCGAGGACCGGGCTGACTATCCGGCACGGGCCGCACCAGACAGCCCAGAAGTCGACAAGTACCGGGAGAGTTGCCCCTTCGGCGACTTCGGCGAAGTCTCCGTCGCCGGCGGCAACGATCCAAGGCAACAGGTGATGGCAGTGCCCGCATCGCGGCAGGCCGCTGGCACTGGGTGGAACCCTGTTTGGCTTTGCGCAGTGCGGGCATACGGTGATGTTTTCTGTCATTCCTGCCGGCTTTCAGACGACGGGGTGGCCGGAGCAACGAGGTCAGTATTGGCATGGGGTCTTTCCCGATGCTGTGCTCCGGCTTCGCGCGCGCAATGCTCGCAGCAATAGATTCCTTCGTCGGTCTCGACGCCGTGTCCCAACACCCGGCAGCCACAATGTTCGCACGCCGGTGCCATCATGTGGATGGCACATTCGAAGCTGTCGAAAGTGCCCTTTTGGCCGGCCCTCGTGACCGTGAAAGTCCTCGGATCGTCGTTTCCGCAAACGTCGCATCGTGCCATCGTGGTGTGTCCTTTCATGGTGACCGGTGGAACCGGCTCCGTCATTAGGTCCGAAAAGAGGCCCATGCCCAGTATCTGCCGTGAACCATCCGTGCTGTAGGGGCCAAAGGCCCCGGACGATGAGTCCTGTTGGGGTTTGAGGGTCAGAGTAATTTGGCCGGGCGTATGCACGGGAGGCGCTGTCCTAAGGGACTTCCTCCTGTGGCACCGGGATCCTGCGTTGGCGTTCACGCTGACCCTGCCGAAGTGCCAGTAGCGGAAACAGGAGCACGGAGAGCATGCCGGCTCCAACGAGCGCCGACGAGATTCCGCTTGAAATGAAGCCCTGATCCCTGCCAATGGCCGTGACGGCAACGATGATCGGCAGGCCGGTTGCCCCGAAAAGCATGATGGCCCGTTTCTCGGCGAACGTGGACCTTGGCGGGGCAGCAAGCATCGACGGCAGGCCTCGGATGATCAGCAGGAGGAGCACGAACAGCGGGACCATTGTCAGGGCTGACGGGCTGGACGTGAGTGCGCCGAGATCGAAATCTATGCCGGTATCGATGAAGAAGATGGGCACCAGGAACCCGAACGCAACGGCATCGAGTTTGGTCTCGATCACCTTCCGGTCCCGTTCGGGTGCGCGCGCAATGGCCACTTTCCAGAGGACGCCTGCGGCGAATGCCCCCAGCAACATGTCCAGTCCCAGGACCATGCTCAGCACCACGAGCACGGTGAGGATGAACATGATGGAGCGGACAGCGAACTGGCCGCTGGTGTGGAGAGTCCGGGTGACCTGCGAGTGGAAGAGCGTGTGCCTCGCCTTGGAAGCCAGGAAAATCGCAATGCCGGCCAGGAGGACGAATCCGAGAAGCACTGCCGTAGCCGGTCCCAGCTGCCTGCCGCTGAAAAACAGTGAGATTGCAATCAGGGGACCAAACTCACCAGCTGCACCCAATGCCGTGACGGCGATACCCATCGGGGATCTTGATTCACCGGCATCACGAAGAATGGGCAGCAACGCCCCCAACGCCGTGGAGCACAGCGCCACCCCGATGATGACCGCGGCCTCCGGCGTGGGGGCCAACAGAAAGCCCGCCCCAACGCCCGCGGCCAACGAGATCAGCCAACCGGCAGAGGCGCGGATGGCGGGCCTGCCCCGGATATCGGAAAAATCTATCTCGTTGCCGGCCACGAAGAAGAGCATCGCCAGCCCGAAATCAGCCAGGGTGTCTGTGAACTGCGTGGATTCGATCCATCCCAACATGCTGGGACCCAGCAGGATTCCCAGGACGATCTCGAATACCACGAGCGGCACTTTGACCACCCGGTCAAGCAAGCGGACCGCCAGGGGCGCCGCCACAGCCAAGAGTGCGATCAGAACCAAGGATGTAGACAAGCCCTGCATCAGCGGTACCTCCGGTACCTCGGCCGCTTCTACCCCGGCCGCTTCGACGGAAAAGTATTCCAAAGCTACCGCCACACCTTCGATGACGCCATGATGCCGGTGTCCCGGTAGGCGGCCAGAGTTATCCACAAGCAGGAAGAAGCGCACGACGCCGGGTCCCGGCCCGCGTTAGTCTGGTTACCTCGGCTGAAGCAAGCGGCCGCAACACCCACTGTGCGGAGCCGTTTTCCAATGTCCGATGATCCAGACCTGGGCGCCCTTGCGGCGTCTTCCTTTTCCCTCCCCAAGCTCCGCCCCGGCCAACTCGCCGCCATGATTGCGCTCGCCGGCGGCCGCGACGTCCTGGCCGTCATGCCCACTGGGTACGGCAAATCAGCCACCTACCAAGTGGCAGCCAGGTACCTTTTCAACCAAACCGGGCGCCCCGCCGTCGTGGTTTCTCCCTTGATTGCTTTGCAAGAGGACCAGCTGGACGGACTGAACGGGCAGCTGGGTGATGGCGTTGCCGTCGCCATCAACTCCTCCCGCAGCGACTCGGAAGTGGAAGACGCCTGGGAAGCGGCGGAGTCCGGCAAAGCCACTTTCGTGTTTCTGGCTCCCGAACAGTTGGCCAAACAGGAGACTGTGGACCGGATAGCCAAGCTGGACATCACCCTGTTCGTGGTGGACGAGGCCCACTGCGTCTCCTCTTGGGGCCATGACTTCCGCCCCGACTACCTCGATCTGGGAAATGTCCGCGAACGATTGGGAAACCCTCCGGTTGCAGCCCTTACCGCGACTGCCTCACCTCCAGTACGCGATGAAATTCTCGAACGCCTGGGCATGAAGGATCCGCTGGTTCTGGTCCGTGGCTTTGACCGGCCCAACATCAGTCTGGACGTGGTCCGCCATCAGGAGGACAAAGGCAAGCGACAAGCAGTCCTGGAGCAGGTTTCCACGCTGGCCAGCGGAGGCGAACGGGGCCTTCTGTACGCCGCCACCCGTAAGGACACGGAAAAGTACGCCACCAAATTGGCTAAGGAAGGACTCCGCGCGGAGGCATACCACGCCGGTCGGTCCGATGCTGACCGGGATCGCATCCATGAGCAGTTCCTGGACGATCAGCTGGACGTCGTGGTTGCCACAACGGCGTTCGGCATGGGTATCAACAAACCCAACGTGCGGTTCGTCGTCCATGCCGACATTCCGGAATCCCCCGATGCCTACTACCAGGAAATAGGCCGTTCCGGACGCGACGGAAAACCGGCTGCTGCCACACTGCATTACCGCGAAGAGGATCTTGGCCTGCGGAAGTTCTTCGGCACGCATTCACCGGACCCGGATTCGCTCCTGGCAGTCCTGAAGATCCTGAAAGCCGCAGGCGCTCCTGCCCCCAAGAGCGCGCTCGCGGAGCTGACCGGATTCCCCGTCCGTCGCCTCACCGGGCTCGTCAACCAGTTGGAGGAAGCCAGCGCTGTCACCACAGGCAAGCGTGGCATTCGCCTGGCATCCAAAGCCAAACTCCCGGCCCTGGTGGCACGCGCCGTCGAACTGGCCGAGGCCCGGCAGCGCGTTGACCAGTCCCGGCTGACAATGATGCGCGCCTATGCGGAGACGGACAGCTGCCGACGACAGTTCCTGTTGGGCTATTTCGGTGAGGAACTTTCGGAGCCGTGCGGCAATTGTGATGTGTGCGCCGCTGCTTCCGGGGCTGTCGATGGCAACTCAAAGCGTCAAAGCCCAAATGAACAGCGGGCTGGCGAAAGCGACCCATTCCCGCTGCAGTCCGCTGTGATTCACAAGGAATGGGGGCCGGGTCTGGTGATGAGGCATGAGGACGACGTCATCACCGTCTTGTTCGAGCAGGAAGGGTACAAGACTCTCTCCCGCAGGGCAGTCGTGGAACACGAACTGCTGAAGCCTGCATAGCGCTACGAGGCTCAGTGTTTCAGGTGTTCAGCTCCAGCATCAGGGCGGGCAACTCGTCGGCAAGTTCGCGCGCAAGGAACCCGAGCGGGCCCAGTTTGCTGGCCAAACGGTCGGCTGCGGCGGCGTGCAGGTGGGTTCCCCAGCAGGCAGCCTGCGCGCCGGTGGTCCCACGCGCCCGGAGACCGGTGATGGCACCGGCCAGTACGTCTCCACTGCCTGAGGTACCCAAACCTCCGTACCCGGTGGTGATCTTCCACAGTTCAGGGTCCCCGGGGTCTTCTCCATGTGGGCGTGCGATCACGCCCTGGCAGCTAACCACTGCACCGTACTGTTCGGCGACGGCGGCAACGTCGGTTTCGAGGTGGTTTAAGTCCTGTCCCAGCAGGACTCCAGCCTCAGTCGGGTTGGGAGTGAGGATCAACCGGCCCCGCCAGGGTTCCAACATCCCCTTTAGCTTCACCAGTCCGCCGAGGGCGAAGGCGTCCAGGACAACGGCCGGCCCTTCGCCTTTGAGTTCCTCCCGCTCCAACAACCTGGCGAGCAATTCCCCTGCCAAGTCCGAATCATCCAGGCCGGGCCCGACCAACACTGCGTCTGCCCGTTCCAAGTACCTTGAGATGACGTCCAGCCCCTCACCGGTAACGGACCCAACGGCAGTTTCCGGCAGGCCCACCGCCCCGCACTCCGGGAACGCGACTCCCACGTGCACGGCCACCGATTCGGCCACAGCCAACGTAATCTTTCCGGCCCCCGCGCGGAGGGCGGCGATGCCGGCCAGGACGGTGGCGCCCGGAGTGGTTCGTGCACCGCCGATGATCAGAACAGCGCCGCGTGAATATTTATCTTCGCCAGGAGCGGGCAGCGGCCACTCACGCAGAAGCGATGGCGTCACTTGCGTGGGGCCGGGAGTGCCGTGGAAATCACTGTGGGTGGACACTGGCATCTCCGGCATGCTCGGTGACCGTGACGCCCTGTTCGGTGAGATGATCGGCCACGTTGAAGCTCTCGAGCATCCATGGTCCAGCGCCAGAGGGGCGCACGTACCGGGTAATTGATGCGTTCAGCACCGTTGTGCTGGCGGCGAGATCCAGGATCTCGCGCTCGGACATCCCCTCCAGGACGTATCGGACCAGCAGGATCACTGCATCATGGCAAACGAGCATTACACGGTGTCCTCTTCCCAGATTGTTGAGCTCGTCCAGGACGGATCGCAGGCGAAGCGCGACGTCAGCCCAGGATTCACCTCCGGGTGGCCTGTAGAACAGCTTGCCCAGCCAGAGGCGCCGCTCGGCCTCATCGGGGTAACGCGTTTCCACGCCTAAGCGGGTGAGTCTGTCCAAAATGCCCAATTCCCGGTCGCGGAGGCGTTCATCCGTGTGGACTTTCAGGGGCCAGCCAGCTGTTTGAACAGCAATTTCCGCTGTCTGAAGGGCGCGTGCATAGGGGGAGGAGACCACCGTGTCCGGGCGGAACTCCTCCGCAATCCGGGACAGCGCAGTTCCCAATGCCTTGGCCTGATCCTGGCCGGTATCCGATAGGTTGACGTCCGGGTCCCTGGCGGGGACGTCAATGACCTCAGCCCGCGCCAGGCGGGCTTCCGTCGCGGCTACGTTGCCTTCACTTTCTCCATGCCGGACCAGCAGCAACTCAACAGCCCCGGCTTCCTGCACAGCCTCTGTCAGTTGCCTTGCCTTTGTCCGCTCGTCGTCGTTCAAAAAAACCAACTCCTTCGCGCGCGCTTGCCGAATGCAGAACACTACCCACTGCGTACCCACGGGACCAGAGAATAAACGCACGACGGCGAGCTACCGTCCCTGCGTTGGCCGTCCACCCGCCGTCGAGCCTGAAAGACATTAGGGGACCCTCCGGTACTGTTGCCGGAACCCATGGTGAAGTAAGTTGCTCGCATGGAGGACTCATACCAAGTCATCGTGGTGGGTGCCGGATTTGCAGGCGTCGCGGCAGCCAAAAAACTCGGACGCAAGGGCGTACGCGTCCTGTTGATTGACTCGAACAACTACCACCAGTTCCAGCCGCTCCTTTATCAACTGGCTACTTCCCAGATCGGGGTTTCAGCCATCACGCGGCCGCTGCGCTCCGTTTTCCGCCGCTATAAGACCGTCAAAATCCTGACGGCGGGTGTTGCCTCCATTGATGCCGCGCAACGGTCAGTCACTACCGCCGATGGCGTGACTTTGCGGGCGGACATCCTGGTCATTGCGGTAGGTGCCGTTCCCAACTTCTTCAACACACCAGGTGCCGGGGAACATGCTTTTCCGTTGTACTCCGTCACCGACGCCACCAGGCTGGGCACCGCCATTACGCGGCTGCTGGATGAGGCCGACAGAAGCTCAGAAGGCATGGTAGACGTGGTGGTAGTGGGAGGAGGACCCACCGGCGTGGAGACCGCCGGGGCCATGGCAGAAAACGTGAAATACATGGTCCGCAAGTACTTCTCTCCCGAGCTCGCCGCCCGCTGCCGCGTGCACCTGGTGGACATGGTGCCCAGCGTGTTGAACATGTTCTCCACGAAGTCGCAGCGGTACGCCACCGAACGTCTTGGGAAGGTGGGCGTCCAGCTGCATATGGGAGTGGGCGTTACCGAAGTGCGAACAGATGGTGTGGCGCTGGCTGACGGGAGCTTCGTCCCCGCGCAGATCGTCGTTTGGGCAGGCGGTCTGAAAGCAGGAGACCTCATCAGCACTTCGGGACTGACACAGGGCAAAGGTGGGCGCGTCGATGTTCGTCCGGACCTGACCGCCCCGGATGTGGATGGTGTCTACGTCATCGGTGATGCAGCGAACATCACCGATTCCACTGGCGCAAAGTTGCCACAGCTTGGCTCGGTAGCCCAACAATCGGGAAAGTGGGCGGCAGCCAATATCCTTGCAGACCTGACTGGCGGAAGCCGTACTCCCTTCCGCTACGTTGATAAGGGTTATATGGCCATGGTGGGCCGCGGGGCCGCAGTAGCAGAACTGGGCCGCAAGCGAATCCAGTTGCAGGGCCTTTTCGCTTTCTTGTCCTGGCTTCTGGTCCATCTGGCCCTCTTGTCCGGGGTCCAGCAGAAAGTCCGTGCACTATTTTCCTGGCTCAATGGATACCTCCTGCACAGCCCCGCGCAGGTGGTGGTCAGTGGGCCAACCGAGAAGGAGCTCCCTATGCGGACACTTCCCGAAGTACGTCCGGCCCCATCGACCGATACGGGTCTGGAAAAGGAATAGGCTCACCCGGAGGTGGAACGCGCCCTCTGAACGAAATGTGCCACTAATCCCCACGCCATCAGAAGGAAGCCACAGTATCCCAACGGGGACGGGTTGATTGGTATGGCCAACAGCATCAGCAGCACTCCAAGGGCGACAGCAAGAACGTGGCGGGCCCGCGGTTCATAGGGGCGACGCGCCGGGATTCCTGTTTCCAGTTGACGGGCCAAGTCCGGATCCTGGATGAAAAGTTCCCGTTCGAGTTGCTGCAGCACCCTGCGCTCCCGTTCGTTTAGGTGCATGGTTGTCCCTCCCATGTAGAGCTAAGGCTCCTCGGTGCGATCGGTGAGCCAACCGGTTCCTTCAAGGAATTCCAGCGGCACAATAAGCTAAGCATGCTTACTAAATGCTCCGCAAGGAAAATTTTCCGGACCCTCATTCCGGTCCGCGTCCACTTGGGGAACTGGCTACGATGGCAAGTAGGTACCCCGATCAAGGAGCACAATGTCACTGAAAGATCGCCTCAAAGAAGACGTCGTAGGCCACATGAAGGCGGGCAACAAGACAGCGCTCACCACCGTGCGGAATGTCCTGGGCGAGATCACCACCCGGGAGAAATCGGGCAAAACGCCCATCGAGTTGGACGATGCGCAGGTTACGTCACTACTTCAAAAGGAAGCTGCCAAGCGCCGGGATACCGCACGCATCTACACCGAAGCCGGGGAAGCAGACAGGGCAGCCGCCGAAGTTGCGGAGGCTGAGATCATCGAGGCGTACCTCCCCAAGGCCCTCAGCCGGGAAGAAGTAGAGGGCATCGTCGACGAAACCATCGCAGCTTTGAAAGCCGACGGGCAGGAACCGTCAATGCGTTCCATCGGCGCCGTCATGAAGCCGGTTACGGCCAAGGTTGCAGGACGCTTCGACGGCAAGACCGTCAGTGAGATCGTGCGGGGCCGCCTGGGCTAGGGCCGCCTAGGACCCGCTGGCTGGCTCGCCCCCGGCGAGTCAGCCGTTCCCAAGCAGCCACCGCAAAGTATCGGCATTGCGCACGGCGTTGCCACCGCCGTCGTTGTTGAAGTAGGCGTACACGTCCTTGCCCGTGCTGTTCCACTCACGGATCCGATCCGCCCACCAGCGAAGGTCCTCCTCCGAATACGAGCCCCCGTACAGGTGATGGGGGTCCGGTCCGTGAAGCCGGACGTAAACGAAGGGTGCCGTGGCCCGGAGGATGCACGGCAGATTGGCCCCGCTCATGATGCAGTAGGCGGCCTCGTGGCGTTCAAGCAAGCCGTATACGTCAGGGTGGTCCCAGGTATCGTGCCGGAACTCCACCGCCACACGAATCCAATGCGGCAAGGCTGCCAGGAAGTAATCGAGCCGGGCATCATCGCGGGCGAAATCAGGCGGAAGCTGGACAAGCAGCACAGCTCTTTTGTCACCGAGTTCGTGCCAACAGCGGGTAATGCGCTCCACCCACACTTCAGGGCTGTACAGCTTTTTCCCATGTGTGAGGCCGCGGGGTGCCTTGACCGACATCGCAAATCCAGCCGGCAGGCGATCATGCCAGCTTTTGAATGCGGTGTCCCGCGGCCAGCGATAAAAACTCGCGTTGAGCTCAACGGTGTCGAACCGTGCCACGTAGTGCGCCAGGCGCTTGGCCGTGGGCAGGCCCGGCGGGTAGAGCACATTTTCCCAATGGTCGTAGCTCCAGCCGGACGTACCGATGCGGATACTCATGCTGTGGATGGTAGTCCTCGTGAATGCGCTTGCCGGCTCATGTCACGCCTCGGGTCGGACACCAAGCACCACCTCGTAAGCCTCCACGCGGCGGTCCGCCACCGTCGTGGGTGACTCCAAGTGCACGGCGCCCGAAGGAAGAATTCCTGCACCCCCCGTACCTCTCCATCACCTGCCACTGCGCCACCACATCCTCGCCGGCGTGATCAATGGGAAGTTGGGGCCAGAACGTGAAGCCTCCCGAATCCAGCAAGGCCTGCCTGTTGTAAAGGACGCATCCACCAAGCCAGGCAACCCTGTAAGGCACCCATTCACCAGGCGGCAGGGAAAGATCAACACTGAGATGGCTCAGGTGGCGCTCAGAGGCCAGGCCCAATGTTCGGATGATCTCCTGCTCACAGCACACCTCCTGCCGTCAGGATCGGCATGAATTACGAAGGGTATGCCCGTATCTGTACCCATTCGGGCCGGATCTATTCCTTGCCGAAGCCGCCAGTTGGTGCCTTATTCAGGACTTGATCCCAGCCCTGGCAATCAACGCCTGGAGATCTTCGGCAACCTTGGCCACCTCGCGCTGCCGAGCGTTCCGTGTCGACTTGGCCACCTCGCGCTGCCGAGCGTTCCGTGTCGACTTGGCCGCGTGCGTGGAGGGCCGCGTGGCGCCGGGAGAAATGCGTGTCCGGGGATCGCGACGGAACGCGCCATCGCGTCCAATCCTTGGATCACGCACGGGGGCGTCGGCGGTGACGCGGTCCTGAAGGGGGTCGTGGAAAAGTGGGAGGTTCATGGTCCATTCCGGGGTATCAGGATGTGAACTTTGATCCTGACATATGCCCGAACGCCGCGATATGGACAGGTGCCTACCTTCATCCTGAACCACTGTGCACATGTCCATGCTCGGACATCGGCCTATCGCGGTGGTGGAGCCGAACGTGGAACAGGAGGGGGTGGGTCCGCGTCCCGCCCCCGGTCGTCCTCTCACATCCTGCGGTGTTTTACCGGTCGTTCGCTCACGTCCTGCGGTGTTTTGCCCGATGTTCGCTCACGTCCTGCCAAAAATCACCGGGGCGGTCATTTTTGCTCCGGGATCCAATAGGGCGCATCTACGCCGGCGCCGGTGAGGTTATCGCAGCGAACAAGTTGTGTGCCGATACGTTCGAGGGGGCAGTCGACGTAGATCGTAGGGGATTTGTCTGGTGGGACGTCCGCGATTGCCTGGCCTTGAGACAGGAAAACGAACGGGACAAAGAGTAGGGCGAGGCAAAGACGCCTGGCAGGGCTAACAGATTCACGCATGTCGGGGTTCCTTTGAATGGTGCTTGTGCGTAGTTTCACTCTGCGCTGTTCACTAATCCGAGGCATCCGGACTTCACCCTTAAAAGCACGGGAAATACCCTTGGACCTAGCCCACTCGTCGGCAGGATGCGAAGCTTGGACGGTGGCTATTAAGGCCAACTCCAAGGGAACTGCTCTGGTGGGCCGGGAAGATGAACTGGCTGAACTTGAGGGCATGATTGATGCCGTCCGGGCTGGAGCGTCGAGGACGGTAATCGTGTCCGGCGATGCTGGTGTAGGCAAGACGGCGCTAGTGGGACAGATCTGTGCCGCGGCTGGCCAGGATGTAGTTGTTCTCAGCGGGGCAGCACTGCCGCTGACGTCACTTAAAGTGCCATTTCAGGCGCTGCGTTCGGCATTCCACGATGCAGCCCGGCTCGGGAGACCAGCACCATTCAGCAGTGTCGCAATGGTTGAAGCACGCGCAGACAATCCCCTTTTCGTTGACGAGTGGCTGACCAGGATCAGCCATTCCAGACCCGTGCTCCTGGTGATCGATGATCTTCAGTGGTCGGACGCAGAAACACTGGATATCCTCATGTTTCTCATAGCCGGACCGCCAGACCGTCCCTTGGGTATTGTGGCCACAGTCCGTTCGGGCATCGCGATGGAAAACCAGCCTCTTGAGCGTTGGATGACAGACGTCCGCCGGCTGCCCACCGTGGAACTCGTAACACTTCAGCCTCTGGACAGGCCGGCAACTACTACTCAAATATCCCGGCTGCTGGGTGTGCCGCCGCCCCAGTCACTGGTCACGGATGTGTACGCACATTCGGCCGGAAACCCTTACTTCACCAGCCTCTTGATTGAGGGCATGCGGGCCACCGGCAGGCGGGTCGATGACGGCTTTCCGTCGGATCTAAGGGCTGCCGTCCTCAGATCGTGGAAGGGGCTACCTAAATCCGTCCAACGATTGACCCGGATTCTGGCCGTTGCCGGACGCTCGGTGGCGGCTGCTGAACTGCGCACGGTCGCCGGGGGAACTATCGCCCGGGAATCAGTTTTGCCTATGCTGCAGACGGCTGTGACCGCGGGGATTGTGGATCTGCTGCCAGAGGGCACTTACTGGTTCCACCATCCGCTCATCGCGGAGATGCTCGAGCAGGACATGGACGGCGAGGAGAGGCGCTACTGGCATTCAGCGTTTGCCGATGCCTATGAGAACTCCCTGTCACATGGGGCAACGCCTACTTCCGGAATGATCACATCCGTGGCCGAACACCACTACCACGCTGAACGTTGGGCGTCTGCCTATCAATGGACCATTCGTGCAGCCACGGAACATGTCCGCCTCGGAAATTGGGCTGATGCATTGCGCATGTTCCGCCGGGCGTTGGAGCTCAAGGACAAAGTGGGCATGGTGCCGGAGACTCTCCATGAACTCTGGAAGCAGGTCAGGAGCGCCGCATTCCACTCTGGTAACCAGAAAGCCGAACTTGAGGCTTTAGACTCATTGATCCCGCTCACCGATCCAACGGTCGACCCCTTGGACATGGCTGCTTTACTGGTGAGGCGAATGCATCTGTCCATGTCCACGGGAAGGTCGTTCTTTGACCTGGCGGAGATGGAGAGGGCGGTTCAGCTTTCCGCAGCTCATCCTCAGAGCTGGCAGCACGCGCTGGCTTTGGCGGAGTATACGCACGCTGCGCTGTGGCTGGATCGAGATGGCGGAGCTGACGGCGCGGCACGGGCGCTTTCCCTTGCCCGGCTGACGAAAAACCCCACGGCTATGTCCTACGCGCTCACAGCCGCTGCAATGGTGGAGCTCTTCGCCAAGCACGCGGAGGAGGCCTTCAGGCTGGCCAAATCTGCAGCGGCAGAGGCACTCCTGGCCGGGGATTACTGGGGCTACCTTCATGCGGTGGCTTGGCTTGCCAACTCCCAGGAGAGTTGGATCAGCCGAGAATACGCGAACGTTCTCCACATCGCCCGGGAGGAACTGGCCAAGCATGATGCTCCCCACCCCTACATCTCCAAGATCGCAGCGGATGAAGCCGCCAGCTTCCTCGGCATCGGCTCTTGGCGCGAGGCCCAGACGGCTTTGCGTATCGCCATCAGCCTGGACCCTGGTCCTATGGGGGATGTAAGCGCCCGATTGACGGCCGCACGGCTGGATGCGTTACAAGGGCGGATGGAGGACGCTTTTGTCCATTTAGCCCGCGCTGAAGAAGTGAATGGCAATACTGAGGCCTATCTCAACCTCAACTTCGCGGCAATCCGTTCAGAGGTCAATGCTCTTGCCAGCCGGCCGGAGGCCTCGCTTGAGGCAGCCATGTCTGGCATCTTGCGCCCCGGACCGCCACCTACCATGTGCGAGTGGTTGCTGCCTTTGGCGGCCAGGGCTCTCGCCGATCTCGTCCAAAAGGCCAAAGACGAAGGAAAACCAATAGCTGGGTTGCTGGCGGAAGTGGTCCAACTGGAGGAGCGCTTTCCTCATGTTTTCAACGAACCAGGAGAGCAATCGGAACTGTATCAACGCCAAGTGTTTGCGTTCGGAAGCCTGTACGCGGCGGAATTGGGCCGTGCACGGGGAGATCACGGCAATGCCGACGTCTGGATTCACACTGCTAACGCTTGCAGGGACGCTTGCCTGGCTTGGGAACAAGCCTATGCATGCCAACGCGCCGCCGAAGCGCTTCTGCTGCAGGGCCACGGCGCCAAAGCCCAGGCCTCGGAGGTCCTCCGCAGGGGACTCCAACTGGCGCGCGACCTTCAAGCCGTTCCCGTGCAGAGGCTTTTGGAGCAACTCGCTGAGCAAGCCAGGATCTCGCTAACGCCCATCGCGGTGCCCCATCCGGTGGGCAGGAAGCGCGATGGGCTGACGGCGCGGGAGGCCACCATCCTGGACTATGTCGCTGCTGGCAGAACCTACAGGGAGATTGCTGAATCGCTTGTTATTAGCGAAAAGACGGTGAGTTCGCACATTTCCAGTCTCCTGCGGAAAACGGGTGCCTCCAACAAGTTTGATCTTGCCCGGCGGGAGCGAAAGAGAACTGGTGGATAAGGTTCGACGACGACGAGACGACAGTGCCGCCGTCGAACCTCAAATCGGGAGGTATGTGAGAGAGCGTTGGTCCTAAAGGGTTGGTATGTGAGAGAGCGTTGGCTCTAAAGGGTTGGTATGTGAGAGAAGGTTGGCGCAAAAGGGTTGGTATGTGAGAGAGGGATTGGGGCGACATAATCCGTCAACGGACTAAATCCCGGTTAATTTTGTCCATCGACCTGCATAAATACTGCGGAGAGCACTACGATGAGCAAC
This sequence comes from Arthrobacter sp. 1088, assembly GCF_031455315.1. Taxonomy (NCBI): domain Bacteria; kingdom Bacillati; phylum Actinomycetota; class Actinomycetes; order Micrococcales; family Micrococcaceae; genus Arthrobacter; species Arthrobacter sp. 1088. The sequence goes on from NZ_JAVDSM010000003.1 coordinate 52,200, forward strand.
GACTCTTCACAGAGTTTAGGTCTCACTGCATTATTCACACCTAACCCCGGGGGAACACCTTGAGTTACCAGCAACAGCCACAGCAAACCCAGCCGTATGGCGCACAGACCGGCGAACCGCCGCTGTGGGCTCCCTACTATGGCGCACCCATCGGCGCCGCCGTAAAGCGTTTCTTCAAGAAGTACACCGCCTTCACCGGCCGTGCGAGCCGCAGCGAATACTGGTGGGTGGCCCTCGCTTTGGGGGTCATCGGCCTCGTACTGCAGATCCTTACCGGCATCCTCGGTGCTGCAGGTTCTACAGTCTCGGCAAACGGAACGGCAGTTCCCGGCCCGGGCGCAGTTGTAGGACTTATTTTGATCTTTGCGTTCTACCTGGCGGTACTCATTCCGTCCATTTCGTTGCTGGTCCGTCGTCTGCACGACGGCAACTTCAGCGGCTGGCTCGCCTTGCTCGGCCTCATTCCGTTCCTTGGCGGACTCGCAATTCTGGTTCTCGCACTCCTGCCGTCCAACCCGGCCGGCCAGCGCTTCGACCAGCCCAGCGCTGTCTAGCACTTCACGCACTAAGTAAAAGGGGCGGCACGCGACGTGCCGCCCCTTTTTACGTGCCCGGCGAACCACTCCATGGAATGCTGTGGAGTGATGCGGACCAATCCCCACCGACGAGGAGCTCCCATGTCTGCGAACATAACGCCGAAAAACATCAAACGCTGCGCGGTCATTGGTGGCGGGATCATCGGCGTGGCTGTTGCCCGGGAATTGGCCAACAAACTCGACGGCGTCCAGGCCACCGTTTACGAAAAGGAAGACCAGCTCGCCAAGCACCAGACCGGCCACAACTCCGGGGTGGTCCATGCCGGGCTCTACTATGAACCCGGCGGGCTGAAGGCAACGCTGTGCCGCAGGGGTGTGGAACTGCTTCGCGAATTCTGTGCCACCAAGGATCTGCCGTACGAGGCCTGCGGCAAGTTGGTGATCGCCCAGACCTCCGAAGAGTCGAAGCGGCTGGAGAACATCTTCGCGCGGGCAACGGCCAATGGAGTGCCGGGCGCACGCATGCTGCGCGGTGACCAAATACGGGAGGTGGAGCCGAACGCCGTCGGGCTTTCTGCTTTGCACTCGCCGGAAACGGCGATCGTGGACTACACGGCCATCACGAATGCGCTCGCCGACGACGTCCGTAACGCAGGCGGGCAGATCCGGCTTGGGCAGGAAGTCACCTCGCTGGAACAGCAGGGGAGCGGCGTCGTTGTCCACACGAAGGATGGGGGCGAGCATTACGATCTTGTGGTGGCGTGCGCCGGGCTTCAATCCGACCGGTTGGCGAAAGCCACTGGAGAGCCTGCAACGCCGCGCATCGTTCCCTTCTTTGGGCAGTACTTCCTCCTTGGCAAGGAAAGCCGCGCAAAAGTCAGGGGCTTGATTTATCCGGTGCCGGACCCCAAGCATCCCTTCCTTGGCGTGCATCTCACCAAAAGGATCGACGGCGAAATGATGCTGGGTCCCAACGCTTTCATCTCCTTCGGGCGCGAGGCCTATTCGTGGAAGGACATCGATGTGCGCGACGTCTTGAATTACACCCTGTTTCCTGGTTTCTGGAATTTTGCCCGGCAGAATGTGCCATCGGCGGTCCGCGAATTCCAGACCGTGGTCAGCCGGAAGAAGTTCATTAAGGAGGCCGTACGCTTTGTTCCGTCGTTGGAGGGTGCCACTGTTCTTCCCGGCACGCGCGGCGTCCGTGCGCAGGCCATGAATGCTGACGGTTCCCTGGTGGATGATTTTGTGATTTCACGACGCCGGGACACGGTTTTGGTGCGGAATGCACCGTCACCGGGGGCTACGTCGTCGATGGCGATTGCGGAGTACGTCGTGCAGCAGGCTCTGCGGGACTAGTAGCAGAAAAGGGGAAGTTAACAAGCCCGTGACCCTGCAGAAACCGGCCCCACATGACGTGTGGATACCTTTGCCGCATGAAAGCATCATGGTTGGCCGGACAAATCGCGAAGATTGGCTCCAGGATCGGCGAATGGATTGAGGCCGCATACGTCCTGGATTGTGTGGAACCCGTAAACGATCCCGGGGGCCAAGGGGGTCACGGGCGCCCCGCTGATTGGACGTGGTTGCCGGCGCTTAGCGGGGTTACGGTCGCCAGTGCGCAGGCCATTCAATCCCACTCGGGAATGGTCCGCCGTAGCCCCTAAAGGTTCGCTTGAAAGCTGCTGAATGTTGTTTTGGGCACACTTTTCGTCCAATGCGGATGCTATGCCCTAAACTGCTTCACTGAGGTGCCTGAAATGGCACTATGCAGCAACGAAAGCGAACCCAATGGCTACTGATTACGACGCACCCCGCAAGACAGAAGAAGAGACTCCCGCGGACTCGCTTGAGGCTCTTCAGGCGTCCCGCGCAGCCGGTGCCCAGATTGCAGTCATCGACATCGACGAAAACGACACCGCGGAAGGCATCGACCTCCCGGGCGCCGATCTTTCCGGTGAAGAACTGACCGTTGTGGTGGTACCCGAACAGTCTGACGAATTCACGTGTTCTTCCTGCTTCCTGGTCCGCCACAGGTCCCAGGTTGCCTTGGAAAAGAACGGCCTTAAGTATTGCAAGGACTGCGAGGGCTAATCCCAGGCACCGCAAAGCGTCGAGCCCCGTCAGGCCAATGGATGGTCGGATGGGGCTTTTGCGTGTCCGCAACTCTTTGTAACGCCCAGGTGTCGTTATCTTCGATTACGAACCTATGCATGAAGACCCACTAACTGGTCCCTGAACCGGCGTAAATGTACCCTTCCATGACTCTCCTGTGACCACCCCGGAGTCGTTTTAACGGTTGTGCGCCGAAGCGGCCACAACCCATCCAAACAACCCAAGCGACTCCTACTGTTGAAGTATCAACTTCGCCTGAAGGGGGCACAAAAAATGAGGAAATTTGGAGCGGGTTTGGCAGCAGTCCTTGCAGCTGCCGGACTCGGTCTGGTGGCACCGGGGCCGGCCTCGGCATCACCATATTGCGGGATCATGTGGGGCTCGCTGGCCAAGGCCGACCCCGATATGAGCGCCGCCAACGTCACCAACGTCCGTACGGGCCAACAGACCTGTTACGACCGCCTGGTGGTAGATATGACCGGCAAGGTGGCCGGTTATTCAGTGCAGTATGTCCCGGTTGTGGTTCAGGATGCCACCGGCTATCCAATCCCCGTGCTCGGTGATGCTGACCTGCAGATTATGGTGACGGCTCCGTCCTATGACCAGAACGGCCAACTGACGTACGCTCCGGCTGCCAAGGCTGAACTGTCCAACGTTTCCGGGTACCAGACGTTCCGTCAGGTGGTTTACGCGGGCAGCTTCGAAGGAACCACGAGCATCGGTTTGGGTGTCCGTGCCCGGCTTCCGTTCCGCGTCTTCACGTTGGACGGGCCCGACGGCGGTTCGCGCCTTGTGGTGGACGTCGCCCACCGTTGGTGATTGGGTAGCCGGCTAACGCGAGAACGCAGGAAAGCGGCCAGTTCGTCCGGAGATTTCCGGGGTACTGACCGCTTTCCTGCGTCTTCGCGTTGAGGAACTACTCGGGGACCACCAGGGCAGGGGTGTCCTTGCGGATGGTCTCACCGCGGAAGAAGCCGGGACGGACGCGGGACATGATCAGCATGAACACGGCACCCAGGGCAAGGATTCCGATGCCGAGCACGAACACGAGTCCCACTCCGAAGATTTCCGAACCACTGCCAAACTCCGGGGCCCAGCTGTCCACCGCGGTCTGCAGGAAGACAACAAACAGGCCGACCCCGCCCAGAAGTGGGCAGAAGAGACGCAGGAAGAAGTTCCGGGCACTGGAGAATACGCTGTTCCGGAAGTACCAAACGCAGGCGATGGCCGTGAGTCCGTAGTAGAAGCAGATCATCAAGCCAAGGGCAAGGATGGTGTCGTTGAGGACGTTCTCACTGATCACGTGCATCACGGCGTAGAAGCCTGCGGACAGGACGCCCGCCGCAATGGTGGCGAAGCCCGGCGTCGAGAACTTCTTGCTCATGTGGCTGAAGCGCTCAGGCAGGGCGCCGTAGTGTGCCATGGCCAGCAGGCTGCGGGACGGCGAGGTGAACGTCGACTGCAGGGAAGCCGCCGAGCTGGAGAGGACGGCGAGGGACATCAGGATCGCGAACGGACCCATAACCGGAGACGCGAGGGCCGTAAAGACGTTGGCGTGGTTTTCCTCATTGTTCAGGCCGATTCCGGTGTCTCCGACGCCTGCGAACATCATGGTGGCGATGGTGACCAGGAGGTAAATGCCCAGCACGATGACGGCGGTCAGGGTGCCTGCGAGGCCGGCGGTCTTCTTTCCGTTGGCGGTTTCCTCGTTGACTGTGAGGCAGACATCCCAGCCCCAGTAAACGAAGATCGAGAGGGAGATGCCGGCTGCGACCTGGCCGAAGGTCTCAATCTTGGTGACGTCGAACCAGTCCCAGCTGAAGGGAACGGCGGTCTCGGACGTGGACCAGTTGGCGAATGCCATGGCAACGAACAGGCCGAGCACCAGCAGCTGGAAACCGACCAAGCCGTACTGCACGATCTTGGTGGTGTGCAGGCCGCGGTAGCTCACCCAAACAGCCAGCGCTACAAAGACGAAGCAGGTGGCAACATTGAGTACCTTGTTCGAGGCGAGGTCGGCCAGCTCGGCCGAGCCCGTAACCTGAGCCAGGAAGAGGTAGAAGAAGTCAACAGCGACGCCCGCCAGGTTGGACAGGACGATAATGTTCGCCGCGAGCAGGCCCCAGCCGCCCATCCAGCCCACCCAGGGGCCGAAGGCCTTGGTGACCCACGTGAAGGTGGTGCCGCTGTCCGGGGAATCTGCGTTGAGTTCCCGGTACGCCAGGGACACCAGGATCATCGGAATGAACCCGATAAGGAAGATCACGGGCAGTTGCAGCCCGGCTTCGTTGACGGTTGGGCCAAGCGCGCTGGTGAGCGTATACGCCGGGGCGATGGTGGAAATGCCAAGAACGACGACGGCGAGGAGCCCCAACTGCCCCGTCTTCAGTCCCTTGCCGCTGATGTCGTGCGACGTGCCGGCCGGGCTGGTGCCTGCGGCCGTGCTACGGATTGTCTGGCTCATGAAGGGCCCTTTCTAGATGGCCGTAGGCTGCTGCTGCGTAATGCAGTGGATGCCGCCGCCCCGGGCGAAGAGTTCGCGCGCGTCAACACTGACAACGCGGCGTCCGGGGTAGGCGTCGGCGAGGATGCGGAGTGCTTTCTCGTCCATGAGGTCATTGAAACTGCATGCGATGACCCCTCCGTTGACCACGAGGTGGTTGATGTAGCTGTAGTCCACATAACCTTCGTCGTCGGTAAGGGTTTCCGGGGCGGGAACTTCGATGATGTTCCAGTCCCGGCCTGCTGCGTCATGGGTTGTGCGCAGGAAGTCGATGATTTCCCGGGAGACGTTGTAGTCCGGGTGTTCCGGGTTCTGCTGGGAGTGGACCAGCAGTGTGCCGGGGCTGGGGATTGCTGCCACAATATCGACGTGCCCGCGCGTGCCGAACTTCTCGGAGTCGCGTGTGAGGCCACGGGGCAGCCACACCACATGCGTGGCGCCGATGGTGCGGGCAAGTTCCCCTTCGATGTCGGCCTTGGTCAGGCCCGGGTTGCGGCCTTGGTCAAGCTGTACGGTTTCGGTGACCAGGACGGTGCCTTCGCCATCAACTTGGATGCCGCCGCCCTCGTTCACGATGCCCGACGGAATGTGGTGGGCATTGGCGCGGCCGCTGACCTCCGCAGCAATGAGCGAGTCCTTGTCCCATGCGGCCCAATCCTGGCCGCCCCATCCGTTGAAGATCCAGTCCACGGCGCCAAGCTGCTTGTTGGCATCGAGCACGAACGACGGCCCGATGTCCCGCATCCAGGCGTCGTTGAGCTCGGCGGTGAGTACCTCGACGCGAGGGTCCAGGTAGCGCGCGGCAGTGTCGACGTCGTCGGGGTGTACCACCATGGTGACCGGCTCGAATTCAAGGATGGCGTTCGCGACGGCGGCCCACGTGGATCGCGCTGCGTGGGCCTCTTCCTCGGTGTCACCCAAGGTGTAGCCGCCGGTCGGGAAGGCCATCCAGACGCGGTCCTGGGGAGCGGTCTCGGACGGCATGCGCCAGGCGCTCATGCGGAGACTGCCTGGTACGGCGAGGCCTCGGCTGTGGAGCCGAGCGGGGCGTTGGGGTTGACCGGTTCGGTGAGGCGGCCGTACGTTTCCGGGCGACGCGTGGCCAGGAAGGGGAAGAGCGTGAGCCAATCCTTGCGCTGGTCCAGGTCAAGATCTGCAACCAGCACGGCGGATTCGTCGCGGGGTGCCTGGACCAGGATGCGGCCGTAGGGATCGGAGATGAAGGATGAACCGTAGAAGTTCAGTGTGCCCTCGCTGCCGTGGCGGTTGGGGGCAATCATGAAGAGTCCGTTGGCGATGCCGTTGCCCACGATGACCTGCTGCCAGAGCGGCTGGGTGTCGAAGTCGGGGTGGTCCGGCTCGGAACCGATGGCCGTGGGGTAGACCAGGATCTCTGCTCCGCCCAGGGAGTACATGCGTGCCAGCTCCGGGAACCACTCGTCCCAGCACGTGGGCATGCCAAGGCGTGCGCCGCCGAGTTCTGCCGGAGCGTGCACTGCATAGGCGTCCTCGGCGGCCGGGCCTTTGCGGAAGAACTTGTCCTCGTAGTAACCGGCCGTGACAGGGATGTGGAGTTTGTGGGTGCGTGCGACGAGTTCGCCAGCGGGGGAGACGAGGATGGCTGTGTTGAGTCCCAGGCCATCGTCCGTGCCGTCCGGGTTTTCGGCACGCTGGTAGAGCGATGCGTGCACCGAGACGCCGTACGTCCTGGCAGCCGCTGCGGCGAACGTGAAGGTTGGGCCCGTGAGCAGGTCTTCGGTGATGTCCGAAGGGCGGATACCAGCGGCCGGGTTGTTCTCCGGCCGGGTGTCTGCAGGGTAGCGGGAAAGAGTCAGTTCAGGCAGGAAAACAACACTGGCTCCCAGCTTGGCTGCGCGTTCGATTCCCTCGTTCAGTTCGGCATGCAGGACTGCTTCATCAGCGTGCCAGCGGTGCTGAACGACGCCGACCCGCAGTGGGGTGCGGGTGGACGGCTCGGTGCGGGCCAGGGAAGTCGGGGCTTCGAGGCGGGTAATTTCAATCATGGGGGCATGTACTCCGGTGAGACGACAGTCACTAAATGAATAGCGTTCATTTAGTATGGCGGTAGTCACGGCTGGATGCAAGGGGGTACCGGATCGAGGTCGCCCCAGATGGCATTTGATGCCAATGTTTCCGGCCATCATTGGCATCAAGTGCCATCTCGGCGGGGTTATCGCTTCGGTCGCGCCCTGACATGCATGCGCTCGCCCTGCTGCCCAAAGAGGGTAAGGAGTTCCACGGGTTCCTTTGTAGCGACGGCGGCCAGCCGCGTTGAAGGCCTTGGTTCACGGTGAGTTGCATTAATTAGCAGTCGACTTACGGTCCAGGTGCGAGGACGATTAAAGAACAGCCACTAAGGAGGTTGGGTATGTGCTACTCGTACTACGAGGGCTATGAGAGGCGTACGAAGAAGGACTCCGTGCGCACGCCCGAGATGCACAAGCCTGAGACCAGCAAGGATCAGGCACCTGAGGCCCCTGCCGAGAAGAGCCCGCAGACAGAAGGAACGTTGTGGACTTTCCTGGCGCGTCGTCGCAGGGAATTTGAGGTTTCAGAACCGAGGATCGACCGCATCCGCGAGAAGGTCTAGGCGTTTTTCGAGCAAGACCCCGTCCAACGGACAATTCACCACCGGGTGCGGCGGTGAATTGTCCGTTAGGCGGGGTTTTTGCTGCTACCTTCCCGAAGTCTCCAGGAATTCGAGGGCCGCAGTAACCAGTGCTTCCGTGCCAAGGGCCAAGGTCGGCTGGATGATCGGGGCAAAGTAGGGCGAGTGGTTCGACGGGATGTCCTCCGGCAAGCGACCCGTCGTCGCCCATTCCTTGAAGTGGGTGGCCTCGATCCCGCCCAGGAACCAAAAAACGAGGGGCGCGCCGGCCGCCGTCGCGAGTTCCCCGACGTCTTCACTGCCTGAGACCGGGCCGGGGTCCATGATCCTCGCGGCGCCGAACTTGTCGCGAAACGCCGAAGCGATCCTTCCGGCGGCCGATTCATCATTGACCGTCAGCGGGTAGCGCTCCTCATAGTGGAAGTCGGGTTCCTTCAGGGCGCCTGAGGCAGCAGCTTCACTTCGAACGATGCGCTCGATCGAGTTCAGGACTTTCTCCCGCGTGGGCTCGCTGAAGGATCGAATGCTGAGGCCCAGGGTTGCGGTCTCGGGAATGATGTTGTTCTTTGTTCCCGAATGGATTTGCCCAACGGTAACCACTGCAGAATCGCTGGCGGCCAGTTCCCGGGACACCACTCCCTGCAGGCGCATGGTGGCTGCCGCAGCCATGAGGACTGGATCAACGGTGGTTTCAGGCCGGGAGCCGTGGCCGCCGCGCCCATGCAACGTCACGTTGAGGGAATCCGCTGAGGCCATAGCCACGCCGGAACGGATGCCGAACCATCCGGCAGGAAAGGGCGCCACGTGCTGGCCCAGGACCACGTCCGGCTTGGGGACCAGGTCAAAGAGCCCATCCGCCACCATGGCCCGGGCGCCGCCGCCCCATTCTTCGGCCGGCTGGAAGACCGCGATCAGCGTGCCCTGCCAGTCCTGCCGCTTTGCGGCCAACGCTTCCACTGCTCCGAGGAGGCAGCTGACATGTACGTCGTGTCCGCACGCATGCATGATCGGCACCTCACGGCCTTCATGGTCGACGCCGACTGCCGCACTTGCGTAGTCCAGCCCGGTGTCCTCCTTGACCGGTAACGCGTCCATATCCGCACGAAGCATCACCACGGGTCCAGGGCCATTGTCCAGGACTCCTACAACCCCCGTTTTCCCCACGCTGCGGTGGACCAGCAGCCCCAAGTCCTCAAGGTGTCCGCTGATGATCCCGGCTGTTCTGACCTCTTGCAAGGAAAGCTCCGGGTTCGAGTGGAGATCACGGTAGAGGGCTTCCAGGTCAATGCTCATGGGGAATTTTCCTTAACAGGTCGACGCCGCAGGGTCTGGCCAGTGTATCGACGTCATCAGGCAACGACGCCGACCCACACCTTTGCGCTTCAGGGCAAACTTGGTTGCATGGAATCTTCACAAGAGATCACTACCCAAGGCTCAACAGTCGAGGATTGGACCAAGGCCCTGGCAGAGTCCAGCGGATCACCGGGTGGAGGCGCGGGAACCGGCGTGATGCTGGCCGTTGCAGCGTCCCTGGCGTCCATGGTCGCGGGTTACACAGAGGCGCCCGGGCAGGAGTTGGCCGAGCTGCACGTCCGGGCCCGCTCCCTCCGCGAAACCGCCCTTAAGCTGGCTGACGAGGATGCAACGGCGTCGAAGGCTTTCGGTGCGGCCTTCCGGCTTGATCCTGGCCCGGACCGGGAGCAGGCAATCCACCGTGCATCCGTCGATGCTGCCAAGGCCTCCGCTGTGCTCGGCGACCATGCCATCGACGCCATCGAGGACTTGGGATGGCTTGCTGCCCACGGGAACCCAGCACTTATTGCCGACGTCGTGGTGGGGTTTGGAGCCCTCAGGGCAGCCATCGCAGGAGCCCGCACCAACGTGAGCTTTGATCTCGGATCGCTCAGATCCGCAGGCGCGACCCTTGATGAAATCAAGGAAAAGCACCCTGGATTGTGGGCAACGGTAGGCCGGCTCAGCGATGCCCTGGACCGGATTGACGAGCTGGTGGCCGCCGTAGATGACAAGGCTGCACCTACTGACGGCCACTGATTCCCGACGGAACGCCGGCCTCCTGCACACCCGGCTACTGCACACCCGGCTACTGCACGCTCGCTTACTCCGCCTTGGGAACCCTCCGGAGCACGACGGCGGCAAGCACTGCCGCTCCGGCCATCAGTACCAGCCCAATCGCCGCAGTGATGTGGACGCCGGACTCGAAGGCTACCCGGGCGGCGGCTGTCAGTGCATCGGACAAAGGAGCGGGTAGTGCAGCCGCGGCATCCACGGCGCCGGCCAGCGTTTCACCCGCGTTCCCTGCCGCCTGCATGGACAAGCCCTCCGGGATGACGAGGTTGTGCTGGTAGGACGCGGTGAGGATAGAGCCCAGCACGGCGGTTCCCAAGAGCGAACCCAGTTCGTATCCGGTTTCGGAAATGGCGGACGCCGCTCCGGACTTGTCGGCCGGTACGGAGCCGAGGATGAGGTCGTTGGAGATGGTCTCCGCTGCGCCAACGCCAACGGCCAGGACAGTCAAAGCTGACAAGAGGAACACCGGTCCGCTGCCGTGGTCACCCACAGCCACCACTAAATAGCCTGCGGCGCTGAGGGTAAGTCCGCCGGCCACTACGAATCCTGGCCGGATGCGCTTTACCAGCGGGACCACCACCAGGCCGGCGATGACCGTTGCCAGGAGCGCCGGAATCATTGCAATGCCCGCTTCCATGGGGGACTGACCTTCAACCAGCTGCAAGTGCTGGGCGAAGAAGTAGATGAAGCCCGTCATGGAAAACAAGGACAGGACGTTGGCCACGATCGCTGTGCTGAACACCCTGTTGCTGAACAGGCGGACATCCAGCATTGGGTTCTCAAGTTGCCGCTGGCGACGGACAAACAGAACGCCCATCACCAGGCCGAAGACCATGAACGCCGCTGCCGACACCCCGAATCCGTGAACGGCGAATTCCTTGATGCCGTACACGAACGGAGCCATCGTGATCACGGACAGCCCGATACTGGGCACGTCCACGCGGCCGGGGTTGGCGTCCTTGGATTCGGGAATGAGGACCCTGCCGAAGGCGAGGAGCGGCAGGAGCAGGAAGGTCGCCACCAGGAAGACAGCACCCCACCAGAAGTGCTCAACCAGCCAGCCACCGAAGATCGGGCCAAGGGCAGCGCCACCAGAGAATCCTGCGGCCCATACGGCGATCGCGAGCCGCCGGCGGTTCGGATCAGCAAAGATGTTCCGGATCAGGGACAGGGTTGAAGGCATCAGCATCGCGCCGAACACGCCAAGGGCTGCGCGGCCGGCAATCAGCCATTCCGCGGAAGGCGCGAACGCCGTAGCAGCCGAAACCGCAGCGAAGCCGGTGCTGCCGATCAAGAGCAGCCGCCGTCGTCCGATCCTGTCGCCCAGGTTGCCCATGGAAACCAGCAACGCCGCCAACACGAGCGGGTAAGCATCGATGATCCATAGGAGCTGCACGCCACCCACGTCCAGGGAGCGGGCAATTTCGGGCAGGGCGAACGTGAGCGCGGTGTTATCGACGGCCACCAGCAGCACCGGGAACATCAAGAGTGCCAGGGCCGTCCAGTCGCGCCAAGGTGCGCCTCCACCCATGACAGGACGAGCGGAACGGGGAGCTTGGGTCGAGGACGGCGTGAACATGACAGCTACTGTACCGTCCAGACGGTACAGTTTCAAATTAAGCGCCGTCGACCCCGTAGGGAATGATGTACACATGCCACGAAAACCAGTTGCCCGGGATGCGGTCCTGGATGCCTACGAAGCCCTCCTCATCGAGGTGGGGGAGCGGGCCGCCACCCTCGATGCCGTTGCCAAGCGGGCGGGCGTCTCCAAGGGTGGGCTGCTTTATCACTTCCCCAGCAAGGAATCGCTGATCAGCGCCCTGCTTGAGCGCCTGGATCGGTTGGCCCAGGAAGACGTCGAGCAAATGAAGGCTGCGCCGGACGGTTCTGCGGTTTACTTCATCCGCTCCTCCCTGTGGGCGGGAACCCCCATGGATCGGGCTTTGGTCGCTGCCACAAGACTGGCCGAAGTTGCGCATGAGGAGACCCGCCGCAGGTTTGCCGGAATCCAGCAGCAGTGGTTGGACGTCCTGGCCGAGGATGTTGGTCCGGAGGTTGCCAAAGCCGTCAGTTACATGGGCGACGGCCTGTATTTCAATGCCATGTTCGAGGGTGGCCAGGAAGGCGGCAAGGCCGGGCGGGAGGCCGACGTCGAGATCCTCCTTGGCATCCTGGACCGGCTCCGCAAGTAGCGGGCCATCCATTTGCGGCGACGCCCCCGACGTAGGACAATTGAGCCTTGTGGTGCGTCTTCACAGGGGCACGCAAAAAATTGAATATGCCTTTGATCTGCGGCGGGAGAGTCCCGCAAGCAAGTGATGCGGGCGCCGTAGGAGCAAACCCTCCCCAGGAATCTCTCAGGCCCACGCACCGCCGCGGCGAGGCAACTCTGGAAAGTAGCAGGCCTTTTGCTGCGCCCTTTTGGCGCGGAAGAAGTGCTGTGCTCACCGACGGTGCAAGCGATCGTTGTTCAAGCAACACGCGGAAACTCTCAGGTCCAATACAGAGCGGGGAGGAACCCGAGCCGCTGTGGCGTACCTAAACGCCGCCCAAGTAATGGAGTTCCTTCGTGACGGTTAGTTCAGCCTCCACCACCTTCGTCGACCGGCATATTGGCGCCCGCCGCCAGGCCGACATTGAAACCATGCTCAAGACGGTCGGCTACGACACCGTTGATTCCTTGGTTGATACTGCCGTCCCCAATGACATCCGTCAGGACGTTGCCCTCACCCTTGAAAACGCGCTCAGCGAAGTTGAGGTGCTGGCCGAGCTGCGCAAGCTTGCGTCCAAGAACAAGACCGCCGTCCAGATGATCGGGCAGGGGTACTACGACACCGTCACGCCGCCGGTTATCCGCAGGAACATCCTGGAGTCCCCGGCCTGGTACACCGCGTACACGCCGTACCAGCCGGAAATCTCCCAGGGCCGCCTCGAAGCTCTGCTGAACTTCCAGACCATGGTCCAGGACCTCGTGGGCCTGCCGATCGCCAACGCCTCCCTGCTGGACGAAGCAACGGCAGTGGCGGAGGCAGTCCTCATGATGCGCCGGGCCAATAAGTCCACCGGACAAAACGCAGCCGCCAGGGACGGGAAGACCGTCCTCGACGCCGACTGCCTTCCCCAGACCATTGCCATCGTGAAGGGCCGTGCCGAGGCACTCGGCTTCGAGGTTGAGGTCGCTGACCTTTCGCTCGGCCTCCCGGAAGGCGCCATCAACGGCGTCGTCCTGCAGCAGCCCGGCGTTTCCGGCCGCGTGTTCGATCACTCCGCCGTCATCGCTGACGCCAAGGAACGTGGCGCGCTCGTCACCGTGGCTGCAGACCTGCTCTCGCTGACGCTCATCACGCCTCCGGGCGAGCAGGGCGCCGATATCGCCGTCGGCTCCGCCCAGCGTCTGGGCGTTCCGCTGTTCTTCGGCGGCCCGCACGCCGCCTACATGGCCGTCCAGAAGGGCCTCGAGCGTTCCATGCCGGGCCGTCTGGTGGGCGTTTCCAAGGACGACGCCGGTGTCCCCGCCTACCGCTTGGCGCTGCAGACCCGTGAGCAGCACATCCGACGCGAGAAGGCCACGTCCAACATCTGCACTGCCCAGGCCCTGCTTGCCATCGTCGCCTCCATGTACGCGGTCTACCACGGCCCCGAAGGCCTGAAGGCAATCGCCGAAACCGCCCACGGTCACGCGCGCACCCTTGCAGCGTCACTGAAGGCCGCCGGCGTCGAGGTCCTTCACACATCCTTCTTCGACACCATCACCGTCCGCGTTCCCGGCAAAGCTGCCGGGATCGTAGCCGCTGCCGAGGCCAAGGGAATCAACCTGCGCGGCATTGACGCTGATCTGGTGGGCATTTCTGTTGACGAGACCACTACCTCAGAGATTGTCCGCGGCGTCCTGGATGTCTTCGGCGCTTCGGTCACCGAATCCGCCGAAGGTTTCTCGCTGGAATCTTCCGTTGAGCGTACGAGCGACTTCATGCAGCACCCGGTATTCAACACGCACCGCTCCGAAACCCAACTGCTGCGCTACATCCGCAAGCTTTCGGACCGGGACCTCGCCTTGGACCGCACCATGATTCCGCTGGGTTCCTGCACCATGAAGCTGAACGCAACCGCCGAGATGGAAGCAATCTCCTGGCCGGAGTTCGCCTCGATCCACCCGTTCGCTCCGGACTCCCAGACCGCGGGATGGCGTGAACTCATTGCCGACCTCGAATCCCAGCTGACCGAGATCACTGGGTACGACCAGGTTTCCATCCAGCCGAACGCCGGTTCCCAGGGTGAGCTCGCCGGCCTCCTTGCGATCCGCGGCTACCACCTTTCCCGTGGCGACGAGCAGCGCAATGTGTGCCTTATTCCTGCCTCGGCCCACGGCACCAACGCGGCCTCGGCTGTGCTCGCTGGCATGAAGGTAGTAGTGGTGGCCACCGCTCCCGATGGCACCATCGACCACGTGGATCTCAAAGCCAAGATCGAAGCCAACCGGGACGCCCTCTCGGCCATCATGATCACCTACCCGTCTACGCACGGTGTATACGACGCCGATGTCCGGGAAGTCTGCGACGCTATCCACGAAGCCGGCGGCCAGGTCTACATCGACGGCGCAAACCTCAACGCACTCGTTGGGCTCGCCCAGCCGGGCAAGTTCGGCGGCGACGTCTCCCACCTGAACCTGCACAAGACCTTCTGCATCCCGCACGGCGGCGGCGGACCCGGTGTTGGCCCGGTCGCTGCAAAGGCACACCTTGCCCCGTTCATGCCTGGCGACGCTGCTTCCTGGACCGAAGGCAACGACGTTCCGATTTCGGCATCCCGTTTCGGTTCGGCCGGTGTGCTCCCGATTTCCTGGGCTTACGTGAAGCTCATGGGTGGCCAGGGGCTCACCGAAGCCACCAAGTCCGCGCTGCTCGCTGCGAACTACATTGCTTCCCGCCTCAACGAGCACTTCCCGGTGCTCTACACCGGCGAAGGGGGACTCGTGGCCCACGAGTGCATCCTGGATCTCCGCGAACTGACTGCCCGCACCGGCGTCACGGCAGAGGACGTTGCCAAGCGCCTCATCGACTTCGGTTTCCACGCTCCCACACTCGCGTTCCCGGTTGCCGGCACTTTGATGGTGGAGCCGACCGAGTCCGAGGACCTCGTGGAGATCGACCGCTTCATCGAGGCCATGATCACCATCCGCGCCGAAATCGAGCAGGTCGCCACCGGCGATTTCACTGTTGAGAACTCGCCGCTGCGCAACGCACCCCACACAGCTGCCGCCGTCGTGAGTTCTGCATGGGACCGCGACTACACGCGGGAGCAGGCAGCGTTCCCCGTCCACCACCTTAAGCAGGACAAGTACTTCCCGCCCGTCGGACGCATCGACGGCGCTGCTGGCGACCGCAACCTGGTGTGCTCCTGCCCGCCCCTTGAAGCGTTCGAGGACAACACCGAAGACTTCGAGAACTAAGGACGCTCCCGCAATGACTGAGAACTACACCGCTCTCTACGAAGAGCACAAGAAACTCGGCGCGTCCTTCACGGACTTCGGCGGCTGGCAGATGCCGCTCAAGTACGAGTCCGAGCTCGCCGAACACCACGCCGTCCGCAAGTCCGCCGGCTTGTTCGACCTCTCCCACATGGGCGAAGTCTGGGTGACAGGCCCGGACGCGGCAGCGTTCCTGGACTACGCCCTGGTGGGTAAGATCTCCGCCATGGCCGAGGGCAAGGCCAAGTACTCGTTGATCTGCCAGGAAGACGGCGGCATCATCGACGACCTCATCACGTACCGTCGCGGCGAGGACAAGTTCCTCGTGGTGCCGAATGCTGGCAACGCCAAGGTAGTGGCTGCAGCGCTGTTGGAGCGCGCAACTGGTTTTGACGTGGTTGTTCAGGACGCCTCGGCCGAGACCTCGCTGATTGCTGTCCAAGGTCCGCGCGCCGAAGCCATCCTCCTGCGCCTCGTACCCGCAGAGCAGCACGCCCTCGTGACTGAACTGAAGTACTACGCCGCTGTTGAGGTGCCCTTCACATTCGACGGCGGTACTCAGGACCTGCTGCTTGCCCGCACCGGCTACACCGGTGAAGACGGTTTCGAGATCTTTGTGTCCAACGACTCCGCTGCTGCCCTCTGGCAGGCCATCGCCGACGCCGCGGAAGAAGGCGAGCTCACTCCCGCTGGCCTCGCTTCCCGCGACTCCCTGCGCCTCGAAGCCGGCATGCCGCTCTACGGCAACGAACTGTCCCGCGAAGGAAACCCGTTCGCCGCAGGACTCGGTCCCGTGGTCGCACTTTCCAAAGAAGGCGACTTCGTCGGCAAGGAGGCACTCGCTGCGCTCAAGGCCGACGGCGCCGGCTCCACCAGCGGGCGCAGGCTCGTAGGCCTCAAGGGCCTGGGCCGCCGCGCTGGCCGCAGCCACTACCCGGTCCTCAAGGATGGTGCAGTGGTAGGCGAAGTCACCTCCGGCCAGCCCAGCCCGACACTTGGCTACCCGGTAGCGCTTGCCTACGTGGATGTTGAGCACAGCGAGCTTGGGACCGCGTTGGACATTGACCTTCGGGGTAATAGCGAGCCGTTCGAAGTCGTTGCATTGCCGTTCTACAAGCGCCAAAAGTAGGCCGGGTCGGGTCCCGACACGCCTTAAGCCCGGCGGGGCCGACCTCCTCTGCATGCTCGGTCGCGATGGCGCCCGCTGGGCGGACGCGACGCTCCCTTGGACGCATGCTGCCGGAGGCCGGCCCCGCAAGGGGCGTGCACCTCACCAGGACGCGTGGCCACTTTGGCGATTCGTGAACCGCTTAATGCTGGGGGAGTGGCAACCTGCCGGGGGCTGGCCCGCGGGGTAATTCGGTGCCCCACCATCCAACCCAGCCATAGTTTTTTGATCAACCACAGTAAGGAAACAGAATGCCCAAAGTAGCGCCTGAACTTCAGTACTCCGACGAGCACGAGTGGGTTTCCCGCGGGGAGGGGAACCTGGTGTCTGTTGGCATCTCCGAGGTTGCAACCGACGCGCTGGGCGATATCGTGTACGTCGATCTGCCTGAGGTTGGTTCCACCGTGACTGCCGGTGAGACCTGTGGCGAGGTTGAGTCCACGAAGAGTGTTTCCGACCTCTACTCGCCGGTCACTGGTGAGGTCACCGAGATCAACGACGCCGTAGTGGGCGATCCTGCCCTGATCAACAACGATCCCTATGGCGCCGGCTGGCTCTTCAAGGTTGCGGCTGAGTCCGACGGCCCGCTGCTTTCGGCCGAGGAGTACGCCTCCAAGAACGGCGGAGACCTCTCGTAGGGTCAGTGGTTGGCCCGTCGGGGCCGACGTCCTCCGCGTGCTCGGTCGCGAAGACGCCCGCTGGGCGGACGTGACGCTCCCTTGGACGCACGCTTCCGGACGCCGGTCCCATGGGCCCGTTCCCGCAGCCGATGAGGTATTGCCAGTCCGTTTCGTGGGGTTGCTGCCGGAGATGCCGTGCGCACGGCATGTTCGGCAGGGGAGCCCCGAAATGGCCGCTGGAGTCCGCGGAGGACGTTGGCTCGAAGCGCCCATACAGCGCCCACTGTGGCGTAGCGTGGGATTGTAGAACTGAATAAAATTGCGACGCCGGGTTGCCGCCTTTGGGGGCCATCCGGCGTCGTGCTTCGGCCGTCCGCCGCCACAAGCGGGGAGGCCATCCGGCAGGACCATCTGCCGGACCGTTTCAAGCTGTATTAAGGGATCCCGACTATGGCTGTTGGTGTTTTCGATCTGTTCTCTGTGGGTATTGGCCCGTCGAGTTCTCATACTGTGGGGCCGATGCGGGCTGCTGCGGTGTTTGCTGGCGAGTTGCGTGAGTCCGGGGTGCTGGGTTCGGTGGCGGGGTTGCGGGTTGATTTGTATGGGTCGTTGGCTGCGACTGGCCGTGGCCACGGGACCATGACTGCGACGCTGTTGGGTTTGGAGGGGTTCCATCCGGAGTTGATCCTGCCTGATGAGGTGGAGGAGCGGTTGGCTGCGATCGCTGAGACGGGTGTGTTGAATCTTGCTGGTGCTGGCGTTGCTGGTGCGGGGGTGCAGTTGCGGTATGCGGTGGAGGATATGGTGTTGCATCCGTTGACGGTGTTGCCGCGGCATACGAACGGGATGAAGTTTGCTGTGGTTGATGCTGAGGGCGCCACGTTGCGGGAGGCGACGTTTTTCTCGGTTGGTGGCGGGTTCATTGTCCGGGAGGGGGAGGAGGACGCGGCGCGGGCGGAGTTGGAGGAGACGAAGGCGGAGTTGCCGTTGCCGTTCCGGACGGCTGCTGAGTTGCTGGGCCGGTGCTCCTCGAAGGGGTTGGGGATCAGCGACATCATGTTCATCAATGAGCGCGCGTCCCGGTCCGAGGAGGAGATCCGGGAGGGGTTGTTGCATATCTGGCATGTGATGGAGGCGTGTGTTGAGACGTCCTTGAAGCGTGAGGGTGTGTTGCCCGGGGGGTTGAGGGTCCGTCGTCGTGCTCCTGACTGGCTGGAGCGGTTGTTGAAGGAGGACAAGGACCGTAACGATCCGAAGTATTGGCAGGAGTGGGTGAATCTGATCGCGTTGGCGGTCAATGAGGAGAACGCTTCTGGTGGGCGGGTGGTTACGGCGCCGACGAATGGTGCGGCGGGGATTATCCCGGCGGTGTTGTATTACGCGTTGCATTATGCGCCGGGCATGGACAAGGCCACCCAAAAGGATAAGGACGATGTGGTGGTGAAGTTCCTGCTGGCTGCGGGGGCGGTGGGTGTGTTGTACAAGGAGCAGGCGTCCATTTCGGGGGCTGAGGTGGGCTGCCAGGGCGAGGTGGGTTCGGCGTCGTCGATGGCTGCTGCGGGGTTGGCCGAGGTGATGGGTGGTACGCCGGGCCAGGTGGAGAACGCGGCGGAGATCGCGATGGAGCACAACCTGGGGTTGACGTGTGATCCGATCGGGGGGTTGGTGCAGATTCCTTGTATTGAGCGGAACGCGATCGCGGCGGCGAAGGCGATCAACGCGGCGAAGATGGCGTTGTGGGGGGATGGGACGCACCGGGTGTCGTTGGATGAGGTGATCGTGACCATGCGCGAGACCGGCAAGGACATGTCCTCCAAGTACAAGGAAACCGCGATGGGCGGCCTGGCCGTCAACGTCGTCGAATGCTGAGTCTGTTCGCTGTCTGTCCCTAGTGCCATGCTGTATCCATGAGCGGGGGATACGACAAGGATTTTTTGCGGGCACGCGTTGAACTGCCCAGTCCGTCGGCAACGACGATTCTTTTGGACTACACGCACTTCTCCGTGCGCTTCCGGGCTCCCCGGAAGCTCGCGGCGATCGTGGGTGTCAACATCAGCGGCGGGGAACTGAGCCCTCTGGCCCGGGAAGGGACTTGGCATTTCGATGACAGGATCCCCAAGGAGCAGCAGGCTGGCCCGGACGTCTACAAAAACAATGCGTTCGATCGCGGCCACCTGGTTCGTCGCCTGGATCCCGTCTGGGGCGATCCGGCAACGGCCAAGAAGGCCAACCAGGATACGTTTGCCTTCACCAATGCCGCGCCGCAAGTGGACGACTTCAACCAGGGCAAGGAACTGTGGGTGGGACTCGAGGACCACGTGCTGGGCCATGCGGACGCGCACGATGCCAAGATAACCGTGTTTACGGGGCCCGTTCTTCTCGACGACGACCTCCCGTACAGGGGCGTGCAGGTTCCGCGGAAATTCTGGAAAATCGCCGTATGGACCAACGACGCCAAGCTGGCCGCCGCCGGCTTTGTGCTGGACCAATCGCCATTGCTGGGCAAGGTTGAACTGAAGAAAGCGATCGATCAACGGCTCCTGGAAGGCGAACCCCCGCCCCTGGGGCCGTTCCGGACCTTCCAGGTTCCCATCGGACAGATCGCTGACCTTACCGGTCTGAGCCTCACCCGGCTGGCCAACGCGGACCGCCTTGTGAGCGGCCAGCGGGAACTCGGCAAGGAACCCAAAGCCATCAAGTTGGAGAGCGCTGAGCAGATCCGGCTCTGAGCGCCCTCAAGACCCGTATTTAGACAGCTACCAGAGCAGGAAAAACCTCGATTATCAGCCGAATCGGGCTATTTTCCTACGCCCGATAGACTTGGGGCTGCATGTCCGCATGCGCACTTGCTTCTGAGCACCGATTTGAACACTGCACCAAACCCCTGAGATTGGACACGGCCACCTTGCGAGAATTTACCGCCCGCTTTGCCACCGCCGAGGAAATCGATAACTGGGACAAGCACGTCACAGCCAACCCCAATGGCGGCAACATGCTGCAGTCGGACGCCTACGCGGCAGTCAAGGATGGCAACGGCTGGTTGGTCCGCCGCTTGGTTCTGGAGACCTCCGAATACTCCAGCTACAACTTGCTTCTTGAGAAGAAGTTCCCTGTCCTTGGCCGCCTGTGGTACCTGATCAAGGGCCCGGACGCCGCCTCTGTGGATGACATCAACCCCATGCTGACCGCAATCGCTGCGCTGGCCCGTGAACAGAAGATGAACGTCTTCACCATCAAGATTGAGCCCGACGTCGTGGACTCGCCTGAGGTGGCGGCTCAGCTCAAAGCCGTGGGCTTGGTTAAGGCGCCAAATATCCAATCCAACGACTCAACAGCGCTGCTGGATATTTCGGCCCCTGCCAACGAAGTGTTGCGGAGCATTTCATCGCGGGCACGCAACGCCGTCCGCAGGGCAGAACGTGAAGGATGCGAAGTTCTCCCAGCTGAGCCTGGCGAGGAGACCTACCGCAAGCTCTACGCACTGATGCAAGACACCGTGAACGCCAAGGGTGCCATGCCGTTGCGGAGTTATGAGTACTACTCCCGTTTCTGGCACGAATTCTGCAGCCGCGGGCAGGGGCACTTCTTCTTTGTCCATGAGGACGGTGCACCCAGCGTCGGTGCTTTCGTTATCAACTATGGCTCCAAAGCAACCTACAAGGATGGCGGCTCCACGCAGAACCGCAAGCAATACGGTGATTCGCATCTGGTCCAATGGGCAGCTATCCAGCGGATGCAGGATCTGGGCTGCGTTGAGTACGATTTCTGCGGCACGCCACCTGCCGCCCGGATCAAGGACAAGACCCACCCACTATTTGGCATGGGCTTGTTCAAAACGAGTTTCACCAAGACCGTTACGGACTTCGTAGGCTGCTACGACCTCGTCCTCGGACGAATCCGGCATAAGCTCTGGCTCAAGGGTGCCGAACGCGTCTTCCGCCGGCTGGAAACCATGCGCACCGGCGGACAGTTCTACTAAGAACCGGCACCAACCCAACACACTTCAGGCCCGCCCCGGCCACCAACGGGTGCAAATCTATCTAGGTGAGGTAATTTCTTTGACTCCGATTGAGGCTGGAACCGGCATGGAATTCGTGATTCTCAATGACGCTGATTTCGAGACATTCGCAAAGGGACACCCGCAAGGCAGCTTCATCCAGTCCGTAGACCTGGCGCGGTTCCAGCGTGCCCGCGGCCAGGAGGTGGAGCTCTTTGGCGTAACCCGCGGCGGCAGCCTGATTGCCGCCGGAAAGCTCGTCTACACAGCCAACCGTTTTGGCTACAAGGTCTGCGACTGCGCAAAGGGACCACTGCTGGACTACAACGACGCCGAAACGGTGCGGTTCGTCGTCGAGCAGTTGAAAAAGCATGCGGCCTCCAAGAAGGCTGCTGAGCTGCGGATCTCGCCAAACGTCAAGTACATCGCCCGCGACGAGGACGGGGCGGAGCACCCGGAGGTTGAGGACAACCGTCCACTGCTGAATGAACTGGCAGGGTTGGGCTTCAAGCACCAGGGCTTTGACATGAATTTCGCGAACATCAATTGGATGTTCGTCAAGAAGCTGGACGGGATCGCCGATTCCGAAGAGCTCATCATGGGCATGAACTACCGCACGCGCAAAGCCATTCGGAAGGCCGAAAAGAACGGCGTTTACCTGGAGCAGGCCACGCTGGAAACGCTGGACGACTTCTACAACGCGCTGAGCACGGCCGGCGACGAAAAGGGCTTCACCTACCGCGAGCGTGAATACTACGAAGGACTGCTCCGCAATACCTCGGATGAGTTCACCAAGCTCATGATGGCCAAGATCAATATCCCCGAATACCGGGCGTCCATCACCGAGCGCCTGGATGCCGAAGCCAAGACTCTCGCGGACCTCAAACGAGAGGTCGAGGAAACCGGGAGCAAGAAGAAGGCCAACCGGGTCAAGGTTGTCCAGGATCTCGTGGACAGCTACGAGCGGAGCCTGAAGGACATCGAACGCTTCCCCGACTCGGTTGGAGTGGCTACGGTTGCGGCAATCCACTTCGCATGCTCCGGCGATGAAATCGTGTGCGTGATCGGCGGAACGGTGCAGGACTACATCTACTTCAACGGGGCAACGTCGCTCTACTGGGGCATGATGCTGCACGCGCTGAACAATGGCTACTCGCGGTACAACTTCTATGGCACGTTCGGCATTCAGGGCCAGGATGAAACCGGTCACGGCGGCTACGAATTCAAGAAGGGCTTCGGCGGCGAAGTGGTCCAACTGGTGGGCGACTTCGTTGTACCGGTGAATCTGCCGGTCTTCACTGCTTACCAGGCGGTCAGGAAGCTTGCAGCTGCCGCCAAGACGGTACTGGCAAAATTGCCGGAGCCCGGAAACCTGCTGAGGAAATTTCGGGTGAAGAACTAATCAACGAAGCCAAGGGAGGAACACTGCGTGACTGAACGCCCTGAGGGCTCCGGCGGCAGGCCTCACACTGACGGCTTGCCCAAGACCCAGCCGATGCGGCCATCGCAAATCCGGCAGAACGCCAATGCCAAACGCATGCTGATGCGCTTGGTGCAAGGCGATAGTCCGCCCACAGCCCCCATGAACATCGTGGACCGGCTCGCGGGAAGTCCGTACGCCAACCCAACTATCCAGGTTGTCGGCGTCGACGCTTCAGCGCGCAAGACCATCGACTTCGCCCTGCATCTGGCCGAAGTCATGTTCCGCTACGGCGCAGGCGCCCTTGAAGTTGAGACCAGCATGATTGCCGTGACTGCCGCTCTTGGCTTGAAGAACGTCGAAGTGGACATCACCAACCAGTCGGTGGCCATCAACTATGCACCGAAGGACCAGACCCCCATCACGTTGTTGCGTGTGGTGCGCTCGTGGACCAACAACTACGCCGGCCTCGCCCAGGTGCATCAACTGGTCACGGACATTGTGGCCGGAGGCGTTGCCCGCGACGAGGCAGTCCGTCGACTCAACGACATCGTCCGGAGCGCCAAGCCCTTCCCTCGCTGGATGGTGACCGTTGCCTTCGCTGTGTTCGCCGCGGTGTTCGTGGGCGTACTGGGCGGTGGTCCGGGCGCATCAGCCCTGGCATTTGGCTCCAACTTGCTCATCAGCCTGGTTGCGCGTCAACTGAGCCGGTGGCGCACCCCGGACTTCTTCATCACCCTGTCGTGCTCGTTCCTGGTTACATTTATCGCCCTCATGCTGCGTTGGGCGGGCGCGGACATCGCTCCGTCCATTGTGGTTGCGGGCGGGATCCTGTTGTTGCTTCCCACAGGCAGGCTTGTGTCTTCCGTTCAGGACGCCATCAACGGCTTCCCCGTCACGGCCGCCGGACGGTTCCTTTCCACGTTGCTCACCTTCGGCGCGATCGTCGCCGGCATCGCCGTCGCCGTTGTGGTCGGGACCCTCATGGGCAGCGAAGTCCTGGACGTCACCAAAACATTCCCGGACGCGTATCCTTTGTGGGGCCAAGCCATCCTGATCGCGATCGCGGTGGTAGCTATCGGGGTCACCGAACAGACGCAGATGCGTTTGTTACTCCCGACGGCGGCAGTCGGCCTGGTTGGCTTCTTCGTCTTGTGGGGGGCTACCACAGCCGGGTTTGGCGACCGCTTGTCGCCGGCAGTTTCGGCTGTGGCTATCGGCCTGCTGGCTCGGGTAGTGGCGCTGAAACTTGGTGCTCCCCAACTTGTGGTGGCTGTTCCGGCCGCGCTCATTCTGCTGCCCGGCCTAACCATATTCCGTTCGATGTATGTATTGACCATCGAGGAAGCGGACATTCTGCAGGGCGCCGGGGGCATGTTGAACGCAGGCGCGATCGTCCTGGGAGTGGCAGCAGGCATCGTGCTCGGCGACAACCTGGCAAGGCCGCTTACGAAGGGACTATCCAGCAACGAGCGCCGCAGGGTACGGCGCCGCTAGATCTGTCCTACGGGGAGCTTCTTCTCTGCCTGGAACACTTCCTCTACCCGGCCCTGTGCCCAGTAGCCGGACAGTGAAACCTGCGAACGCTCCAGGCCGCGCTGGGTGAAGAAGATCTGCCGCAGGCCCTTCATGTAGCCCCTTTCGCCATGCGCAAAGACATCTACGCGGCCGGGCAGCCACTGGATTTCGCGAAGCGCGTCCAGCAACACCTCGCTTGATCCGGCCGGCACTCCGTTGCGCTGGAGCCAACGGAGTTCCAGACCGGCAGGAGCGGCGATAGGCAGGATGTCCTCGGCGCTGTCCACCTCAAGGAACGCATATCCGCGGGCTTCCGGGGCGAGGGCCTCTATGCAGGCTGCAATGGCTGGAATCGCGGCGTCATCGCCGGCGAAGAGGTGCCAATCGGCGTCGGGCGCGGGGTTGTAGCCGCCGCCGGGGCCGGTAAAAATCAGGGAGTCTCCGGGTTCTGCTGCCGCTGCCCAAGGCCCTGCCAGGCCCTCGTCGCCATGGACTACGAAGTCAATCGCCAGTTCGCGTTCTTCAAGGTTCACCCAGCGGATGGTGTACGTCCGGGTGTGCGGCCATTGCTCACGGGGCATTGACTCGCGGATGCCCCACAGGTCCAGTGGAAGCTGGTAATCAACGCCGGGCTGCGGAAATACTATCTTGACGTATCGGTCCACGTATTCGTTGTTGGCGTAGTCGCTGAACCCTGGGCCGCCGGCGACGATCCGCACCATGTGGGGTGAGAGCCATTCTTTGCGCAGGACGGTCAGGTTAACCTGCGGACGCGTGTTCCGGGTGGCGGACGAGGTAACGGGGAGAGCAGCCATGTAGGCAAGCCTAAGCTAATTCATTGGGTGCCACCTGGGTATGAGTCGAAGGTTACAAGATGGGTAGTTCCCAATTGACGGGCTCTGCGCCCTGTTCCATCAACAGTTGGTTGGTGCGGCTGAAGGGCTTGGAACCAAAGAAACCACGGGATGCTGAGAGGGGACTCGGGTGCACTGACGTGATTGCCGGTGTGCCATCCAGCAGCGGCATGACCGCTTCGGCGTCCTTCCCCCACAGAATCGCTACCAGCGGACTACGGCGTCCAGCACCGTCGGTGCGATGGGCTACCGCCCTGACGGCCGCCGTCGTGATTGCCTCCCAGCCTTTGCCGCGGTGTGAGCCGGCGTTTCCCGCTGCGACGCTAAGGACGCGGTTCAGCAGCAGGACCCCTTGGTCCGTCCAGGCTGTGAGGTCGCCATGGATGCGCGGCGGGAGCCCAAGGTCGTCGTGGAGTTCACGATAGATATTTGCCAGGCTCCGGGGGATCGGCCGCGTATGCCGCGAGACGGCAAAGGAAAGCCCGACGGCGTGTCCCGGGGTTGGGTACGGGTCCTGGCCAAGGATGAGTACTTTGACGTCGGCCAGTGGTCGGCAGAAAGCCCGGAGCAGGTTGGTAGCCGGGGGAAGGACTTGGATCCCCTGGGCAGCCTGACCCGCAACAAAGGCCAAAGCTTCACGGAGTTGGCCTTCCACGGGTCGCAAGGCGTCCGCCCAATCCGCGGCCATCAGCTCTTCCAGGGGTCGGTCAACAAGCTCGTCGAAGCCCGGATCGGCAACGCCGGCAGGTTCCAGGTCAAACAGTGCATCCTCGCCAGTCACCCTGTCATTGTCCCCTCCATGGCATCGGCGGTGCGAATGACAGCGTTGTTATTCGCCCGTAACATGAGGGTAGGACATTTTCCCCCAACCAGCGTCAAGGAGTATGCCGTGGCAGAACCAGCACCGGAACCAATGGCGCCGCAGTCTACCGGTTTGGCACTTGAAGACCTGGCGGCAGAGACCCGCAGCGACTCACCTTTAAGTGACCGTGATCAGCAAATGTTGGCCTTGGAGCGGCAATGGTGGAAGTACGCCGGCGCCAAGGAACAGGCGATCCGTGAGCTCTTCAATCTCTCCGCCACCCACTACTACCAGATCCTGAACGCACTTATCGATACCGAAGATGCGTTGGCCCACGATCCCATGCTTGTGAAGAGATTGCGTAGACTACGTACGTCGCGCCAACGTGCGCGGACAGCGCGCCGCCTGGGGTCCGACGCGTAAATCGCCCGGCTGATAGTCAGCAGCAACCAGCAAGGACAAGGCTTCACCATGACCAAATTTGCCAAGGATGAATTCGACCGGGTCCCACAGAACAGCTCCCGGCAGGGTGTTCACCGTGACGCCCAAGAGACAGCCCGCCCCAATTTGTGGCCGGTCTTGACCGTCGGAGCCGTCGCCCTGGTGCTGGGACTCGTCGCTTTCCTTATACTTCCGCGGCTTGGCCTGGTTGCCCCCGGTGCGTCCGCAAGCGTTTCGACGCCGGCGCCCCAGCAGAGTGAAACTTCCCCTTCGGCTGCACCTACCGAATCAAGCAACGCGCCCATCGCTTCCGGTGAGCCGAGCCCGGGCACCACGCCTTCCGGCGAAGCCTCGGCAACTCCTTCTGCTGCACCGGTGGACAAAACCGTTGCAGTTGCCGTCTACAACGGCACGGCTACGGCCGGGCTTGCGAGCCGCGTCGCAGGGCTGGTCCAAGGCGATGGCTGGACGCTGGGAACTGTGGGGAACTGGGGAGGCCTGCCGCAACAGTCTTCCGTGGTCTTCTACAACGTTCCCGGCCAGAAGGCGAACGCAGAAGCGCTGGGCAAGCTCCTGGGTATTTCCGCCGTTGTTGAATCTCCTGAAATCCAGCAGCCGCTGGTTGTTGTTGTGGGACCTGGCTACCAGTAGTTCCGCCGATCTTCGAGCATTTTCCCGGGGTTCCAGCCTCGAAAGTGGCAACTCGGTTAAGCCTCAATAACAAAAGTCATGGTGGACCCCTCCGCAGCAGCGCGCGGCGAGTGACTGTGGTTACAGTGGATTGATTCCGGTCCGGAGATCCCGGCAACCGGTCTTGGCTACTGTGAAAGTGTGGGCATCATGGCTTTGGGAACCGTCAAATGGTTCAATGCCGAAAAAGGGTATGGATTCATCACTGTGGATGACTCCGGCGACGACGTCTTCGTGCACTGGTCCGCGATTCAGATGGAAGGCTTCCGCGCTCTTGAGGAAGGCCAGCGGGTGGAGTTCGAATTAGGCGAAGGCCAGAAGGGTCCGCAGGCCGAAAGTGTCCGCGTTGCATAGTCCCCTCGGCCGTCGCGTCAGGTAACGGCTGAAACCCCTTTGTTTATAGCGCAAAGTGGCGCTTCTGCTTGCACTCTCCCCGGTCGAGTGCTAATTATTGATTTAGCACTCCTACGCTTCGACTGCTAACTGCGGCCCGGTTTACGCCGGCAGCAGATGGCTCCCGGAACGTCAGGAGGATCAAGAAACACCTTGGTGGGGTGAGGTCCGGAGCGCGGGGCATACAGAGGCCGCAAGCAAAGGACCGTCCGTCGCGGGCACCCTATCTGACAGGTTCCTTCTTAACGACTGTCCCGAAAGGACTACCGCCGTTATGGCCAAGATCATTGCATTTGATGAAGAGGCACGCCGCGGCCTCGAGCGGGGCCTGAACATCCTCGCCGACGCCGTCAAGGTCACCCTCGGCCCGCGTGGACGCAACGTCGTCCTCGAAAAGAAGTGGGGCGCCCCCACGATCACCAACGATGGTGTTTCCATCGCCAAGGAGATCGAGCTGGACGATCCTTACGAGAAGATCGGTGCTGAGCTGGTCAAGGAAGTTGCCAAGAAGACGGATGACGTCGCTGGCGACGGTACCACCACCGCTACGGTTCTCGCCCAGGCACTGGTCAAGGAAGGCCTGCGCAACGTTGCCGCCGGCGCCGACCCCCTGTCCCTGAAGCGCGGCATCGAGAAGGCCGTCGAGGCCGTCATCACCGAGCTGCTCGCCTCCGCCAAGGAGATCGAGACCAAGGAAGAGATCGCAGCTACGGCTTCCATCTCCGCCGGCGACCCGGAAATCGGCAGCCTCATTGCCGAGGCCCTGGACAAGGTGGGCAAGGAAGGCGTCATCACGGTCGAAGAGTCCAACACCTTCGGCCTGGAGCTCGAACTCACCGAAGGCATGCGCTTCGACAAGGGTTACATCTCCGCTTACTTCGTCACCGACGCTGAGCGCCAGGAAACGGTCCTCGAAGACCCGTACATCCTGATCGTGAACTCCAAGATCTCCAACGTGAAGGAACTTGTCACGGTCCTGGAGAAGGTCATGCAGTCCAACAAGCCGCTGCTGATCATCGCTGAAGACATCGAGGGCGAGGCCCTGGCCACCCTGATCGTCAACAAGATCCGTGGCACCTTCAAGTCTGTTGCCGTCAAGGCTCCGGGCTTCGGTGACCGCCGCAAGGCACAGCTCGCCGACATCGCCATCCTCACCGGTGGCCAGGTCATCTCGGAAGAGGTTGGCCTCAAGCTGGAGAACGCTGGACTGGATCTCCTCGGTACCGCCCGCAAGGTTGTTGTTACCAAGGACGAGACCACCATCGTTGAAGGTGCCGGCGACGCCGACCAGATCGCAGGCCGTGTTGCCCAGATCCGCGCCGAGATCGAGAACTCCGATTCCGACTACGACCGCGAGAAGCTGCAGGAACGCCTGGCCAAGCTGGCCGGCGGCGTTGCAGTCATCAAGGCCGGTGCCGCAACCGAGGTTGAGCTCAAGGAACGCAAGCACCGCATTGAGGACGCAGTCCGCAACGCCAAGGCTGCTGTTGAAGAAGGCATCGTTGCCGGTGGTGGCGTTGCCCTCATCCAGGCTGGCGCCAAGGCATTCGCCAACCTCACCCTCCAGGGTGACGAAGCAACCGGTGCCAACATCGTCAAGGTTGCCATCGATGCTCCGCTGAAGCAGATCGCCTTCAACGCCGGCCTCGAGCCGGGCGTTGTTGCAGACAAGGTTCGCGGCCTGCCTTCCGGCCACGGCCTGAACGCTGCCACGGGTGTCTACGAAGACCTGCTGGCTGCTGGCGTCAACGACCCCGTAAAGGTCACCCGCTCGGCTCTCCAGAACGCTGCTTCCATCGCTGGTCTGTTCCTGACCACCGAGGCTGTAGTTGCCGACAAGCCTGAGAAGAACGCTCCGGCTGCCGGTGGCGACGACATGGGCGGCATGGGCGGCTTCTAAGCCTCCTAAGCTGTAGCGTCACGCTTTAGAGCAAACGACGGCGGTCCTCACCATGTGGTGGGGGCCGCCGTCGTTTGCGTCCGCGCCCAAGTAGGTAGCAGCAGATGCCCTTTTCAGCGCTCAAAAGGGCATCTGCTGCTACCGAGTTGGGTGCTAGCACGCTTTCAGTGTCTGTGCGGTCTGGCAGGATTGAAGGCATGACGATTATTGCTGCCGCCGATGGCTCTGCCCTCGGCAATCCCGGGCCGGCCGGTTGGGCCTGGTACGTTGACGATTCCTGTTGGCGCGCCGGAGGTTGGCCACACGGCACCAACAACATGGGCGAGCTCATGGCTGTCCTGGACCTGTTCCGTTCCACGGCCCACATACCGCAGGAAGAACTGCTGATCCTTTGCGACAGCCAGTACGTCATCAACTGCATCACCAAGTGGATGCCCGGGTGGAAGCGGAAGGGCTGGCGGAAGGCTGACGGAAAGCCCGTGCTGAACGTTGACCTCCTCAAGGACATCGACCAAGCAATCGTCGGGCGCAAATACACGTTTGAATGGGTCAAGGGTCACGCCGGACATGACCTCAACGAGGCAGCAGACGAGCGCGCACGCGCCGTAGCCACCGCCTTCCAGCAGGGCACGGCAGCTCCTATCGGACCGGGGTTTACGGGCTCACACCAAGTCTTGGCCGAACCTGTTCCTGCCGCAGCGGCCGCCGGCACCGGGGCCGTTCCTACAGCCGGATCCGTACGCACAGCAGGGGCCGTTCCCACGACCACTCCAGTTCCGCCGGCCAGAGCCGGGCGCGGATTCCAATCCCACTCGGAACCCACCCTGTTTGGGGAGTCGGGTATCTTCGGCCAGCCGGATCTTTTCAGTGAACTGGACGAGGATGCGTCCGCGCGGGAATTGCCCGCGGAGGAAGTCGTGGTTGCCCTGGAGCGCGAACTCCTGCGCCCCGATGTGAGGACTGACATCGGCAGGATTGGAGTATTGCTTCATCCCGACTTTGCCGAGATTGGCAGCTCCGGTCGCTTCTGGACCCGGGACGCCATGATGGTCGCCCTCGAGGAGGACCCCGGCGAACCGATTGAACTGGAAGTTCTTAGCGCCGATCGCTTGAGTGAGAACACGATCCTGCTGAACTACCGCAGTTTCGCGCACTCAGGTTCGGCCCTCCGCAGTTCCGTTTGGCTCCTGGACCGAGGCCAGTGGCGGCTCCGATTCCACCAAGGAACCCCCGAAAACTGACCCAACCGGAAGCAAACAGGAAGCACAGCTGGGGAAGTACAGCTCAGGCAGCAACGAGTTTTAATGACCTGCGGGGCGGCTGCACAGGGGGAAGACAGCCGGCCCCGCAGGAGCTTATAGCTAGCTGGACCGCGAATGTAGCTTGATCGTGGAGACCCTAGTAGGCGAACCGCTGCGTGTTGCCCTGCTCGACTTCGAGGTAGCTTGCGGCTGCCGACGCCAAAGCCATGTTGATGGAA
Organism: Arthrobacter sp. 1088; assembly: GCF_031455315.1. Classification (NCBI taxonomy): domain Bacteria; kingdom Bacillati; phylum Actinomycetota; class Actinomycetes; order Micrococcales; family Micrococcaceae; genus Arthrobacter; species Arthrobacter sp. 1088. Next base: position 82,821 of record NZ_JAVDSM010000003.1, read on the forward strand.
GCCAGTGAAGCCTCGACTTTGTTTTGCGTCAGGGACCATTCAAGGACAAGCGATTGGAAGTTGGTTGCCGCGGAGCCTTTCCACGTGGCTTGGAGCTCGTCCAGTCCTAGTTTCATGGCTTGCACGTCCGTGCTGATGCGGTCAACGGTTGCTTTGACGTTGGACGACTTGAGCTGAAGGAGCTCTGTGTCGACGGAAATGACGCTCATGGGTGATGCCTTTCGACGATGATGTTCCGCTGCTCGCGGCGGTGTGCGTGGCCACAACATCGAGCCTAGGCAGCCGCTTGGGGGGCGGGGAACAATCATTCGTCGCTATGTGGATAACCGCTCCGTTGATGAGCCGTCATACAGGTAATGCCAATGCGGGGGACACGCGCGTTATTGCGATATCAGCTCCGCGGGCTCCTCGCGGAACGGGAGGCTGACCACCAAAGTTGCGCCGCCGCCGTCGGTCTCTTTTACCCGGACGCTGCCCCCATGCGAGCCAACGATGGCAGCAACAATGGCCAGTCCAAGGCCACTGCCGCCGGTCTCGCGGGTGCGGGAGGTATCGGCACGGTAGAAGCGTTCAAAGATCTTGTTGGTCTCAGCCTCCGGAATGCCAGCCCCGTGATCCCGTATTTCGATGACCGAAAGCGTGCCCTCAGGACTGCTCCGTACACCAACGGCGAGTTCTATTGGGGTACCCTCTGGCGTGTAGCGCAGGGCGTTGCCCACCAGGTTGCCGATTACCTGCCGGAGCTTGGCCTCATCGCCGTGGACCGGGGCCGGGGTGGGGGACGATCCGTCGAGACCGATGAGCGTGATGTTCCGGTTGCCGGATGAGGCCTTGGTATCCACCACGGCGTCGTGCGCCAACAACTGAAGGTCCACAGGCTTGAGCTGCAACGGCCGCTGCTCGTCCAGCCGGGCCAGGAGGAGCAGGTCTTCCACCATGGAACCCATCCTCTTGGCTTCGCTTTCGATTCTGCCCATGGCGGTGGCGACGTCTTCGGGAGTCGCCAGCGCGCCGTGGCGGTAAAGCTCAGAGAAACCGCGAATGGTGACCAAGGGTGTCCGGAGCTCATGGGAAGCATCCGCAGCGAAGCGGCGCATCCGGGCTTCAGAAGCGGCGCGCGCCGCAAAGGAGGCCTCAATGTGGGCCAACATTGCGTTCAGCGAAGCGCCGAGGCGGCCCACCTCTGTATGGGGGTTGTCGATTTCCACGCGTCGTGAGAGGTCGCCTGCGGCGATGGCTGCGGCTGTCTTCTCCACCCGGGCCAGGGGCCTGAAGGATCGTGCCACAGTCCATGTAGCGATGAAGAACGCCAGAACCAGGGTCAGCAGGCCAACACCAACCACCACCAGTACGGCGTGTTCCATGACTTTGTCCACGGGCGTCAACGGCAGGCCGATAATGACCACGCCGTTCTGCCCGTTGGCCACGACGCCCACGGCGACGACACGCCAGTTGCTGCCGGCGGTGCCACTCACTTGGAACGGGGCATTGCCGCGCGCTTTGGCCTCGGCAGGAGTGATGTTCGCGATCGCCGGACGGTCGCTTTGCATGCCGCCAAAGGGATACGGCGAAAGCCCCGGAACATACAGGGTCAGCGAGTAGTCCGTGGGGACGGCAGGGTTCGGCTCGGACAGCTTGTCGAATGACTGCTGGTCCTGGGCCAGTGCGACGGCGGCCTTGAGTTTGTCATCAACCTGGCCTTGCAGGTAGCTCTTGACGAGCGTCAGCGTGCCGGCGCCCGTCGCGGCCAGCGCGAGGAGGAGCAGTCCCATGATGATGGCGACGAGCTGCGACCTCAGGGACGCCGCTTTCCAGCGTTGCAGCAAGGTCAGCGCTTCTCTGCCGTTCGCAGCACGTAGCCCACTCCGCGCTTGGTCTGGATGAGGGCTGCGGCATCGGGGTCGATGTCCACCTTGCGGCGCAGGTAGGAGATGTACGACTCAACGATCGAGGCGTCGCCATTGAAGTCGTATTCCCAAACGTGGTCCAGGATCTGTGCCTTGGAGAGAACGCGGTTGGGGTTCAGCATGAGGTAGCGCAGGAGCTTGAACTCGGTGGGGGACAGCTCAATGACCGTGCCGCCGCGCCGGACCTCGTGGGCGTCGTCGTCGAGTTCGAGATCGTCCACGCGGATCACGGCGTCGTCATCCTCAAGGGGCTGGGTCCGGCGCAGTACGGCGCGGATGCGGGCCACTACTTCGTCAAGGCTGAAGGGTTTGGTGACGTAGTCGTCCCCGCCCACAGTCAGGCCCGTTACCTTGTCCTCGGTGTCGTCCTTCGCCGTGAGGAACAGGACCGGGAAGTGTTTGCCTGCGGCACGGAGCCGACGCGTCACTGTGAAGCCGTCCATGTCGGGCAGCATGACGTCCAGGACCGCGAGGTCGGGGGCGTGGAGGTCGGCGGCGGCCAGGGCTTCGCGCCCATTGGATGCGGCAACGACCTCGAAACCTGCAAACCGCAGGGACGTGGAGAGAAGCTCGCGGATGTTGGGTTCGTCGTCGACGACAAGGAGCTTGGCTTCGGGGCCGTTCTTTTTCATGACACCCATGATGCTCCCAGTTTCTGTGAGTTATCTGGATGCTTGATGTGAGAAGACTGCGCGCCGCTTAGACTCCGAGGGCGAGTCCTGCGCCGAGGGCTCCCATGGTCACAGCGATCCCGCCGTCCAGGATCCGCCAGGACCTGGGCCGCGCGAAGAAGCCGCGCAGGAATCTGGCACCGAAGCCCAGGGAGCAGAACCAGAGGACGCTTCCCAGCATCGCCCCGGCTCCGAACCACCATTGCAAAGAACTGCCTTGGGCGCTGGCCAGCGAACCAATAAGCGCGATGTCCAGGTAGACATGCGGGTTTAGCCACGTCAGCGCCAGTACGGTGGTGAGTACAGCGGCGAGGCCACGTTTGGTGTCGCCATCGGTGGACGGCGTATCGGAAGAATCGAGCGCCTGTGGGCGAAGGGCGCGACGCGCAGCAAGAACCCCGTAAGCCACCAGGAATGCCGCGCCGACAAAGCGCAAGATCACGACGGCGGCAGGAGCGGCCGCGATCAGTGCGCCTGTACCAAGCACGCCGGCGGCGATAAGAAGGGCGTCTGAGAGTGCGCATACTGCGACGACCGCACCTACGTGTTTGCCAAGGATTCCTTGTCGCAGCACGAAGGCATTTTGGGCACCGATAGCAACGATGAGGCCAAGACCGGTCGCAAGGCCGAGGCCTGCCGAGTTGAAGAAGTCAGAGAAAGTCACCCTTGAAAACTATGGGGCGAACGAAACTTAGACCAGCTAATGTTTTTCACGTGGCATAAGATCTTCTTATGCCACAGTTTCCTTCTGAGCAGTTGTTGACGTTCGCCACCGTACTTTCGGAAGGCACACTGGATGCGGCAGCGCGCCGGCTGCACATCACGCCGTCGGCCGTGTCCCAACGTTTGAAGGCGCTTGAGCAATCGTCCGGAAGGGTCCTGCTCCAGCGGAGCAATCCCGCGCAGGCCACGGAAGCGGGCGAAGTGGTGCTTCGCCTTGCCCGCCAAGTAGCCCAGCTGGAGGCAGATGCAGGCGTCGAGTTGGGTTTGGGCGCGGACGGTCCGCAGCTGGCTGTGCCGATCGTGGTGAATGCGGACTCGCTTGCGGTCTGGTTCCTGCAAGCACTTGCCCGTGTGCCCGGCGATCTCAACATCACCTTTGACCTGCACCGCGACGACGAACAACACTCCACCTCGATGCTGCGTTCGGGGACCGTCATGGCTGCGGTCACAGCCACTCCGGACCCGGTGCAGGGCTGCCGGGTGGAGAGCCTCGGAGTCATGCGTTACCGGGCAGTGGCAGCTCCGGTCTTTGTGGACCGCTGGTTTGCGGACGGGGTGGACGGAGGCCGGCTCAATACAGCACCGGTCGTGGATTTCGACCGAAAGGACACCTATCAGTGGGCTTTCGTGGAATCGTGGCCGGGTGCTTCAAAGGCACAACAGAAGGGGCCGCGACACTACGTGCCGGCTTCACAGGACTTTGGCGATGCCATTCGCCTGGGCTTGGGCTGGGGATTGATTCCGGAGGTTCAATGCGGGCCGGACATTGCCGACGGGCGCTTGATTGAACTCGCTCCCGCGCGCCCCTTTGATGTTCCGCTCTACTGGCAGCGCTGGAAGACGGCATCAAAAGTGCTCGACGTCGTCAGCTCCATAGTGCGCGAAGTCTCCGCCGAGTACCTTCGAACGCCCTAGTCCGGGACGTCCCCAAGGCTTAAGATCTGAACACGCCCACGGATGCTCCTAAAAATGTCAGTGCCCCATTCCACACTGGAAGCATGGCAAAAGAAGCAGCCCCCATCAGCATTCATCACAATGAAAAAGCCGCGGACGTCGAGTTCCACGTGACGTACCTGGATACAGACTCGGGCCACATCAGGCGCGAGGAATTTCCGGACCTGGCATCGGCCGAGCGCTTCGCCAGCGCACAGCTCCATGACGCCGACTGCTGGGCAGTAGTGGATCACGTTGCCATCCCGCAAGCCAGCCGCATGGTGGCCTGAGGACGAACGCGACACCAGCTGTCCTATCCCGCCAGCTGTCCTATTCAGGCCGGTTGTGGGAATGGCCACCGTGTACGAAGTCGGATGACACGCCTTCGTACTTCAGCAGCATCATCATTCCCTCTGCAGCATGGTCCAGGTTGTGGCAGTGATCCATCCAGATGCCCGGATTGTCCGCGTGCAGCAGCAGCTCCCATACGTCGCCCGGCAACACGTCCACGGTGTCAAGGATCAGCGGCGATCCACTTGGGGCCACGCCGTTCCTGCTGAGTACTTGAACGTGGTGTCCGTGGGGATGCATGGGGTGCGGCTCCGCGGTGCGGTTGACCATCGTCACTTTTACGGTGTCCCCTTCGGCCACTTCAATGGATGGCACCAGGGGATAGGCTGCGCCGTTCACCGTAAACGCGTAGCGAGGAATTCCGTCAACAAAGCGGAACTGGCGATCCAAGACCAGCACTTCCTCCCGGACATTTTCTGCGTGTGCCGGTGTGCCGGCCACAGGTTCACCGTAGTGCAGCAGATCCAGGACGGGCGTCGTCGCAAAGATGCCCGGCTCCGCCTTCTCAGGGATGCCAATCGCCTTCTCAGGGACGCCAACCGCCTTCACCGGGATGTCGGCTTCTTTCATTGCGGCGTCAGGGCTGGATGGAGCAACCACGACGACGGCGCTGGCCGCCGAGTCAGAGCGGAGCGTCACCTCGGATTCGGGCATCGTGAACGTGACGTCCATCCTTCCCCCGGCTCCCAGCCGCAATAGCTTCCCCTTGACCTCCTGAGGCTGGTTCACCTCCGTTCCGTCCACGGCTGCAACCTTGAACGCCGTTCCATCCAGAAGGTAGCGCTGCGGCAGGGAATCAGTGTTGATGAGGCGCACGCGAACGCTCGAGCCGGGGACGGCCGCATGCACACTGCTACGGTCTGAGGAGCCCAGCAACCCCAGACCGTCGAGGTCGTGTCCTGCCACCACAATGTCGGTATCCGCGCGAGGCAGTGTGGGGCTGTGCACGACGAATGTGCCGTAGAGACCCTTGCGGACACCTTCGGCTGAATCTTGGTGCGTGTGGTACCAATACGTGCCGGCCTGCGCCGCAAGGAACCGGTAGGTCATGGACTGCCCGGGCATGACGGCGTCCTGTGTGGCCCCAGCCACGCCGTCCATGGCATTGGGGACGTCGTAGCCGTGCCAGTGCAGAGTTACGCCAGCGCCCACGTCCTGGTTCCTCAGCTCAACTTCCATGACCTCGCCCAGTTGGGCTTCGATGCCAGGGCCCGGGAGGCTGCCAAAGGTCCATGCATCGGTAGACTCCCCGGAGGGCAGGGTTATGTGTTCGGTGCGGGCAGTGAGTTCGTAGTGCCGGACCACGGCATTGTCAGGGAGGTCGCCCACCAGGCTGGTCACCGGAGTTGGGGCCACCACTGGTGCAGTGGTGACACCTCGGTGATGACCGATTGCGGCTGCAATCACCGCGCCATCAGCGGAACGGCTACCCAACCAGGCAAAGACTCCCGAGCCCAAAGCGGTGCAGGCCATGAGTCCGGCGACTGCAGCAGCCGCCGTCGTGCGCCTCCGAACCATGCGGCCCCGGCCGGGTGAAACGGTGCCGCCGGGCGGAGCGGCAGGAGCGGCGGGAGCGGCAGGAGCGGGCGGGCGAGGGAAGCGAGGGAACAGCGCGAGCCTGGCCAGCATCACGGTTCCTGCAACCAGGAACAGGAGAACCACCAGCGTCCACGGGGTGGGGAAGGGGCCGAGGACGAAGGTCAGCGCAAGTGAGGCTATTGCCGAAGCCGCGGCGGACACCATGGCGAGGACAGCCCATTCCTGGGTTCGGCCAGCGCGTCCGGGTAGCTTGCCCGAACGTGGTGGGCCGGTGTTCCGCCTCCTCAGCAAGTACGGAACACCGGCCATCGCGGCCCAAGCCGCGGGGATGGCGGTCAAAGGCAGGCTGATGGTTGTGCGTTCGCTGGCAAACCACCAGCTGCCCGCCACCAAAGCGGGGAGCAAGGCATAGCGCGCCGCAGTGGCAACGACGGCCAGGCCCAGCAGAAGAAGCGCCAAGTCGACACCGCGTGGCTTGGCTGGCCTCCTGTCAGCTGTTGAAGAAATGGCCATCCAGGCGGCGGCCATCCAGGCGCCGGCGGCGAGGATGGCCAGCACCAAATCGACGGCCAGTAGCTGTGAAATATTCACAGCCGCCGCTCATCACGCCGTAGCGGAAGAGGCGGAAGCATCCGAGGCTGCTGCCTTGGGTGGAAGGGGTTGGGGATTAAGTGCAAGGGCGCGGGCACGCCTGAACAACCAGTAGGACATGAAGATGATCAGCAGCCCCGTGATGGGGTGGATGGAAGCCACCCACGAGCCGGAGGGCGTGATGAAATCCTCCGACGAGCCAGTGAGCATGCCGCCGATAATAAAGATAAACAGTTGCACCCATGTCATTAGGAAGATTCCGGCGGCCAGCCAGATGGTCCGGGATCCCGCCTTGGCAATGGCTGCAACGATCACAGCCAGCAATGCCGAATAACGCAGCACATATTGGCCGTTCATGACGTGATAAACGCCCGCTTCGCGCTGGGCTTCAATAGTGTTTTGGAAATGGAAGTAGCCGGCGAAAAAGAGCTGGGCAAGGCCTGATAGCAGGATGATCGCCGACAGGACCAGGAGGGTTTTACGCATAAGGAGTCCTCTGGTAAAAAATCACAGATTCTTCAAGGCCTTCGAATCGCCGGCACCCTGGCTGCGGGATTCCCCCGTTACCGACGACTGGCCGCCAGGCTGCCTGGACCAAGGGCAACCCTAAGGGCGGAGAGCTTCACTTGGAATCCTAAAATTGCTGGAGATAAATAGCAATGGCCCGGCGATTATTCCTCTGCGGGAGCGTCTTTACCCACATCCTTGGCGTCCATGATCCGGTAGGCATACCCCTGTTCAGCCAGGAACCGCTGGCGCTTGGCCGCGAAGTCCTGGTCCAAGGTGTCGCGGGCCACAAGGGAGTAGAAACGGGCCGAACGGCCGTCTTGCTTGGGCCTGAGCAGGCGGCCCAGTCGTTGCGCCTCCTCCTGCCGGGACCCGAATGAACCCGAAACCTGGATGGCGACTGAAGCCTCCGGGAGGTCGATGGAGAAGTTGGCCACTTTGGACACCACGAGAGTCTGGATCTCGCCTTTACGGAAGGCATCAAAGAGTTTCTGCCGGGCTTTGACGCTGGTTTCCCCCTTGATCAAGGGAGCATCCAGCCGCTCGGCGATCTCGTCCAGTTGGTCTATGTACTGGCCGATGACCAGCAGTTGCTCGCCCTTGTGCGCCGCCACGAGCTGCTCCACCAGTCGGGTCTTTGTCTCGGAGGTTGCGCACAGCCGGTATTTGTCGGCGTCATCGGCCATGGCGTAGGCCACCCGCTCGTCGCGGGGTAAATCGACGCGGACTTCAACGCAATCCGCCGGTGCGATGTAGCCCTGCGCTTCGATGTCCTTCCATGGAGCGTCGTAGCGCTTGGGCCCAATCAGGCTGAAAACTTCGCCCTCCCTGCCATCCTCGCGCACCAGTGTGGCCGTCAGTCCGAGCCTTCGCCGGGCCTGCAGGTCCGCCGTCATCCGGAAGATCGGGGCGGGCAACAAGTGCACCTCGTCATAAATGATCAGGCCCCAGTCATGACCGTCCACGAGTTCAAGGTGTGGGTAAAGTCCACCGCGCTTGGTAGTGAGTACCTGGTAGGTGGCGATGGTGACGGGCCTGACTTCCTTGACCGCACCGGAATATTCGCCGATCTCATCTTCGGTCAAGGACGTCCGCTTGAGCAGCTCGTCCTTCCACTGGCGTGCCGAAACCGTGTTGGTGACCAGGATCAGCGTTGTAGTGGAGGACGTCGCCATGGCCGCCGCGCCCACCAGGGTCTTTCCCGCACCACAAGGAAGAACGACGACGCCGCTGCCGCCGGCCCAGAAGTTCTCCGTGGCCAACTTTTGGTAAGGGCGCAACTGCCAGCCTGTTTCATCGAGCATGATCAGGTGCGGCTGCCCGTTGACGTATCCGGCAAGGTCTTCGGCCGGCCATCCCAACTTGAGGAGCAACTGCTTGAGCTGGCCTCGCTGCGAGGAATGAACCACCACAGTCTCGCCATCGATCCTGGGCCCAAGGAGCGGGGAGATCTTCTTGGCGCGGATGACTTCCTCCAGTACGGGGTAGTCGTCAGTGCGCATCACCAAACCATGCTGTGGATCCTTTTCGAGGCGAAGCCTGCCATAGCGGGACATGGTCTCTTCGATATCGATCAACAATGCATGCGGGACCGGGAAGCGGGAGTACTTCAGCAGCGTATCCAACACCTGCTCGGCGTCGAGTCCGGCGGCCCGGGCGTTCCACAGCCCAAGAGGCGTCAGCCGGTAGCTGTGCATGTGCTCAGGAGCGCGCTCCAGTTCAGCAAATGCCGCAATGGCGTGCCTGGCTTCCGTGGCGAGCTCGTGGTCGACTTCCAACAGAATGGTTTTGTCGCTTTGTACGATCAGTGGACCGTCGGTCACTCTTGCATCCTCACTTGCGCAGCTCTCCTGCTGGTTCTACATCGATGATCCGGTGGATGGACAGTACACGCTCAGTTTCCTTGCCGGGATCGAAGACCCGGACGCGGCCACCGGAGACGGAGACAGGGACCACGGTTTCGATGTTCGCATTTCCCAGGCTGTCCACCACGTTCATGGTGACCGCCTGTTTGAGGCGGATGGCCTTCTGCAGCGTTTCCAGGCCGAGCTGTGTGGAGGCTTCGCCTGTCGCATCAGCCGGGACGCCACGGTGCTGCCGCAAGACCGAAAGCTGGGCTTCGACGTCGTCGTCCGGTGGGGCCGTCCGCGGTGCCGTATAGACCGGACGCGCACTGCCCGGCACTGCCGCTGTCCGCTTAAAGCGCACGACGGCGGGTTCCGCGTCCTGGACGGCAGGCGAAAGTCCCAGCTCGCGCAGCACACGTGCAGTCTCCTTGGGGCTGGCAGAGGACGTCAGGACGGTGGGGGCGATCCGAACCAGGCTCAGTGCAGACGTGCGGGCCTCCTGCAACAGGTCAGTGATGGCGGATTCGTCGTCGCTTTGGATGAAGCTGGCACTGGAACCGATCCGCAAACGTCCGTGTCGGGATGCTGTGTCCTGCACCAGGTACTCGAGCGGTTGCGGTACGTCCGTGGCTGAATGCTCCCGGAGGAACGTCAACAGCGATTCCGCATCCTGCCCGGCGTCGAGGGCCCTGCGGATGGTTGCCGTGGAAAAACGGTAGATCGACGCCGGGCCCTGGCCCTCGGCGTCGGCCATGAGCAGCAGCGTTTCGCTGAGTTCGGGCGCGAGATAACCGGGTGCCACGGCTGTGAGGTCCGCCTGCAGGAGGATGTGGTTGACCGCGGCTGGCAGGTGTTCACCGAGGAGGGTCATTGCCTCCTCCGGATGGCCGAGCGCGATGGCAGACCCCAACTGTGTGAAGGCCCCGGAGCCCATCAAGCCCAACAAAGTGGCTTCTTCCAGGATCCCCCTCACCAGGGAGCTGAACCGGCGGGACATGCGGGGCTGCGTCCATTCCGCGCGTTGCAGCACCGCGCGCGCGTCAAGGACAGGCGCTTTGCCATCCGGAGCGGCCGCCTCAGCGGTCAGTTCATTGAGGATCTCCAGGATCCTGCGCCGGACCACTGGAGCGTCGGGCCTTTGAGCCTCGGCGGACAATGCATTGATGGTGCTGCCGGCGGAACCTGGATGGGATGGCGAACCGGACGTCGACCCCGGGAGGGGCTGGCCCACCATCGAAGGTGCCCGCTCGCTGGCCAACCAGGCGTTCACCAGCCAGAGCCACTGTTCCTGTCGCGGCAGGGAAAGCCATTCCAACGACGGCGGCTGGATCCACGTGGAACTGTCAACGTCCAGCCGCAGAAGGCCGGCCAGCGCGCAGAACTCCAGCAGGAGGGCAGTTTCGTGGACGCCGCACCGGATGGATTCTGCGAGTCGCCGCAGCTCACGCACGCCTACGCCGCCGCTCCGGAGGGTTGCCAATGGCTGCTCACGAACCGCGAACAGCACCTCGCTGGTGAGCCGTAGTGTCTCGGCGATGGCGCCCATCGCGGCGTTGCGTCGGAGGGCAGCACTCGTGTGGCCCAGTTCCGGAACCGGAGGGGTCAGGGTGAAGTCGTCAATGATCGCACCACCGCGCAGTGCTATGCCGACACTGTGCGGCAATTCGACGTGGCCGGCGTCCAATGGAACCAACAGGCCGCGGGCCAGCAGCCAGTCAACAGGCCCGACGTCGGGGCTTTCGTGGGTTACGGAGGCCCGCCGTTGAGCTTGGGGGACCGCGCCCATGGCCCAACTGCCGAACTTGTCCAGTAAGCCGACGGTCCTTTCGGGCGCAGTGGCCAGAATTGCGCGCACATTCTCTGCACTTGACGTCCAGCGTTGCAGGGACAAGGCCGCGTCCATTGGCGTGCTGGCGGGGTGGATGTCCAGGCCGCACTGATGGAGCTCGGCTACGAGCTGGACCACGCGTTGGGCGAAAGCCGGCTGCAACCTGACCAGCTCTGTGTAGCTTCGGCCCAGGCCGGCCGGATAGATGCCGATCACGTCCTTCAGGCTTCCAACTGGAAGGTAGAACCGTTGCCGGGAACTCGGTTGTGAGTTTGCTGCCGCAGGAGGATCGGCCCGGTGGATCAGCGCCAACTCCTGAAGCTTTGCGAGAATCGGTTCCAGTGCAGACAGAGTGGAACCGGCAATGACCTTCTTGAGCCCGGCAGCGGAAACACTGTGCCCGGTATCGGCATTCGTGCACAGATGGAGCGTTTCCAAAACCTGCATTTCGGGCTTCGTCAGCCGCTCCAACGCCCGTTGCACGCTGACCCGCGCACTTGCCCGGGCTGCCAAGGCAGCGAAGTCCGGGGCCATGGGAGAAATCAGGTCGGGTCGCGCGGCAAACAAGGCCCGCAGCGAATTGTCGCTGCGCGCTTCCAGTTCCTTGCTGAGCGCGCGAATGAGGGACATCAATCCAACGTTACCGCCACCGGGCCGCTCGTGCGTGGCCAGGGCAAAGCTGCCCCGGTTGATTTGCTATTGACGGTGCTTCATTCGCTACTGCCGGCGCCGTTGACGGATGGCGTCCAACACCAGGACCACTGCAAGCATGAAGGCAACCGGCAGCCCATAGAGGGCGGTGGACGTGATCCACACCGGCGCAACTCCACTGTTAAAGGCAATGGCCATGACAGCGCCCACTGCGGCCAAGGACAGGACGGCGATCATGGCGGCAACGATCATGAGGGGGCGGCGGTAACCCGGGGAAGTCATGCGCCTAACGCTAGCAGCAGGGCCACACGGACCAGGCCCATGGGCAAAGGCGCCGCAAGCGTGAAGCAAAGGCGCCGCACCGCGTGAAGCAAAGGCGCCGCAAAGCGGCGGCAAAGCATGAATAGGTGGTCCGGCAGGATAACCTTGAAGTAACAGACCAACACGGACCGTGCTGTCTCCCTCGATCCCGCAAATCCCTGCGGATGCGGTGGCGGCACGACGTGTCTCCACAGCAAGAACGAAGAAGGTTGATTACGTGCCCACCGGCAAGGTCAAGTGGTATGACAAGGAAAAAGGCTTCGGATTCCTCGCGGCTGAGGACGGCCAGGAGGTATTCCTGCCCAAGACGTCACTGCCCGCAGGCGTAACCGAGCTCAAAGCCGGTACGCGTGTGGAATTTGGCGTGGCAGATGGCCGTCGCGGTGCCCAGGCATTGGGCCTTCGGGTCCTGGACAAGACGCCCTCCATCGCCAAGGCCAAGCGGATGAACGCCAAGGACCTGGCGCCGTTGGTGCAGGACCTCGTGACCGTGCTGGATAACCTGTCCGGAACTTTGTCTTCCGGCAAGTACCCCGAAGGCAACAAGGCCAAGGCCATCGGTATGGCTCTGCGCAAGGTTGCCGACGAGCTGGAAGCCTAGGAACCGCCATGACTTCCGAATCCGCACAGGATACACAGGCCGGAAGGGACGCACAGGCCAGCCCTGTGGCCGTCACTTCTGCCGCCGACGTCCCTGTCACCGGGGGGAATCCTGTCAACGGGCAAGCCCCTGAAAACAGCGACACCCCTGCGCGGAAGCCGGTCGCAGCGAAGCCGCGGGCAGGCATCCCCGTGTGGCGCACTGGCAAGCCGGATGCGTTCCTGGCCGCCGCCGTCGACGTCGCGCGGGAAGCGGTGGAGACTATCGCGAACCCGGGCGAGGTAGGTGCCCACGTAGGCGCAAAGTCCGAGGGCGACCGCGTGGTCACGCACTTGTTCGAGTCCAAGCTTGCCGGATACGGCGGGTGGCAGTGGTATGCCGTGATCACGCGCAATTCCCGGTCGAAGATCGTCACAGTCAGCGAGCTGGGGCTCCTGCCCTCCGAGGATTCCATCCTTGCCCCGGAATGGGTCCCGTGGGCAAAGCGTGTCCGCCCGGAAGACGAGACACCCTTGGTGGAGGAGACGGTGGAGGAAGTGTCCGAGGAAGCCGTGCAGGCCGAGGAAGACGCTGCCGCCGAAGCCGCCGATCCTGACGTGGTGGATAACGACGACGATGACGACGACGTCGCCCGCCTTGGCGATTAACGGCAGCGGCGCCGTCCGGGAAGAACCCTGACGACGCCGTTTCCTGCCCTTGCGCGGAATTCCGCGACAGTTACTTCTTCAGTTTATTTCTTGAGTTCGCCCACGACGTAGTCGATGCTGGCGAGCAGGGCCGAGATGTCGTCCGGTTCGATAGCGACGAACGTGGCAATGCGAAGCTGGTTTCGTCCAAGCTTGCGGTACGGCTCGGTGTCCACGACGCCGTTGGCCCGCAGGATCTTGGCGATTGCCGCGGCGTCGATGGAGTCATCGAAGTCGATCGTGGCGATGACGTTGGAGCGGTCCTCAGCCTTCGCGACGAACGGTGTTGCGTACTCGGACGCCTCGGCCCAGGAGTAAATGCGGCTGGCAGAGTCTGCCGTGCGCTTGCTGGCGAAGTCCAGTCCACCATTGCTGTTGAGCCACTGCACCTGCGCATCCAAAGTCACCAGCGTGGACAGTGAAGGTGTGTTGTACGTCTGGTTCAGTTTGGAGTTGTCGATAGCGGTCTGCAGGTCCAGGAAGTCCGGAATCCAGCGGTCGCTGGCCTTGATCCGGGCCGCGCGCTCCAACGCTGCCGGGGAGAACAGGCCCAGCCACAGGCCGCCATCGGAGGCGAAGTTCTTCTGCGGGGCGAAGTAGTAGACATCCGATTCGGCGACGTCGACGTCCAGCCCGCCGGCGGCTGAAGTGGCGTCCACCAGGACGAGCGAACCGGCGTCGGCGCCTTCGACGCGCTTTACAGGGGCTGCAACACCGGTTGAAGTCTCGTTCTGGGGCCAGGCATAGACGTCAACCCCGGCCTCCGCCTGGGAGACCGGCCGCGTGCCGGGCTCGGACGTGATGATGGAGGATGCATCCAGGAAGGGGGCTTTGTTGGTGGCCGCGGCAAACTTGGAACCGAATTCACCGAAGGAAAGGTGCTGGGCCTTTTTCTCAACGAGCCCAAAAGCTGCTACATCCCAGAAAGCAGTGGAACCGCCGACGCCGAGGACAACCTCGTAGCCCTCGGGTGCACGGAAGAACTGGCTGAGTCCTTCGCGGACCGAACCCACCAGGTTCTTGACCGGCGCCTGACGGTGGGACGTGCCAAGAATGGTGGTCGATGCGGCAGACAGGGCCTGGACCTGTTCCGGGCGGACCTTGGACGGTCCCGCGCCGAAGCGTCCGTCCTTGGGCAGCAGGTCGGCGGGAATAGTGATGCTGTTGTCGCTCACGTGTGGCTCCAATGGGTATCGGTTAGAGAGGGGGAGGTGGGCAGGTGGCATCGGCTGCCCCTTCGACTCCCTCATTCTGCCTGACCGGGCCCACCGTCAGGAATCTGCGGGTGTCATAGTCCGCCACGTGGAATGCCGGACCACCACAGGGATTCCGGCCCAGGGAAAAATTATCCAGAGTAATTCCAAATAAGCTAGGCTTGGATTGACGTTCCGGAGGTGTCGGTTGCACACCGTCCACCTTGGCTGGGACGCGGTACGGTGGAGATTACGCAAGAAATGCGTTCGAGGAGAGCTGAGCTGGATGACGGATCTGATCGATACCACTGAGATGTATCTTCGGACCATTTTGGAGCTTGAAGAAGAGAACATCGTGGCTCTTCGCGCACGCATCGCGGAGCGTCTGCGGCACTCGGGTCCCACGGTTTCCCAGACCATTGGACGCATGGAGCGTGACGGCCTGGTGATTGTGTCCAACGACCGCCACCTGGAGCTGACCGAAGTCGGGCGCAAGCGGGCCACCGAGGTCATGCGGAAGCACCGCCTTGCCGAGAGGCTCCTGGCGGACGTCATTGGCCTGGACTGGGCGTACGTTCATGACGAAGCATGTCGCTGGGAACACGTCATGAGCGAACGGGTGGAACGGCGGCTCTATGAGTTGTTGGAACACCCCACAGAGTCACCATATGGCAACCCCATTCCGGGCTTGGAAGCCCTTGGCGGCCTCGCCAACCAGCCTCTTTCCCGCCTGGACGTGAACCTGCTGCATGCGATGGACGGGTACGCTGCCGATTCGCGTGTAGTGGTCAGCCGGCTTGCTGAACCCATCCAGGTTGAGCCCGAGCTCCTCACCCAGCTCGATGAAGGCGGAATTCGTCCTGGCGCAACCGTCTCCTTGGAACGGGTGGGGGAGTACATCTCCGTCCGCGTTCCGGGCATTGAAGGAGCACTGGAGCTGCCTCCCGAGGTCGCTGCGCACGTCTTCGTCGCCGTCAGCTGACTCTGACTTGCCCTGACCACGGGAGTGTCGGATCTCACTTTGTGGTGGTTGGCGCGCGTATGACCTGCGGCTTTCCGCGACTGATGATATGGAGCACCCGCAACACGGTCGTTTTGGAAAGATAACGAATTTATTACTGCGGGCTTTAATCACCTATAGTTATCTACTAGCGCCGATACCAAAGCGTTACCTGATCTGGAGCCGAGCTCTGCCAGCAGATCAGGTGTGTCATCAACTACTGGCAGAGGCGGGGGAACCACAAGCGGCTGCCTAAAGAAGCAGCCTTGGGGTGAAGTCCGCAGCAGAAGTGCCTACTAACGCAAGTCCTTCCGGGGATACCTGTGTGCCGTTTGCGCTTCGTGCGGACCGGGTCTTTGAACTCTCTGACCCGAATCCGACAGCTAACTTCGCAGGCTTTCCAGAGAGGAACAGAGTTTGACATCGCAGAACGTCAGGGGCCGTCGCCGTGCGTCCGGCCCCACTGCTGAGCTGCGGCCAGCCCGCGCCGCAATGGAGATCCGGCCACGCGACACCCCGCGTCAGGTGCGCCGCCGTAAGAGCCCGTTGCGCCAGGTAGCCGACTTCGCGTCAGCCAGTGGTGTAGGGCAGAAGGCCGGTGTCGCGCTTGCAGCCACCGGACTTGCCCTGACTGTAGGTCTGCCTGCCACAAGCCCCGTCATGGCCACGTCGGAATCGGGCCAGACCGAGGCGGCGCTCTCCGTGCCCGGTGGCAGCCAGCCCGAAGTTTCTGCAGCAGCCTCTGCCAAAATCGATTTCAGTCGTGCCGCAGTGGCCACCGCCGCTGACCCGGACGGCAAGCTCAAGCAGCTGTTGAGCGCCCAGTCAGCGGGGAGCATTCAGCGTGCTTCCTCACTTGGCACCTTGGGAAGTCCTCTGGACAAGCTGGTCACGGCATCGCCGTTTGGCTACCGCGTCAGCCCCCTTACCGGCGGCACCGGTGACTTCCACCGTGGCCAGGACTTCGTGGCCCAGTGCGGAACCGCCGTCCACGCCGCCGCTGCAGGCAAGGTCACGTTCGCCGGGTGGCATGAGTACGGCGGAGGCAATCGCGTTGTGATTGATCACGGCAACGGCCTTGAGACCACGTACAACCACCTGTCGTCCTTCAACGTCAAGGTGGGGCAGACTGTCAGCCGCGGCGATACCGTCGCGCTGAGTGGCACCACAGGAGCATCTACCGGCTGCCACCTCCACTTCGAGGTCCAGGTAAACGGCGAAGTCGTAGATCCCATGGGCTGGCTCTGAGCAATTTGATGGTTGTCTCTCGCATCCATGACACGCCCCGTGACCTGAATGTGACATTCACGAACATCTGTTGTACCGTCTAAAGCGCATCGGCTTTTTAGGGGGCCGGTGCACTTGAGTGGATTGCCTAGCTCTGCCACCACTCGAGGTCCGTTCGCAAAAATCGTCTGGCAGGGGCGGGGGAACCAATTTTGGTCTTCGAGTCAGAAGACCTTGGGGTTAAGTCGCAGAAGCTTCCTTGAAGCCGCGCGGCCGGATGACTCCCATCCGAATCCGACAGCTCACCTCGCAGGCATTGGGAGAGGCTACCTTCGTGTCATCACGCACTACCCCTGCGCGCCATCGCGCCGAATTGGTTCGCACGAACCCGTTGAACACCCTTTCCAAGGCTGTCTCAACCAATGCAGGCACCGTAGGCCGCCAAGCCGCCGTTCTGGCCGCAGCCTCGGGGCTCGTTCTCAGTGTTGGACTCCCGGCCCAGGCCGCTGACACCGACGTTTCGAAGTCGGAATCTTCCAGCACCCAGCAGTTGGTCGCCACCGCAGTTGTTACCGCGGAGCCCACCGCAACGGTTTCCTTCGAAAGCCCCGTTGTGGTCACCAAGGAAGCTCCCAAGGTTCAGCGGGCCTCCCAGCGCACGTCGACCGAAGACCAAGCGAACAGCACCCTCGGTGCCCTGTCCTCCAAGGCCAAGGATGCTGCTTCAAGCGCGGCAGCCTCCGGACTTGCAGCAATTGCCTACACCGGCATCGGCCACCCCTACGTTTGGGGCGGCACTTCCCCCAACGGCTGGGACTGCTCCGGATTTACCCAGTGGGTTTACGCCCAGGCCGGCATCAGCATCCCCCGCGTCAATGCCTGGACGATCATGACCCCCACCAGCACCCCTGCCCCTGGCGACCTCGTCGTTCAGAACGGCGGAGCCCACGTGGGCATCTACGTCGGCAACGGCATGATGATCAGCGCTTTGAACCCCAGCCAGGGCACGCTCCTGCACTCCGTGGCCTCCACCGGCACATCCTCGTTCTACACCCTCCGCTAGGAAATCCCATTCGGGGTAAGCCAGCATGCCCCCCAAGTGCTGGCAGCCCATAACCCGCGTGCGGTCCCAGCGTGCGCGGCTACGAAAAGAGAGTAATCATGACCAGTGCAAACAAGGTTGCACGGCATAGAGCTGAGGCCCCCAAGACCAGCTCACTTGCCGTCATTGCCAAGGCTGTCAGCGACAACGCCGGTGGCGTTGGCCGTCAGGCAGCAGTGATCGCAGCTGCGTCGGGCCTTGTCCTGACCAGCGGAGTTGCTGCCAATGCTGCGGACACCAACGTTCAGCGGGAATCTACGTCTGCTTCCACCCTTGACGTGCAGTCGGTTGCCCAGGCCACCATTGCTGCTGATTCCAGCGTTGCCATCTCCTATGAGCGCCCTGTGGTCAAGACTGAGGAAGCCCCGGCTCCCGTCGTCCAGAAGGCGACCGCCAAGGAAGCTCCGGCTGCCGGTGGCACCGCAACTTTGGCGGTCAACGCTGACGCGTCCGCAGCCAAGGCGCCCGCTGCATCCAGCGGCCTCGGTGCAGCTATCGCTGCAGCGGCCTACGCACAGCTCGGCGTCACACAGGACTGCACCATGCTGGTGACCAACTCGCTGGCCGCGGTCGGTATTCACTTCCACGACTGGCCGGCCGGCTACCTCTCCCTCGGCCGCACGGTCAGTGCAGCTGAAGCCCAGCCTGGCGATCTCGCTTACTACGCCAACGGCGGCTATGGCGGAATGGCACACATCGCTGTTTACGTCGGCAACGGCATGGCAGTCCACGGTGGATGGAACGGATCCACCACGGCACTGTTCAGCGTGAACGTTGGCTCCGGCCCCGTTTTCATCCGCGTCAACGGCTGATCACTTACTTCACGGAACACCCCGCAGGCTCAGGTCGGCGGGGTGTTCTGCTTTAATCACCGGTTTTCGTGGCAGCCAGAGAAGCGGGCTGCCGACACCCAAATCCGGGGGGGCGCAAGTCCGATTCCGTGGCCTCAGGGAATGTGCGCGTCCTCTGCAAGGTGTCCCGCGCATGAATTTTCGCCAACACCACAGCCGAAACGACAGAAAAATTCGTTGATACGGCATACAAGTGCTTACCCTTGTGTTGTCGATCCACAGCCCGTACAAGCAGAGGGCAGCCGGCCCTCGTGCCCCTGACGGGTGCGGCCGTGAAGAGGTACGTGCATGCGCACACTCGTTCTGAATGCTGGATATGAACCGCTGGCGGTAGTAACCTTCCGCCGGGCGCTGGTCCTTGTGCTGACTGGAAAAGCTAGCGTAGTGGCCGAAGGCGACGAGCCTGTCGTCGGGCCACAGGAGATTCTCGGACGACCATCCGTGATCCTTCTTAATCGCTACATCCGGCCCCGGTACAACAGGATCACCGCCGTGAGCCGCCGCGGGGTACTCCGCCGCGACGGCCATCGCTGCGCCTACTGCGGGAAAACAGCCCACACCATAGACCACGTCCACCCCAAATCCAGGGGCGGCGCGGATTCCTGGGAAAACCTGGTTGCGGCGTGTTTGAAATGCAACAACGCCAAGAGTGACCACACGCTCGCCGAGATGGGTTGGAAACTTCGTTTCAAACCCGGCGTGCCCACAGGAACCATGTGGCAGATCAAAGAACTCGAGAAACCTGCGCCGGACTGGGACCCGTTCCTGTTGCCGGAATCCGCCGCCTGATCGATTTCTGTTGCCCTCCCGCCGTCCGGGTACTCTGGGCGGATGGAGTTCAACGCTGTGATTCTGGCGGGTGGCAGGGCCACCCGCCTCGGTGGCGTGCCCAAGCCCGGATTGACGTTCGACGGCGCCAGCCTCCTTTCGCATGCCCTGCAGGCCGCACGAGGAGCCTCCGCTGTGGTTGTGGTTGGTCCGGACACCTCTGGTATCGGCGGTGTCCTGCCTGATGGAGTTCTTAGTGCCCGGGAGGAGCCGGCCTTTGCTGGCCCTGCCGCTGCGATTGCTGCCGGTCTGGCGGCCCTTCATGAGGCGGCGGCTCTTCGGCAGGCAGTCAGCCCAGCGCCATGGACGCTCGTCCTGGCTTGCGACATGCCGCACGCCGCCAGAGGCATTGCGCCCCTGTGGAAAGAATTGCATGCGCACCCCGAAGCGGAGGGCGCCATGGCCGTTTCAGCCGATGGCCGGCAACAGCCTCTCCTGGGGGTTTACAGCACCCGGGCTTTGGAAAGGGAAGTTTCCGCAGCTTCTGCAACTTCGGGGTTAACGAACTCTTCAGTGTTCCGGCTGCTTGCTAGGCTGAACCTGCTGGCCGTTACTGTTCCCGATGGGTCTACCGATGATGTGGACACATGGGAGGACGCTGCGGCCCTGGGCATACACAACGAGCAGGAGGCGGACATGAAGAGCCAGGAAGAGACGCTCGAGGACTGGTGCCGCACACTGTTGCAGGCCTTTGAGCTTGAGGGCGTTGACGTGGATATCAATGAAGTCCTCGCAGTGGCAGGAGTTGCCGCCCACTCCGTGGTGCGGCCTGCCGCGCCCCTGACTACGTTCATCGCCGGTTACGCTGCTGGTATGGCCAGGGGAATCGGCCAGGCGGCGGACGACACCGCCATGAGCGCCGCCCTTGACCTGGCCCGCCAGGTTGCCAAGCAATACCTGGAGCCCGGGACTGAGGCGGAATGACCGAGGCCCCCGGACAGGGCCACCACGCGGCACACACATGGCATGAGGCCCGGCAGCGCGCCTTCGACGTCGCTGCTCCGATCCCGCCAAGCCCGGTGCCACTGAAGGTCGCCTTGGGAAGGACGCTTGCCTCGGACGCGGTCGCCGTACAGGACATGCCGCACTATGCGTCCTCCGCCATGGACGGCTGGGCCGTCAACGGAACAGGTCCTTGGATTCTTGTTGAGTCCGGACACAGGCTTGCTCCCCACCAGGCCAGTCCCATCGTTACCGGGGGACTCATTCCGCCAGGCGCCAAGGCTGTTTTGCGCACCGAGAGCGGGGTCATTACCACCGACGACGACGGCCTTCCAATCCTTGCGCTTGGCGGGGCAGCGAAGCCGGGGGAGCCCCGCAATGGCCAGCACATCCGCAAGGCTGCCGAAGAAGCTGCAGAAGGGGACGTGCTGCTCAAAGCCGGAACCATCCTCAATCCTGCGCACATCGCCTTGGCTGCCCTGGCCGGCCTGGATGAGCTGGAGGTCCTGGGGAAACCCTTGGTTCGGTTCCTCCTGACGGGCTCGGAAGTTGTGACGCAGGGCGTTCCCTTACCGGGCAAGGTCCGCGATACCTTCGGACCCCAGCTTGGCGCCGTCGTCGAACTCCTGGGTGGCATTCCAGGGGAGCAACTTAAGGTAGGCGACAACTACGACGACTGGCTTGCGGCTTTGCAGGACACCGAGCCTGAACCCGCAGAACCATATGCCACAGCGGAGCCGCCTGCCGACGTCGTTATTACTACGGGCGGGACCGGACGCTCGGGGACGGACCATTTCAGGAGAGCCGTGGCTGAACTGGGTGGCCGGCTGCTGATCGATGGCATTGCCATGCGTCCGGGGCACCCTGCCGTATTGGCGGAGCTTCCGGACGGACGCTTCGTGCTGGGCCTGCCCGGGAATCCGCTTGCCGCCATGATGGCGCTCTTCACGGTTGGGGGGCCGCTGCTCGCAGCGCTCGGCCACGGGAAGCTGGAGGACGTTGGTGAGGTTCCCAGCGGTGCAATGATCGACGCCGATCCTGGACGGACGCGCCTGATGCCTTTCAAACTGGTCTACGGATTGGCATCGCCCGCGCAGCACGCAGGTTCTGGGATGATGCGCGGGCTGGCAGGAGCGGATGGCGTCCTGGTGGTCCCGCCACACGGTGTCCAGATGGGGGAGCTGGTCCCCGCCTTTCCCTTGCCTTGGGGCAAACCTCTGCCCACGCCCAAAGCGGGTGAAGGGAAACGAAAGGCGCCGGCCCGGCAACAAAAGAAGGCCCCTTCCGGTCCCGTTGACTGGAGCGCGCTGGAATCCTGAAGGTCCCCGGATGGACGCAGGTGGTAACGGGGTGCCCGGGCTTGCAATGATGGACCCATGAACAGGCATGCTCCCGAACAGGACATCAATGAAGATGACCTGCAAATCCACCCGCCCAAGAAAGCTGCGGCAGGCCTCAAGGCTGTCACTGTCGCCCTTGAAAGGGGCTACTCCCAGGCAGGAGTAGCCCGCACGGTCCGCTCGATGCTCAGGGTTAACCAGCATGACGGCTTTGATTGCCCGGGCTGCGCCTGGCCGGAATCCATCACGGGACGCCGGAGTCCCGCTGAATTCTGCGAGAACGGCGCCAAGGCAATCGCTGAGGAGAGCACCACGCGGACGGTGGGGGCGGAATTCTGGGCAGCACATTCCATCGCAGATCTTGAAGACAAGACCGAATACTGGTTGGGAAGCCAAGGACGGATCGCCGAGCCCGTAGTCCTCAAACCGGGGGATACCCACTATTCCCCGATCAGTTGGACTGATGCCTTTGCCTTGATCGGGGAGCATATCAATGCCACCACGCCCGATCGCTGTGTTTTCTACACCTCCGGCCGGACGGCCAATGAGACCGCGTTCATGTACCAGTTGTTTGCCCGCAGCCTGGGCACCAACAACCTGCCGGACTGCTCCAACATGTGCCATGAGTCCTCGGGCAGCGCGCTGAATCCGACCATCGGAATCGGCAAGGGAACTGTGTCGCTGGAAGATATCCACCACGCTGAACTGGTGTTCGTGGTGGGCCAGAATCCCGGGACCAACCATCCCCGCATGCTGTCCGCGTTGCGTGACTGCAAGAACAACGGCGGAAAGATCGTTGCCGTGAACCCGCTTCCGGAAGCGGGACTGCTGAACTTCAAGGACCCCCAGTCCCTCAACGGCGTGATCGGGGGCGGCACTACTATCGCCGATGAGTTCCTCAAGATCAAGGTCGGTGGCGACCTCGCTCTGTTCCAGGCGCTGGGCCACTTGCTTCTGGAGGAAGAGAAGCGGCACCCGGGGACGGTGGTCGATAAGTCATTTATCGGAAAGCAGACCGAGGGCTTCGAAGCGTACGCGAAGGCACGGTCCCAGCTGGACTGGGATGAGACTGAGCGCGCAACCGGCTTGTCGCGCGAGGAAATCGTCACAGTGGCGGGGCTGATGGCAAAGTCCAAGGCAACCATTATTTGCTGGGCGCTTGGCTTGACCCAGCAGCCGCACTCCGTGGATACGCTGAAGGAGATCATCAACCTGCTCCTGCTCCAAGGCAACTTCGGTAAGCGTGGAGCCGGCGCGTGCCCTGTGCGTGGCCACTCGAACGTCCAGGGTGACCGCACCATGGGTATCTGGGAGAAGCCACGCGAACCCTTCCTCGCCGCGCTGGACAAGGAGTTTGGATTCCGGATGCCCCGCGAGCATGGATATGACTCCGTGGAGACCCAGCACGCCCTGGAAAAGGGTGAAGTGGATGTCTTTGTGTCCATGGGTGGCAACTTCGCTGCGGCCGGTTCTGACACATCAGCATTGGAAGCCGGGCTCAAAACAGCCGGGCTGACTGTCCACATCTCAACCAAACCGAACCGGGCCCACGTGGTGCACGGAAAGACATCCCTGATCCTGCCCACGCTTGGACGTACGGACACGGACGACAAACACCCCAAGGGCAAGCAGTTCCTCTCCGTAGAGGATTCGATGTCGGTCATCCACAAGACGCAGGGCAGGCTGGCTCCGGTCTCGGAGCACCTCCTGAGCGAACCCGTCATCGTGGCCCGCATGGCCCAAGCGACACTCGGGGATGACCACGGCGTTGACTGGCGCGCCATGGCTGAGGACTATGACGTGATCCGGGACCACATCTCACGCGTTATCCCGGGGTTCGAGGACTTCAACGCCAGGGTCCGCACGAAGAACGGTTTTGTCCTCCCGAACCCGCCACGGGATACCCGCACCTTCGCCACTGACATCGGCAAAGCACGGTTCACGGTTAGTCCGCTTGAGTATCTTCAAGCTCCAGAGGGCCACTTGATCCTGCAGACGGTGCGCAGCCACGACCAATACAACACCACGTTCTATGGCCTTGATGACCGCTACCGCGGAGTCTCGGACGCCCGCAGGGTGATCCTGGTCCATGAGGAAGACCTCGCTGGCCTGGGTTTCAAAGACCGTGACCTGGTGGATGTCATTTCCACGTTTGCCGGCACGGAGCGGCGGGCCAACAAGTTCCGGTTGATCGCATACCCCACAGCCAAGGGCTGCGCGGCCGCATACTTCCCGGAAGCCAACGCCCTGGTGCACCGCGAGCTTGTGGCCCGCGAATCGAACACGCCCGGCTACAAGGCCATGACTGTGCGGTTCGTAAAACACCCAGAGGAGAACGGATCCTGACATGGGACGTGTGACCCAGCGCCGAAAGCTGCATAAGTTCGTTCTTGACGGATCGCCCCAGGCCCTGGAACACCCCGTCCGGTACAAAGAAGACGTCCTCGCGGTGGAGGAGCCCCTGGAGATCCGCCTCGGCGATATGTCGTTCTCGGTGACCATGCGGACCCCCGGAGACGACTTCGACCTGGTGGCGGGCTTCCTTGTTTCCGAGGGCATCATCTGGGAGCCGGGGCAACTCGTTTCCGAACGTTTCTGCGCAGGGGAGGACGAGAACGGCGTACAGACCTTCAATGTCGTGGACGCGCAGCTGCGACCCGACGTCGAACGTCCGGACACAGGCCGTAACGTCTACACTTCAAGCTCCTGCGGCATTTGCGGCACCGACTCGATCGACGCCGTCCGGAAGTCCTCGCGGCACAGTCCTGCGGACGACGACGTGACCATCCCCGTGAAAGCGCTGGCTGCCCTCCCGGACCGGTTGCGTGAGGCGCAGGCGGTCTTCGCCAAAACAGGCGGCGTCCATGCCGCGGGCCTTTTCAGGGTTCACGACGACGGTACTTCCGAGCTGCTGTGCCTGCGGGAAGACGTTGGCCGCCACAACGCCGTGGACAAAGTGGTGGGTTGGGCTTTGCGGGCAGGCAAGCTGCCGCTGAAAGGAACAGTTCTTCAAGTATCCGGCCGGGCGTCGTTCGAGCTCGTCCAGAAAGCGGCCATGGCGGGCATTCCTGTCCTTGCGGCGGTCAGCGCTCCATCCAGCCTGGCCGCCGAACTCGCGGACGAAACAGGGATTACGTTGGTCGGCTTCAGCCGCAGTACCAGCCTGAACGTGTACGCGGGGAGGGACAGGATCGTAGGGGTGGAGGCCGGCTGAGGCCCCCATTCGCTGCGGATAGTCCTCGATCACTTGGCTATTGAGCTGGAACAACGTAGATTTTATCCATCGATTGGAATCGCCGTGTCCTCTAATAACGCCGTCCATCACGTACTGGCCCGCCAGCCGGCCATGACGCTTTGCCACCAGCCAATGCCTAAGGGGTTTTAATTGCACGACGACCGCCGGATCACTGAACAGCGTCTCGATCGATTCGTTCGGGAACGCCTTCTTCCGGCCATTTACGGTAGGTCCGTCCCGCTGCAGCTGAGCAGCTGGGACGCGCCCGGAGAACCCGTGCCCGCAGCGGAGGCAATGCGCCAGCTTTTCACGCCCCAGGAGCCGGGGGCACCTTGGGGTAAGCCGTGGAGTACCAAGTGGCTCCGGCTCCAGGGTGAAGTTCCGGAAGGCTGGGGTTCAGCCGAGGGGACGGCGGTGGAAATCATCGTGGACCTCGGTTTCAACAGCGACGTGCCGGGGTTCCAATGTGAAGGCACGGCCTGGCGTGCCGATGCCAGCATCATCAAAGCGATCTCGCCGCGTAATTACCACGTTCCGCTGAAGCTGCTCGGCGGCGGATTGTCCGTTGACTTCTATGTTGAGGCGGCAGCCAACCCGGATGTGGCGCAGGGTTGGTCATTTGCGCCTACCCTTTTGGGGGATAAGGCGACCTCGGGCGGGGAACCCCGGTATCGCCTGGGCCGGATTGCCATTGCCGAACTCAACGAGACGGTGTGGGAACTCAACCAGGACGTTTGGACATTGAGCGGGCTCATGCACGAGCTCCCCATGGACCTGCCGCGCCGCCACGAAATCCTTCGGGCCCTGGAACGGATGCTGGACATCATGGATCCGGATGACGTCGCGGGAACGGCTGCCGCAGGCCGCGAGGCATTGGCAGAAGTGCTGAGCCGGCCCGCCTATGCTTCGGCCCACGAACTTGTGGCAACTGGCCATGCGCACATCGATTCTGCATGGTTGTGGCCTGTCCGTGAAACCATCCGCAAGTGTGCCCGCACGTTTTCCAACGTGGTGGCCCTCATGGACGAGGACCCCGACTTCGTCTTCTCGTGCTCCTCAGCCCAGCAGATGGCCTGGATCAAGGAATTTTATCCCGAGCTCTTTGTCCGCATCCGGGAAAAGGTCAGGGCCGGGCAGTTCGTTCCCGTCGGTGGGATGTGGGTTGAATCGGACACCAACATGCCCGGTGGCGAGGCCATGGCGCGCCAGTTCGTGGAAGGCAAGAGCTTCTTCCAAAAGGAATTCGACGTGGAGTGCCAGGAAGCATGGCTGCCCGATTCCTTCGGTTACTCGGGAGCACTGCCACAGATCGTCAAGTCGGCAGGTTTGCGATGGTTCCTTACGCAGAAGATTTCCTGGAACAAAGTGAACCTGATGCCGCACCACACCTTCACCTGGGAAGGCATTGATGGCACCCGGTTGTTCACTCATTTCCCGCCCGTAGACACGTACAACGCAGAGCTCCACGCCCGCGAGCTTGCGCATGCGGAGCGCAACTACCGTGAGCACGGCCGCGGAACCATGTCACTGGTTCCCTTCGGTTATGGCGACGGCGGTGGCGGTCCAACCCGTGAGATGGTGGCCGCAGCACGCCGCACCGCAGATCTTGAAGGTTCGCCCAAGGTCCGGATGGGCACGGCCAAGGACTTCTTCACGGCGGCCGAAGCCGAGTACCGCAACCTCCCGGTGTGGGTGGGCGAGATGTACCTGGAGATGCACCGTGGAACGTACACCAGCCAGGCGAAGACCAAGCGCGGCAATCGGCGCAGCGAACACCTATTGCGTGAAGCAGAACTGTGGTGCTCCACGGCCGCAGTGCGCCTTGGCGAGGCATATGCCTATCCCGAAACGGAGCTCAAGAGGCTCTGGCGGTTGGTGCTCCTGCAGCAATTCCACGACATCCTGCCGGGCAGTTCCATTGCGTGGGTCCACCAGGACGCCGAGCGGAATTACGAGGCGATCGCCCGCGATCTCGAGGTCATCATCGGCCAGGCCGCCCAGGCGCTTGTCGGCCAAGGAGACAAGCAGTTCCTGCTCAATGCGGCCCCGCACAAGAGGGGCGGCGTGCCGGCACTGGCCGTTGGGGAAGCGGTGAAACCGGAGGCAGGTGTTGATGCCGGCGAGAAGGGTGGCGGCTACATCCTGGACAACGGAATCATCCGCGCTGTCGTGGACAGCGACGGCTTGCTGACCTCGCTCATGGACCATGCCACTGGCCGTGAGGCGATGGTGCCCGGTCAGCCCGGCAACCTGCTTGAGCTGTTCAGGGATACTCCCAATGAATGGGACGCCTGGGACATCGAGGAGTTCTACCGGCGCAACGTCACCCAACTGACCCAAGCGGAAACCATCGATCTTGAGCGCACGGAGGAAGGCGCCGTCGTGGTGGTCAAGCGTACGGTTGGTGCCTCCACCATCACGCAACGGATAACGCTCGACGCCGGTGCGGAGTCGCTGGGGATCTCCACCACAGTGGACTGGCAAGAACGCGAAAAGATGCTCAAGATAGCCTTCCCACTGGATGTCCGCGCGGACCGCTCGGCCTCCGAGACCCAGTTTGGCCATGTGTTCCGGCCGACCCACACGAACACATCATGGGATGCTGCGAAGTTCGAGATCTGCGCGCATCGCTGGATCCACGTTGCCGAGCCTGGTTATGGCGTAGCCGTCAGCAACGCTTCCAGCTACGGGCACGACGTCACCAGAGCTGTCCGCGGAGACGGGGGGACGACCACCACCGTCCGTGTCTCGCTGCTGCGCTCCGCCAGGTTCCCGGACCCTGAAGCAGACCGCGGCGAGCACACACTTGAGCTGTCCCTTAGGCCTGGAGCAGGGATCGGGGATGCCGTGGAGGAGGGCTACCGCACCAACTTGAAGCCCCGCTATGTCACTGGTGCCAAGCCAGTGGAACCTCTGCTGTCCGTGTCCAACCCTGCCTTGGTAGTGGAGGCAGTGAAGCTGGCTGAGGATGGCTCCGGAGACGTCATTGTGCGTCTTTACGAATCCTTGGGACAACGCTCAGCCGGTGTTGTCAGGGCCAATTTTGAAGCTCATGGCGTCCTGGCCACGGACCTGCTGGAGCGGCCGGTAGAGGCCCCTGGAGTGAGTGTGGGGCAGGACGCAGCCGAGCTGGTCCTGCGCCCGTTCCAATTGGTCACCTTGCGGTTCGCCCGATAAAGGCTGGGCGCGCCTGAAGGCCGGGCGCGCCTGATGGCTGGGTGGCCTGATGGCTGGGTGGGCCTGGTGGCTGGGCGGGCCGGGGCGACCGCGCGAAGAGCTTTAGACGTCGTGCTGGAGCCGCTTCACGAACAGCTTGGTCCGTTCCTGCCGGGGTGCGCGCAGCACTTCGGCAGCAGGGCCCCGCTCCACCACAACGCCGCCATCCATGAAGATGACCTCATCAGCCACATGTTGGGCGAAGGCCAACTCATGCGTCACGATCACCATGGTCCAGCCTTCCTCGGCGAGTTCCTTGATGACGCCCAGGACGTCACCGACGAGCTCGGGATCCAATGCCGAGGTTGGCTCGTCGAACAACAGCAGCTGGGGCTGGAGCGCCAACGCACGGACGATGCCCACGCGCTGCTGTTGTCCGCCGGAGAGCTCGAACGGATAAGCATCCCGCTTGTCAGCCAGGCCAACCCGCTCAAGCAATCGCTCGGCTTCAGCGATGGCCTCTGCCTTCGGGCGCTTCTGTACCTGGACCGGACCCTCGATGATGTTCTTCAGGACAGTCATGTGCGGGAACAAGTTGTAGTGCTGGAACACCATGGCACTGCGGTCCCGCAGCGCAGCGATCTCCCTCTTGCCCACTTTGGCGCCGAAATCGATCGAGAGGCCGTCAGACGTCTCGCTTGCAGGGCCGGAGCCGGGGCCCGTGCCGCCAAAGGTGACAGTACCGGCGTCGGGAATTTCAAGGCCGTTAAGCGAGCGCAAGACAGTGGTCTTGCCCGAACCTGAGGGACCGATGAGGGCCACCACCTGGCCGCGCCGGATGTCGATATCGATGTCGCGGAGCACTACGTTGTTGCCGAAGGCTTTAGCGAGGTTCCGGGCCTTGAGGACCGAGGTGACGCGTGGTTCGCGCTGTTGAGGTGCATCAGTGGGCGACATAACGGTCCAATCTCCGTTCCACGGCGGACTGCGCGGTGGAAAGGACCAGGCAGATGACCCAGTAAACCAGGGCTGCCTGCAGGTACAGGGCCATGAACTCCTGGCTGAACGCAGCGATTTGCTGGGCGTTGCGGAAGAGTTCAGTGACCAGGATGAGTGAAGCGAGCGAAGTGTCCTTAACCAGGGAAATGAAGGTGTTGGACAAGGGTGGAACGGACACGCGTGCCGCTTGCGGAAGGATGATGCGCACCAGCGCTTGGGGGCGGGACATCCCGATGGTGTGACCGGCTTCCCATTGTCCCTTGGGCACTGAAAGTATCGCAGCCCGGATGATCTCGGCAGCGTAGCCGCCCACGTTCAAGGAGAAGGCGATGATGGCGCTCGGCCAGGGATCCAGTCGGATGCCAATGCTGGGAAGGCCGAAGAAAATCACGAACAGCTGCACCAGCAGAGGAGTACCCCGGATAACCGAGACGTAGAAGCGACCTATGCCGGACAGCAGCCAATTCGAGCTCAGCCGCAACAGCGCCACCACCAAGGCCAACACCAGGCCCACAGCAAAGGAGGCCAGCGTAAGGGGGATGGTGCCCGTTACGGCACCGCTGATGATCGGCCCGAAGGAACTCCAGATGAGGTCCCAGTTCATTTATTTGGTGACATCCGCACCGAAGTACTTTTCGGAGATCTTCGTCAGGGTTCCATCTGCCCGGAGGTCATCCAGCGCCTTGTCTACAGCCTTGGTCAGCTCTGTGGAACCCTTCCGGAACACCATGGCGCTCTCGGTCTTGTCCGGCGCTTCGGCGGCCACCTTCAATCCGGAATCGGGTGTGGTTTTCGCGTAGTCCAGGTAGGTGAGTTTGTCGTTCACCGTTGCGTCCACGCGTCCCTGCTGTACGAGGGTGGCCGACTGGGCCCAGCCTTCCACTGCCTGAACGTTGGCGCCGGCCTCTACGGCCATCTTGTAGAAGTTGCTGGTCAGCGACTGCGCGGTGGTCTTGCCCTTGAGGTCGGCGAAGCTGTTGATGCTGGAATTGTCCTTCTTGGTCACTACAACGCCGGTGGAGACGGTGTAGGGCTTGGAGAACTCGTACTTGGCTTTGCGCTCGGCATTGATGGAGATCTGGTTGGCGATGGTATCGAAGCGCTTGGCGTCCAAGCCCGCAAAAATGCCATCAAATTGCGTCTCTTGGAAGCTCGCCTTCACGCCCAGCTTTTCAGCCACCGCTTTGGCAATCTCGACGTCGTAGCCCGTCAGTTCACCAGCGCCCTCGGCATGGAAGCTGAACGGGCGGTAGGTTCCTTCCGTTGCGATGACGAGTTCGCCCTTGGATTTCACATCGGACAAGGATGTATCGCCACCGGACTGGGCTGGAGTGGGACCGCCACCGCAGGCAGAGAGCGCAAGGGCGGCGGCGGCCAGGGTAGCGGCGAAAAGAGAACGGCGGGAGCGAAGGCTGGTCATGGAGCCATCTTAGTCGCGGGCCAATGCGGATTCCCGGCAGGGAAGGCTTGGAGACTTGTGGAAGGGGTGGTTAAAAAGGCTGAGTGGGGGCGGTCCCCAACAGCCCGCCACCACTCATCCCCCCAATTGTGATCACGTGGGCGCCACATTCACCGGAAACCCGTTCTCTGATTCCGGTGCCAGGCTGCAACCGCGTTCACACATTCATGATTGTGCCACGATCTAATGGTTTTGTGAAAGTCTTACGCTGTGCGTCTTGCTTTGCGTCTGGCAAATGCCTTGGAAAACCAGATCCCGGCGAGCCCAATGGCCGTGGCCAGCACGGCGGAGTAGTTAATCAGGGAACGCAGCCACAGGTGCACCAGCGGGATCAGTGGGAAGAGCTGGGACAGCAACAGCAACGCCAGCCCAACAAACAGGAGGGCCGAGGCGGCACGCAGCAGCGCAGGGTAGCGGCCTACGACGGTCCGCCAGATTGCGGGCAACAAACAGGCTGATACATATCCGGGATAGAAGCGGCCCAGAGCCGCGTAAGCCTCCATGGATGGTCCCCAGGTCAGCCCTGTCATGCCCACCGTGGAACCGCGCGTGTCTGTGATGGCAAAGAAGAACGTGGTCAGTGCCACCGTGATTCCCAGGACCGTCAGCCCCCAAGGGCCACGAATAGCCCGTTCCGCTGATCTGGAAGCGAAACCCATGGCAATCTTGATGCCCATCAGCAGGAAGGTGCCGTAGAGCAGGAACCGCAGAATCAGGTTCGTTACGTTAACGCCGCCGAGCAGGGCATCGATGGCAAGGTACGGGCCTTCGATGCTGAGGAGGATATCCAGGGTGATCAGCGCGAAAATGTAGAAAACCACCCGGTTCTCACCCCTGAGCAGGCTCGGAATCCGCGCGATGGTGATCGCCAGGCACACAATCAGCGTTGCCCAAGGCAGGACAGCCGTCATCCGAGATTCTCCCAAATTCGTTCAGTTCGTTCGTGGTCTTGTTCCTGACGGCGCAGCGTTTTGCCCAGCGCCTGGAGTCGTTCGCCTGCCAGGGTCACCAGCTCGCCCAGCGTCATCCGGTCGAGTGCTTCCTGGCGTCCGTTGGGCGACCAGCCGGCTTCGGCTTCGGTGATCAGCCCTCCGGCGACCAGCCCGCCCGCCGGTCCGACGCCGGCAGCCCGCGACGTCGCGATGGCCAGCTCGGGAGGAAGCCTGTTGGCTGTCAGGTGGGCGGAGAAGTTCTGTGGTGCGATCCCGGTGGCTTCGCTGACCCGGTGCCGCAACTCGCCGTCGTCGATTGCATCCACCCAGTTGCGCACCGCGGTGGGGTGCGGTGTTGGCGATAGTCCCGTGACGGAGACGGACCCCGGCTCACTGCGTTCCACCACCGCGCGCAACAAATCCATGGTGGCTATCTGGCTCACCAGTTCATCAGGCGTGGGTGGGACGGGATCGCCCCGAAGGTCTGCGTAGAGGTCAAACGTGGCCAGGGCTTGGACGGGACTGATGTGGTAACCCCGGCTGATGCTGACCAGCGTTGACTCCGCCACCTTGCCGCGGACCAGCTGTTGGGCCAGCGTTGTCCGTTTTATCCCGGAAATCCTGCAGACGTCCGCTGTGCTGGCGTTGGGTGCAACGCCGTGAAGCCAGCGTTGGAACGCCTTGGACGGTAAGGGCATGGAGGGCTTTCTGGGGTATTTCAAACGGGCAAGTCCGGCATCTTCCAAAAAGGAACCGGAGCGAAGGTACGGATTGATTTTACGCCGACGCCACATTGAATTATGCTTGATGCTTGAACCCGTTGGTCCGTACACCCCCCAAGTCCGGACCAGCGGGTTTTTCCATGCCCTTGGGAATCACGGGCATGGAAGCCGCGTTTGATAGATGAACCCACGCTTGTTTGCCGTGCTGGTGATGTAGACGCGAGCGCCGTGTTGGCGCTGCGAGAGGAATAGAGAATGACTGCAACCTTGGTGGCCAAGGATCTTGCCGGTGGCCACGGCCACCGCACGCTCTTTTCGAAGCTTTCCCTCACCGTTGCGCCGGGTGATGTGGTGGGCGTCGTCGGAGCGAACGGCGCTGGCAAATCCACGCTTCTGCGCATCCTCTCAGGCGTGGACCAGCCGCAGGAGGGGACCGTCAGCCTGGCTCCGTCGGACGCCTTTGTGGGCTGGTTGCCCCAGGAACACGAGCGCACCGCGGGCGAAACCATCGCAGCATACATTGCGCGCCGCACGGGCTGTGCACAGGCCACCGCAGAAATGGAGGCCACAGCCGAGGCACTCGGTTCCGGTGCTCCAGGAGCAGATGATGCATATTCTTTGGCCTTTGACCGCTGGATGGCATCCGGTGCAGCAGACCTGGAGGACCGCATTCCTGCTGTATTGGCGGATCTTGGGCTTGAACTTGGCACCGATGCCCTCATGACAGGGCTCTCCGGGGGGCAGGCTGCCCGGGTTGCTTTGGCTGCGCTGCTGCTCAGCCGCTTCGATGTTGTTCTTCTTGATGAACCCACCAATGACCTGGACCTTGATGGCCTGGCCAGGCTGGAAGCGTTCGTGCAGGGCCTGCGCGGAGGAGTGGTTCTGGTGTCCCACGACCGTGAGTTCCTGGCCCGCTGCGTCACCACCGTAGTGGAACTGGACCTCGCCCAGAACTCCGTGGCTGTCTACGACGGCGGCTACGAAGCATTCCTCGAAGAGCGCGCCGTCGCCAAGCGCCACGCCCGCGAACGCTACGAAGAGTTTGCCAACACCAAGGCCGATCTTGTGTCCCGCGCACGGACCCAGCGCGAGTGGAGCTCCCAGGGCGTCCGCAATGCGATGAAGAAGAACCCTGACAACGACAAAATCCGCAGGGCAGCGAGCACGGAGTCTTCCGAAAAGCAGGCACAGAAGGTCCGCCAGATGGAGTCGCGTATCGCCCGCCTCACCGAGGTGGAGGAGCCGCGCAAGGAATGGCAACTGCAGTTCAGCATCGGTCAGGCACCCCGCTCAAGTGCCGTCGTCGCCACTCTTCGTGACGTGGTGGTCCGGCAAGGCGATTTCACGCTGGGACCGGTCAACCTGCAACTCAACGGCGGTGAGCGCATCGGCATCACCGGGCCCAACGGCGCCGGTAAGTCCACTCTCCTGCGCTTGCTGCTGGGCACCCGGAAACCGGACGACGGCGAGGCCTCCATGGGCGCGTCTGTCGCCATCGGCGAAATCGACCAGGCCCGCGGACTGCTCGACGGCGGACGGCAGCTTGGCGACGCCGTCGAAGCTGTGCTGGTGGACTGGAATAGTGCCGACGTCCGCACGCTCCTGGCCAAGTTCGGCCTCAAAGCGGACCACACCTCGCGGACAGTTGACTCTCTGTCCCCGGGGGAGCGTACGCGCGCCGCGCTGGCCCTCCTGCAGGCCCGGGGCGTGAACCTGTTGGTGCTGGATGAACCCACCAACCACCTTGACCTCCCTGCGATCGAGCAACTTGAAGAAGCGCTGGAAAGCTACGAAGGCGCCCTCCTGCTGGTCACCCACGACCGGCGACTGCTGGAGAACGTTCGGCTCGATTCGCGATGGCACCTGGAAAACGGCCGTGTCCAGGAGCTTCACCACATCCCCGGCCAGGAGAAGTAACCATGAGCATGGATGGCGTTGCCTGGAGCTCGCTGCACAAGATCACGCGTGCCCAGAGCGGCTCGCAACCGTTCTCGAAGGAAACGCTGAAGCGCGTGCTTGGCTTTGCCGCGCCCCACAAGGGCAAGCTCACAGCCTTCGTCATCGCCTCGATTGCGGGAGCCTTCCTGGCCGTCGCCACGCCAGTGCTTGCCGGGCAAGTGGTTGACGCGATCATTGCCAAGGCAGGCGTGGGCACGGTGATCTGGCTGGCCGTCCTCATTGCGGTTGTGGCTGTTGGCGAGGCTGGAATCGGACTCGTGACCCGATGGCTGTCCTCCACCATCGGCGAGGGCGTCATTGTGGACCTCCGTACCCGCGTGTTCGACCATGTGCAGCGTATGCCCATCGCTTTCTTCACCCGGACACGGACCGGCGCGCTGGTCAGCCGCCTGAACAACGACGTCATCGGGGCGCAGTCAGCGTTCGCAGGCACCTTGTCCGGCGTGGTGAGCAACGTCGTGGCGCTCGCCTTGACCCTTGTGGTCATGCTCAACACGTCCTGGCTGGTCACCGTCCTGGCCATGGTGTTGCTGCCGATCTTCCTCATACCTGCCCGACGCATGGGTTCCAAACTGGCGGACCTCCGACGCGAGGCAGCGGCACACAACGCTGCCATGGGTACGCAGATGACCGAAAGGTTCTCCGCTCCCGGCGCCACATTGGTAAAACTTTTCGGCAGGCCGGACGAGGAATCCCGGGAGTTTGCTGCCCGGGCCGGCCGCGTGCGTGACATCGGCATCCGCACCGCCATGCTGCAGTTCACCTTCGTCACCGCGCTGACGTTGGTCTCGGCCTTGGCTCTGGCCCTCGTTTACGGATTGGGCGGCTGGCTTGCCCTCGGTGGACAACTGGCGCCAGGCGATGTTGTGGTCCTGGCCCTTCTCCTTACGCGTCTCTACGCTCCGCTCACCGCGCTCTCCAACGCGCGCGTGGAAATCATGAGCGCACTTGTCAGCTTCGAGCGGGTCTTCGAGATCCTGGACCTGCAACCCCTCATCACGGAAAAGCCGGACGCGGTGGCCCTTCCGTCCGGACCTGTCGCCGTGGAATTCCACGACGTCCGCTTTTCCTACCCGTCGGCGGACAAAGTGTCCCTCGCCTCCTTGGAAGACGTGTCAACCTTGGACACGCGCGGCGGCGAGGAAGTGCTGCACGGTATCAGCTTCCGCGTTGAGCCGGGCCAGACAGTGGCATTGGTGGGCTCGTCCGGCGCAGGAAAGTCCACAGTGGCCCAACTGCTGTCCCGCCTCTACGACGTCGATTCCGGTGCCGTGCGTCTGGGTGGGCGCGGACCTGGCACCGGCGTGGATGTCCGGGATCTCCGCTTTGACTCCCTGCGGGACACCCTGGGAATGGTGACCCAGGACGGCCACCTTTTCCACGAAACCATTGCCTCCAACCTGCGCCTGGCCCGGCCGGATGCCACGGAAGAAGACATGTGGGAGGTGCTCAGGCGTGCACGCCTGGAACCCATGATCCGATCCCTTCCGGACGGCCTGGAAACAGTTGTTGGGGAGCGTGGGTACCGGCTCTCCGGTGGAGAAAGGCAACGTCTCACCATCGCACGTTTGCTCATCAAGCAGCCGCGCGTGGTGATTCTTGATGAGGCAACCGCAGCGCTGGACTCCACCAATGAAGCCGCCGTCCAGGCAGCCTTGGGGGAAGCGCTCGAGGGGCGTACCGCCGTCGTGATTGCCCACAGGCTGTCCACCATCCGTGCCGCGGACGTCATCCTGGTGGTAGAGGACGGCAGGATCGTGGAACGCGGCACGCACACGGAGTTGCTTGTTGCCGACGGCCGCTATGCCGAGTTGTACCGGACCCAGTTCGCGGAAGCCACGGCGGTGGCCGAGGAAGCTGTTCCGGAGCCCAACTGAGTCGCATTTGTGCGCGTTTTGAGTGCTCAAAACGCGCACAAATGCGACCTACTTGGGTGACCTACTTGGGCGAGGCGAGGGCAGGAAGGACGTGGTCCGTCAGCAGTGGTGCGAGATCCCCGGGCAGAGATGCTGTGAGGTCCAGCCAACGGACCTCGGCGATCTCGGCGGAAGGGTGCGCTTCCCAGGTTCCAGGAGCCGTGAAAACTGTGGCCTCAATGTTGGTTGCGGCCTCGTTGGCAGCCACAGCGAGCCAGGCGCCCAGGGGTTCAAGGTCCTGCGGGGCGATCTCGATGCCCACTTCCTCGAGCAACTCGCGGGACGCAGCTTCCGCCGCTGTTTCACCGGACTCGGGTTTGCCGCCCGGATGCATGAATTTGTCCGTGCCCCGCTTGCGGACGGTCAGGAGCTGGCCCTCCTTGTTGTAAACGCACACGGCGCTGACCACGATCACATCAGTAATGCTCATGCTTGCCTCCCGGCGTTCGTTCGGACCAGATGCGATTCCAGCAGCAGATCCTTTGCGGGACCGCGGACATCCCAGGTGAAACTGAACGCATCCGGGCCTTCCCAGGTGTAGTTCACGTAATAGTCATCGGGATCGCACCAATGTTTGTCCTGGTTGGCCTGCTCCGCAAAGCTCATCACATGGAATGGCCGGCCATCGGGGAAGAAGACGTCCATGGAATCCGGTCCAGGGCCTGGCTTGAGGAGATACTCGCGGAACGCCGGGCCTGTGTGGGTGGGCCAGTGCATGGTTCCGTCTTCGCGGTAGTGAAGGCCATCGCCGTCGGGCTCTTCCGTGTACTGCACGACGCCGGTAAAAGTTCCGCGGGTGCCGGAGGCCCTGTCCAGGAGAGTCCGCTCCACATTCCACGTGCCGGCCAAATAGGCACGCAAGTCCTGGATGGGCTGCTGCTGGTTCAAGTGCCCTCGATTGGAATCGAACCAACGACACCGGCTTTAGGAGAGCCGTGCTCTATCCACTGAGCTACGAGGGCCTGCGTGTCCATCCCCGGGAGTACCGTTACGGAGCTCCTTGGCCGGACACGACTACAAGCATACAAGCTGCCGGGCCAGTGCCCGAACACGGCTAGGCTGGCGGTCATGAGAGGGCATGCGACACCACCGGAAACCACCGGCACATTCCTCCCGGATGTCCGCGCGACACGTGCAAACATTGGCGGCTGGGCCCAGTTGAGTGTGGTCCAGTATTTCGTTGCCGAGGCTGCTGTTATCGAGGCCTGGGCCGGTCCTGAACCCTACAGCAGAGCTACCGGGTTCATCAGCGACCTCGGCGCAGTATCGTGCGGGGTCTACGAAGACCGGGCAGTTTGCTCCCCTTTGCATGGGCTGATGAACGCCTCTTTTGTAGTGCAGGGCCTGGCATTGATCCTTGGGGCGGTGTTCCTGACGGCAGGGCTTTTGTGCGTGGCAGCGCGTCCTGGTGTGCATGCCCAGCGCTTCCACACCGCCACAGCCGACAAAGAGCCCCGGACCCGGGTCCTGGCCAAACCATGGATCATGGCTGTGGCCATCCGAATACTCACGGGTGTTTCAGGTGCCGGGACGGTCATCGTTGGCCTGGTTCCAGAGGATGTGGGCTCCCCATGGCATTTTGCCGGCGCCCTGATGTTCTTCATTGGCGGTGGCTTCGCACTGCTTCTGCTGGGCATCCTCTGGTTCCGGCAGACCCCGATGAGCTGGTTCATCGCCGCCTGCGGCGCCCTCTGTATCGGGGCACTCATCGTTGGCGGGATCACGGGAATGGAGGTGCCCCAGCCCGGGACACTGGAGAGACTGATGGGCTACCCCGTCACCATTGGCTTGGCAGCTGCCGGCCTGGTCATCGCCCAGCGCGTGCAAACGGTGCGGAAAGCGGCGAAGGCCCTGCGGTAAATCCGGTCCTGCGGTAAAACTGCCCTGGCGCGGCAGGAGCGGGAGAAAATCCGCTCGGGGGCCTGGTCTTGATGTGTGAGCACCAAGGACTAGACCCTTGATCGCACAACATAGGTGCCCTGCGCCTAAACAATGACCCGCTTGCCGGCGGGTCAATTGTTTTAACGAAGGGGTGGGCGGTTGGCCCACTGGGATAACACTATCGTTTTTATTTTGCCCGCTTCCTCCGCCTTGCGCATCCGGCGTCAGCCGTCAGCCGTCAGTGCCGTTGAAAGCGTGCGTCCGCGGGACTCCGGGACTATTCTGACGCTATGACGACGGCGGGTGGTCCGCTCGGCAGGGACCGGGGACTTCTGCCTGACCTCGCTGGCCGGCGCGAGCTGATTGGGGGTTGGGCCGCGATTACCCTCATCCACTATTTCGTGGTGGAAGCCATGGCGATGGCTGTGTGGCAAGGCAATCCAGGCTATGACCGGCGCGCCCACGTCATCAGTGATCTTGGCGCGGCCCACTGCGGTCCCTTCAACGGTTACGAGGTGTGCTCGCCGCTTAATTGGCTGATGAATGCCTCGTTCGTGCTCCAAGGGGTTGCCATGGTCCTCGGGGCAGTGCTGCTGAGCTCGGCTGTCCTCTCTGTGGCGGCTGAATCCGGTGCCCGGGTTATCCGGCCGGGAATGGCATCACCAGCCGCGGCATTTCCGTGGATTGCGGCCGGGGCAGTCAGGGTGCTGGTCCTCGTAGCGGGCATCGGCCAGGCAATGGTTGGCCTGATCCCGGAAGACACTGACCTGGCGCTGCATCTGACCGGCGCGGGACTGTACTTCATCGCCGGACCGCTGTCCTTGGTGATACTGGGCCTGGTATGGCGGGGGCACACGCAGATGTGGGGGATGGTGCTCTTGTTCGGGGTTGTTTCCCTGGGAGCAACCATCTACGTCCTTGCGGTGCAGTTGCGCGTCGAGGAGCCGGGCGCCATCGAGCGCACCATGGCGTATCCGATCATCCTGGGGTTGTCCTTGGTGGGCCTGGTAGTGGCTCACCGCGTCACAAGGGAACGGAAAGCTGTCAGGGCTGTTTCGCGTTCTTCCGTCCAAGGAACACAGCCGCCACGCCGCACAGCAGGCTGATCAGGAACAGTACCCACGACGCAATGGTGACGGCGGAGGCCAGGGCAACCTGACCGGCGTCGGGCGTTTCCGTAGCCAGCATCGAATCAATGGCGACGTTGGACCACAAGTGAGCCACGGCGAAAAGCAGGGGAGCGGCCCACAATGCCCAGCGCCACGACTTTCGGGCAACGTTGGTGCCGATGAGCAGGAGCCAACTGAAGCCGAAGATCAGCGGAAAGAGCGTGCCGGCAGTCTTATGGACGTAGTTCAACTGGCCTCTGGCGGCCTCGTCCATCGCCGCGCGAAGCTGGGCGACGTAGTCCTGGGAGAACCCGCCGATCAGCGAATCCGGCATGGCGAGCCCGCCTGAAAGCTGCGTCATTTGGTTCAGCGTCAACAAGTGCAGGTACCAGAACAGGAACAAGCTGGCCACAACTCCTGCGATGACAATCAGCTTGGAGTTGCTCTGCGCCTTCTCGGGGGTCCGCCGCGTGGTGGGATTGATCACGGGTGGGAGGGTGTGCTCAGGGACCACCGCCTTGGCTCCGTGCTTCTTGATGCGCTGCGCTGGTGTCTTGGCCATGTCATTCATTATCCCGCCACATAAGCTGGGACCATGACCACCGGCAGGCACACCGCAACTGAACTCGATCCATCACTTGATGACTACCAATTGGCCAGCGCGCTGGTCCGCGAGGCAGGGCAACTGGCGCTGCTCATGCGGATGGGCGGACTACAGGGCACGCGCAAGACGTCAGTGTCCGACGTCGTCACGGCAGCCGACCATGCGGCCGAGGCTTACGTGTTGGAACAGTTGCAACGCTGCCGCCCGGAGGATGGCATCCTGGGCGAGGAAGGCACTTCTGTTGCCGGTACCAGTGGCCGGACCTGGGTGATCGATCCTGTGGATGGAACCTACAACTTCCTGCATGGCTCCACGTACTGGTGCTCGGCCATTGCCCTTAAACGCGACGATTCAGATCACGGCGACAATCCCGTTGCTGATCCCTCCGTAGTGCTCGGGGCCATCTACCAGCCCGAACTGGACAAGCTCTGGCTAGGCGGCGAAGAGCATCCGGCCAGCCTGAACGGAGAACGCATTTCAGGTTCCGGAGACCTCTCTGTTGGCCAAATCTGCGCAGCAACCTACATCCACCCCACCTGGTTGGCGGACCCCCGCACTGCCATGCCCTGGCATGCCGCTGCCGTCTCCGCCGCATCACTGCGGATGTTCGGTTCAGGCTCGTGCGACCTCGGCCGTGTGGCTGATGGAGAACTCGGCTGCTGGTTCCAGCACAGCTGCCCCGAATGGGACTGGCTCCCAGGCAAGGCGATCGTCCGCGCTGCAGGCGGCGACACCGCCGTCGTGCAGGTCAACGGGATTAACTGGTTCATCGCAGGAGGCCCGACGGCGGCCCGCGAGCTGAGTGGGGCCCTCACCTCAGTACCGCAGTTTGCGTAGTTTTTGATCGCGTGGGCGGTGCTCGCTTTGGGGTGGCCCTTGAGTGTCAGAGGCACCGCCTAGACTGGTAGTCACCATGGATATGTTGTTCGACCCCTACGCAGACGGCCCCTTCAACGCAGGCTCCAAAGCCGCTACCAAGGCTGCCCCGGAGCTTTCGCACGCGGGCGGCGGCGCTTCCCGTGCCCGGTTCGGTGAGGGCAGCGGTGGGTCCAGCACTGGAACAAATGAACGTCCTGCCTCCGGTGGTTGGGGTAACCAGGAGGCCGGTAGGCTTCCGTCCGCCGACGCCCTCCTCCAGGGCTTGAACCCACAGCAGGAAGAAGCCGTGAAGCACGCCGGCAGTCCGTTGCTGATCGTTGCGGGTGCGGGCTCAGGCAAAACCCGTGTGTTGAGTAACCGGATCGCCTACCTGATCGCCACCAAGCGTGCCCACCACGGCGAAATCCTGGCAATCACCTTTACCAACAAGGCCGCCGCGGAAATGCGCGAACGTATCGAAGCCCTGGTGGGTGGGCGGGCCAAGGCCATGTGGATCTCCACGTTCCACTCCTCCTGTGTTCGCATCCTGCGCCGCGAGGCTGCAAATGTGGGCCTGAACTCGAACTTCTCCATCTACGACTCCGCGGATTCCCTGCGCCTGATCACACTTGTGTCCAAGAACCTGGACCTTGATCCCAAGAAGTTCCCGCCCAAGGCCATCCAGCACAAGATCTCCGCTCTTAAGAACGAGCTCATCGACGCCGACTCCTACGTCTCCTCGGCAAACCACAACGACCCCTTCGAGCAAGCCGTGGCTGACGTGTTCAAGGGCTACACCCAGCGCCTGCGCCAAGCCAATGCCATGGACTTCGATGACCTCATCGCGGAGACCGTCTACATGTTCCGGGCCTTCCCCGCGCTAGCCGAGTCGTACCGCCGTCGCTTCCGGCACGTGCTTGTGGATGAGTACCAGGACACCAACCACGCCCAGTACGCCCTGGTCAGGGAAATCGTTGGCCTGGGCACTGATACTGACGTGGAGCCCAGCGAACTCACGGTGGTGGGAGACTCCGATCAGTCCATCTACGCATTCCGTGGTGCGGACATCCGCAACATCGTGGAGTTCGAAGCCGACTACCCCAATGCGCGCACCATCAAGCTGGAGCAAAACTACCGCTCCACGCAGAACATCCTCACCGCCGCCAACTCCGTGATTTCCCGGAACCCCAACCGCCAGGAAAAGCGGCTGTGGACGGCAGAAGGAGACGGCGAGAAGATCGTGGGCTACGTCGGAGAGAACGAGCACGACGAAGCCCAGTTCATCGCCAAGGAAATTGACCGGCTTCAGGACGAGGAAGGGCTGCGTCCTGGCGATGTCGCCATCTTCTACCGCACCAACGCCCAGTCACGGTCCATTGAAGACGTGCTTGTCCGGGTGGGCCTGCCGTACAAAGTTGTGGGCGGCACGCGGTTCTACGAACGCAAGGAAATCAAAGACGCCCTGGCTTACCTGCGCGTCCTTGTGAACCCTGACGACGACGTCAACCTCCGCCGTGTCCTGAACGAACCCAAACGGGGGATCGGCGACCGCGCCGAGGGTGCCGTCGCTGCCTTGGCTGAACGCGAGCGGACGTCCTTTATGGCTGCCGCCCGTCGTGCTGACCAGGCGCCCGGCATGGCAACGCGTTCGGTGAAC
Source organism: Arthrobacter sp. 1088 (assembly GCF_031455315.1). Taxonomy (NCBI): domain Bacteria; kingdom Bacillati; phylum Actinomycetota; class Actinomycetes; order Micrococcales; family Micrococcaceae; genus Arthrobacter; species Arthrobacter sp. 1088. The sequence continues at coordinate 124,947 of NZ_JAVDSM010000003.1, forward strand.
GCCGTCCTTGGCTTTGTGAAGCTGCTGGACGACCTTGCTGAGGTGGCTTCCGGGTCCGGTGCTGCCGCTGCCCTGGAGGCTGTGCTCGAGCAGACCGGATATCTTGCCGGTTTGCGCGCCAGCAACGATCCCCAGGACGAGTCCCGCGTGGAGAACCTCGCCGAATTGGTGGCCGTAGTCCGCGAGTATGAACGCGACAACCCGGACGGTTCGCTGGGCGAATTCCTGGAGCAGGTTTCCCTGGTAGCCGACGCCGACCAAATTCCTGATGCTCCCGGCGGGGACATTGACGCCGCGGTGGCCGAAGCCAAGCGCATGGGCGTTGTCACGCTCATGACGTTGCACACGGCCAAAGGCTTGGAGTTCCCGGTGGTCTTCCTGACCGGCATGGAGCACGGGATCTTCCCGCATCAGCGCTCGGCCACGGACCCCAAGGAACTGGCCGAAGAACGCCGCCTGGCCTACGTGGGCCTTACCCGTGCACGCAAACGGCTCTACGTCACGCGCTCCGAGGTCCGAAGCATGTGGGGCCAAAGCCAATACAACCCCGCCAGCCAGTTCCTGGAGGAAATTCCCTCCGAGCTGGTGGACTGGAAACGTGAAGGCATGAGCCGGCAAGCGGCAGGTGGCGGGTGGGGAAATGCTCCCATCGGCTCCAATCGCTACGGCGGCTCTTTCTGGGGTGCAGGCACGTCACGCGGGGTTGCCGCCAGCCCAACTGCCGGTTTCGACGCCGACGTCCCGGCCGCCGTCGCACGCAACCGGGTGCAGCCGCAAAAGGAAGTCATTTCCGTGGTGGTGGGGGACAAGGTCAACCACACAAGCTTCGGCAACGGCGTTGTGCTTGGAGTCGAAGGCTCGGGTGACAAGACAGTCGCCAAGGTGAAGTTCGACGTCGGTGAGAAGCGCCTGCTGCTGCGGTACGCGCCCCTGACCAAACTGGATGCCTGACGCCTCACGGCATAATTGGTGGCATGCGACGGACTGTATTGGGGATTCTTGCCGCTTTGCTCCTGGTGTTGGCCACGGGCTGCTCGTTCGCCACGAAGGACCCTGACTACGTTCCGCCGGCGCCGTTGCCTCCGCTGGAACAGCTCAAGGAGGTCCCGGTTACCGAGCAGACCGCTCTGGCCGCCGGAGAGGGCGTCACCGCATTTGTGACGCCGGACCGCAACATCGTGTGTGCCATGACCTCCTCCAGGGGCGGTCATCTCAACGTCCCCTACGAGGCGAACACGTATTCCGATGCGGCCAACAACAAGTTCGCCGTGGTGCCTGTGGTCCATTGCGAATTAGCGAAGTATGCCAAACCTGACTCAACCGACGTCGCAGACGACTGCGGTGGCACGGGGCTGGGTTATCTTGGTGGCACGGTTCTCCTGACGCCGGACAAGGCCGTGTATGGCTCATGTCGTTCCGGCGTAACACAAATGGAGTCTGAGTTCGGGCCCAAGGGGAGCCGGAGCGGCCCCATCTCGAAGCTGCCTGAGCTGGCCGACGGGCAGAACATCGAACGCAACGGCCTTCGGTGCTCGGCCTATAACGACGGTGTTGCCTGCGGGAATGTCTCCGGTGGCGTGGCGTTCTTTGTCAGCAGGCAGGGCTACCAACTGATTTCCGACGGCGGCAAAGAGGTCACGGGGAACCTGAAACAGGCGTCGTGATCACCGTCGAACAGACGATGAACGGCCAAAAAACCGCGTCATTCTGCGAGTTTTCTACGCGCGATAGAAGTGTAAGGTTACTCACTTAACCGGTAGTGTGTAGCTGGCGGGACTCCTCAAAGGGCTAAAGTTCCGAGAGGACCTTACGCAATGTGACCGGCTTCAATCCTGGTTGTTACCGCGTACTTTCCGCAGCTGGCTATCGCGGTCATCGCGGTTCCCGGCTGAACAGAAAACTACTTCGACGTAGAAGGACACTAAACCGTGGACCTGTTTGAATATCAGGCGCGCGATATGTTCGAAGCGCACGGTGTACCCGTGCTCGCCGGCATCGTGGCGCACACTCCTGAAGAAGCAAAGGCAGCTGCCGAGAAGATCGGCGGCGTTACTGTCGTAAAGGCACAGGTTAAGGTTGGTGGCCGCGGCAAGGCTGGCGGCGTCAAGGTTGCCAAGACTGCCGAAGAGGCGCTTGAGCACTCCACCAACATCCTGGGCATGGACATCAAGGGCCACACCGTTAACAAGGTGATGATCGCCCAGGGTGCGGACATCGCCGAGGAATTCTACTTCTCGGTCCTGCTGGACCGCGCCAACCGCAACTACCTGGCCATGTGCTCGGTTGAAGGCGGCATGGAAATTGAGCAGCTGGCTGTTGAGCGTCCCGAGGCCCTGGCCAAGATCGCCATCGATCCCGCTGTGGGCATTGACCAGGCCAAGGCTGACGAGATCGTCGCAGCCGCAGGCTTCGCTGAAGAACTGCGCGGCAAAGTGGCCGACGTCATTCTGAAGCTCTGGGACGTTTTCAAGAAGGAAGACGCAACCCTGGTTGAGGTCAACCCACTGGTTCGCACCGGCGCAGGCGACATCATTGCCCTCGACGGCAAGGTTACCCTCGACGAAAACGCAGACTTCCGCCACGTGCACCACGCACTGCTCGAGGACAAGGAATCGGCTGACCCGCTCGAGGCCAAGGCAAAGGCGCAGGACCTCAACTACGTCAAGCTGGACGGCGAAGTAGGCATCATCGGCAACGGCGCCGGTCTTGTGATGTCCACGCTGGACGTCGTTGCTTACGCTGGTGAAAACCACGGCAACGTCAAGCCCGCCAACTTCCTGGACATCGGCGGTGGAGCTTCCGCCGAAGTCATGGCCAATGGCCTGGACGTCATCCTGGGCGACTCCCAGGTCAAGAGCGTGTTCGTCAACGTCTTCGGCGGCATCACCGCTTGTGACGCTGTGGCAAAGGGCATCGTGGGTGCGCTTGCAGAGCTGGGATCCGCTGCGAACAAGCCGCTGGTCGTTCGCCTCGATGGCAACAACGTCGAGGAAGGCCGCCGCATCCTGACCGAGGCCAACCACCCGCTGGTTACCCTGGCCGCCACCATGGACGAGGGCGCCGACAAGGCCGCCGAGCTCGCCAACGCAGCTAAGTAAAGGGACGCGACAATGTCTATCTACCTCAACAAAGACTCCAAGGTCATCGTTCAGGGCATCACCGGCGGCGAAGGCACCAAGCACACCGCCCTGATGCTCAAGGCCGGCACCAACATTGTTGGTGGCGTCAACGCCCGCAAGGCCGGCAGCACGGTCCTGCACGGCGAAAAGGAAATCACCGTCTTTGGCACCGTCAAGGAAGCCATCGCTGAAACCGGCGCAGATGTCTCCATCGTCTTCGTTCCGCCGGCATTCACCAAGGACGCCGTGGTTGAAGCCATCGAAGCCGGCATCGGCCTCGTTGTAGTCATCACTGAAGGCGTTCCGGTTCAGGACTCCGCCGAATTCTGGGCACTCGCCCAGTCCAAGGTTGACGCCGACGGCAACCAGATCACCCGCATCATCGGGCCGAACTGCCCCGGCATCATCACCCCGGGCGAAGCCCTGGTCGGCATCACCCCGGCAAACATCACGGGCAAGGGCCCCATCGGCCTCGTGTCCAAGTCCGGTACCTTGACCTACCAGATGATGTACGAGCTCCGCGACCTCGGATTCTCCACCGCCATCGGCATTGGTGGCGACCCCATCATCGGCACCACGCACATCGACGCCCTGGCTGCGTTCGAAGCTGACCCGGAGACCAAGGCAATCGTCATGATCGGCGAAATCGGTGGCGACGCTGAAGAGCGCGCTGCTGACTTCATCAAGGCCAACGTCACCAAGCCGGTTGTTGGCTACGTTGCAGGCTTCACCGCTCCTGAGGGCAAGACCATGGGCCACGCAGGCGCCATCGTCTCCGGCTCCGCAGGAACCGCACAGGCCAAGAAGGAAGCCCTCGAAGCTGCAGGCGTGAAGGTCGGCAAGACGCCGTCCGAAACTGCCAAGCTGCTGCGCGAGGTTTACGCAACCCTCTAGTACCCAAAGCAACGCGGGGTCACTTACGGCCCATTCCTGACTGTGGAATGGGCTCAAAGTGACCCCGCGTTGCTCTTTAAAGCACGACGGCGGCTCCGCACCTTTCCCACGGAAGGTGGCGGGGCCGCCGTCGTGCTTTAAGGCGTGTTGTGGGGCCTGTACCTTCCCGCCTATTCTTTGTTAGTATGTCAGGATAAACTACTTCCAAGGAGCGCGCAAACATGCCATTGGTAAGAATCGACGTCAATCAGGGCAGGTCGGCGGAGGAACTGGCTGCGATCAGCCGGGCCATCCACAATGCAATCGTCTCTGAGTATGAGATCCCTGAGCGTGACTACTTCCACATCCTCACTGAACATCCGGAGGGGCAAATCGTGGCCCAGGATGCCGGGTTGGGTTTTGGGCGCAGCCGTGGCGTGATCATGATCCAGATCTTCACCCAGGGCGGCCGCAGTCAGATGGCGAAGAGCTCGCTCTTCGAGGCCATCACCGAAGGGCTTGGTGGGCTTGGTGTCAAGGGTGAGGATGTCTTCATCGGCTACATGGAGAACTCGCCTGGCGACTGGTCTTTCGGCTTCGGGCGCAGCCAGTATGTCTCCGGAGAATTGGCCATCCCACGCAAGTAGATACAGTCCGTGTCATGTTGTAAATATGTCAGTACAAACCTTTGACAGGACATGAAATCTGGGGCAAAGTAGTCATGTGGCCCCGCTCACTGAGGGGTGGCAAGGCATTGGGGCCCAGCGCTCAAAGGTTCAGAGTTCACAAGAGAAAGGTCAACGATCATCGTGACCCACGAACTGCTTACGATCGGGCGCATCAGCGTTGATATCTACCCGAACGATATTGGGGTGGACCTGGAGGATGTGACGTCCTTCGGCAAATATTTGGGAGGTTCGCCCTCCAACGTGGCGGTCGCTGCTGCGCGCCACGGCCGCCGCGCCGGTGTCATCACCCGCACAGGCGACGACGCTTTCGGAAGCTACCTGCACCGGGAACTACGTAAGTTCAATGTTGATGATTCGTTCGTCTCCCCGGTCAAGGAGTACCCCACAGCGGTGACTTTCTGCGCGATCAAGCCGCCGGAAGATTTCCCTCTCTACTTCTACGGACGCTTCCCCACGGCGCCGGACCTGCAGATCAAAGCCGAAGAGTTGGATCTGGCTGCTATCAGGGACGCGGGCATTTTCTGGTCCACGGTGACAGGCCTCTGCCAGGAACCCAGCCGCAGCGCGCACATCGCCGCCCACGAGGCCCGGCCCCGGACTGCTTTGAAGGAAGGCCAGTTCACCATCCTGGACCTGGATTACCGGCCGATGTTCTGGGATTCGGAAGAGGAAGCCCGCGCAGAAGTTGCCAGGATCCTCCCGCACGTCACAGTCGCGATCGGCAACGACAAAGAGTGCGCCGTAGCCGTAGGTGAGGGGACGCCGGATGAGCAGGCAGACCGCCTGCTGGCAGCCGGCGTCGAGATCGCGGTGGTGAAGCTCGGCCCGGAAGGCGTCATGGCCAAAACCCGCACTGAGCGTGTCGTCTCAGCCCCTGTTCCGGTGGAAACCGTCAATGGCCTGGGCGCCGGGGACTCCTTCGGCGGCGCTTTTTGCCATGGCCTGCTGTCCGGCTGGCCGTTGTCCGAGGTGCTGGATTACGCAAATGCCGCGGGTGCGATCGTTGCCTCCCGTGTGTCCTGCGCTGATGCGATGCCGACGCCGGATGAGGTCACCTCGCTGCTCGCGGAACGCGGCCGGCGGATCCCGGGAGCTTCCACGCCGCCAGCACCCACGTTCGCAGAAGGAGCAGTCCGTTGAGCCTGAACGATGACCCCCGCCGGTACGAGCACTTGAGCCGCATCCGGCTCGAGGATCCGGAAGCCGTCGCACGCGCGGCTGCCACCCGGCGTCGCCACCCTGGGTTGAAGCACGGGGTCCAGAACTTCATTGTTGCTGCCGACCACCCGGCCCGTGGCGCCTTGTCGGTCGGGCCGGAGCCGATGGCAATGGCCGATCGCCGGGACCTCCTGGACCGGCTGCAGATCGCCCTCGCCAATCCGGCCGTGGATGGAATCCTTGCCTCACCGGACATCATGGATGACCTGCTGCTGCTGGGTGCTTTGGATGGCAAACTGATCTTCGGTTCGATGAACCGTGGTGGCCTGGCTGGCCTGGTCAACGAGTTCGATGACCGGTTCACCGGCCACACAGCTGCCGCCTTGCAGGCACTCGGTGCCGACGGCGGCAAGATGCTCACGCGTATCTGTCTGGGAGACCCGGACACGGTGGCCACCCTTGAAGCGACCGCAAAAGCCATCGATTCGTTGGCCGAACGTAAGCTCATCGCCATGGTGGAGCCGTTCCTGTCGGTGCGTGACGCCCATGGCAAGGTCCGCAACGACCTCCGCGCGGACGCCGTGATCAAGTCCGTTGGTATCGCCGAGGGCCTGGGTTCCACGAGTGCCTATACGTGGATGAAACTGCCCGTGGTGGCCGACATGGAGCGCGTCATGGCCTCCACCACCCTTCCTACTGTGCTGTTGGGTGGTGACCCCGACGGCTCCCAGGACGAAGTCTTCGCCAGTTGGCAGGCCGCCCTCGCGCTCCCGGGCGTCCGCGGCCTCACGGTGGGCCGGACGCTGCTCTACCCGCACGACGGCGATGTGGCGGGTGCGGTGGCGACAGCCGCCTCGCTGTTGAACAGCACTGCACCTTCGACCGGGCCTGCACCAGCTGCGGGGGAGCACACCTCGTCAGACCGTATTCCAGTGAAAGTATCGGAGTAGCCCCGCCATGCGGACCTCAACAGGAACAGCAACCCGTCGGATGACCGTGGCCCAGGCCGTGGTCGAGTTCCTTTCCAAGCAGTACACGGTGGATTCCATCGGTGGCCAGGAGTACCGTGAGCGCCTGATCCCGGGCATGTTCGGTATCTTCGGGCACGGCAACGTTGCCGGCGTTGGCCAGGCGTTGAAGCAGTACCAGGCCACGGACCCGTCCATCATGCCGTACTACCAGGGCCGCAACGAACAAGCCCAGGCACACCAGGCAGTTGGCTACGCACGGCACACGCGTCGTCGCCAGACCTTCGCGATCAGCACTTCCATTGGTCCGGGTTCCTCGAACCTGCTGACGGGGGCTGCCTTGGCCACCACCAACCGCCTGCCGGTGCTGCTGCTGCCGAGCGACACGTTCGCCACCCGTGCCGCGGATCCCGTGCTGCAGCAGTTGGAGCTGCCGTACGCATACGACATCACAGTCAATGATGCCTTCCGCCCGCTGTCCAAGTTCTTTGATCGGGTGTCCCGGCCGGAGCAGTTGTTCTCGGCGTTCCACCACGGCCTGCGTGTCCTGACTGACCCGGCCGAGACCGGTGCAGTCACGATCTCCCTGCCGCAGGACGTCCAGGCCGAAGCCCTCGACGTTCCGGAAGAGTTCCTGGCCGAGCGTGAGTGGCGGATCCGCCGTCCCGAGGCCGAGGACGATGACATCCGACGCGCTGTTGAGGCCATCCGTGCAGCCAAGCGCCCGTTGATCATCGCCGGCGGCGGCGTGCTCTACGCCTACGCCAACGAGGAACTCGCAGCCTTTGCCGAACTCACCGGCATTCCGGTGGGGAACACGCAGGCGGGCGTCGGCGTCCTGCCATGGGACCACAAGTTCTCCCTTGGTGCCATTGGTTCAACGGGCACGACGGCGGCCAACGCCATCGCTGCCGAAGCGGACCTCATCATCGGCATCGGCACGCGCTACGAAGACTTCACCACTGCGTCCCGCACGGCGTTCCAGAACCCGGACGTGAAGTTCGTGAACATCAACGTCGCCCCGATCGATGCGTACAAGCACGGCACCACCATCCCGATGGTCGCTGACGCCCGCAAGGCCCTCGTGAAGCTGAACCAGGCGCTGGGCGGCTACCGCGTTGGTGCTGATCTGGAAGAGAAGGTCGCAGCCGAGAAGAAGCGCTGGAACGCGATCGTGGACGAGGCCTTCGACACCCGGTACACGCCGTTGCCGGCCCAGAACGAGATCATCGGCGCCACTAACAAGGCCATGGATGACCAGGACGTCGTTATTTGCGCTGCGGGCTCGCTGCCTGGTGACCTGCACAAGATGTGGCGCGTCCGCGACCCGTTCGGCTACCACGTGGAATACGCCTACTCCTGCATGGGCTACGAAATCCCGGGCGGGCTGGGCGTAAAGCGCGCCGCTCTGGCCGAAGCCGCTGCCGGCGGTCCCAACAGGGACGTCGTCGTGATGGTGGGGGACGGTTCGTACCTGATGATGCACACCGAACTGGTCACCGCCGTCGCCGAACGCATCAAACTGATCGTGGTCCTGATCCAGAACCACGGCTACGCCTCCATCGGTTCACTGTCCGAGTCGCTCGGTTCCCAGCGATTCGGGACGCAGTACCGGGTCCTTGACAAGGAACAGCACAGTTTCGACGCCGGTGAGCACCTGCCGATCGACCTGGCCACCAACGCAGAGTCCCTGGGCGCGAAAGTCATCCGGATCGAACCGGGCGAGAACGTCATCGAATCCCTCGGCGTTGCCATCAAGGAAGCCAAAGCAGCCCCCGAAACCGGCCCGATCGTCATTCACATCGAGTCTGATCCTCTGCTGGACGCCCCCGGCTCGGAGTCCTGGTGGGACGTTCCCGTCTCCCAGGTCTCGGACCTCGAATCCACCCAGCAGGCCTACAAGACCTACACCGACCACAAGAACCGCCAGCGCAAACTGCTCGGCTAACCTCCCCCAAGCTACCGTCCCACAGACCAAAGGAAGTCCGCATGTCGACGACGACCACACTGACCACCATTAACCATTTCATCAACGGCGCCGAGTCCACGGGCGAGGGCGACCGCACCCAGCCGGTATACAACCCGGCCACCGGCCAGGTGTCCGCTGAGTTGCGCCTGGCGAACGAGGCTGACCTGAACGCCACGGTGGCTGCTGCGAAGAAAGCAGCGGAGTCCTGGGGTGATATTTCCCTGGCGAAGCGCACCGCGGTGTTGTTCAAGTTCCGTGAACTCGTGGCCGCGCACGTGGATGAGCTTGCTGAGCTGATCACGGCCGAGCACGGCAAGGTGATCTCCGACGCGAAGGGTGAGATCGGCCGCGGCCTGGAAGTGATCGAGTTCGCCTGTGGCATCCCGCAGCTGCTCAAGGGTGACTACTCGGACCAGGTCTCCACCGGAATCGACGTCTTCTCCTTCCGCGAACCCCTGGGCGTCGTGGCCGGTATCACGCCGTTCAACTTCCCCGTGATGGTGCCGCTATGGATGGCCCCGATGGCCATCGCCACCGGCAACGCGTTCATCCTCAAACCCTCCGAGCGTGACCCGTCCGCGCCGATGCTGCTCGCGCGCCTGTGGAAGCAGGCCGGCCTGCCCGATGGCGTGTTCCAGGTCCTGCACGGCGGCAAGGAAACCGTTGACGGGCTGCTGACCCACCCCGACGTGGACGGCATTAGTTTCGTGGGTTCCACCCCGATCGCCCAGTACGTCCATGAGACCGCCACCAAGCACGGCAAAAGGGTCCAGGCCCTGGGCGGGGCGAAGAACCACGCCATCGTGATGCCCGACGCGGACCTGGACAACGCAGCAGACCACCTCGCCGCCGCCGCGTTTGGTTCCGCGGGGGAGCGGTGCATGGCGATCTCCGTCGCCGTGGCTGTGGGGGACGCTGCGGAGTTGCTGGTGAAGAAGGTTCAGGAACGTGCCCTGGCGGTGAAGGTCGGCAACGGTACCGAACCCGGCGCCGAAATGGGCCCGGTCATCACCCCTGCTTCCAAGGAACGCATCCTCAGGATCGTCACCGAAGCCGAAACCGCCGGTGCGGCCATGGTGGTGGACGGCCGCGACCTGGTCGTCCCCGGCCACGAAGACGGCTTCTGGGTCGGCCCCACCGTGATCGACCACGTCAACACCGAAATGACCGCCTACACCGAGGAAATCTTCGGACCCGTCCTCGTGGTGGTCCGCGTCGCCGACCTTGACGAAGGCATCGCGCTGATCAACGCCAACCCGTACGGCAACGGCACCGCGATCTTCACCTCCTCCGGTGCGAACGCCCGGAAGTTCCAGCGCTCGGTCACGGTCGGGATGGTGGGCATCAACGTGCCCCTGCCCGTCCCGGTGGCCTACCACTCCTTCGGCGGCTGGAAGAACTCCCTCTTCGGCGACAAACACATCTACGGCCCCGAAGGCGTCTCCTTCTACACCCGCGGCAAAGTCATCACCTCCCGCTGGCCCGAACCCACCCACGCCTCCGGCGCCTCCTACAACTTCCCCTCCAACTAACCCATCCCCACCGCCACCCTCGCCTCGCAAGCTCGGCCAGGGAACCCTGGCGGCGTGGGCCCTGATAGAGAAAGACACCGCTGTCATGACTGACGTCGAGAACAAGCTCATCATCGGCACCGCTCCCGATTCCTGGGGTGTGTGGTTTGCCGATGACCCCCAGCAGACTCCGTGGGAACGGTTCCTGGACGAGGTTGCTGAATCCGGATACAAATGGATCGAACTGGGTCCGTACGGCTACCTGCCGAACGACCCCACCCGCTTGGCAGAAGAGCTCAAGCAGCGCGACCTCCAGGTCACTGCAGGAACGGTGTTCACTGCCTTCCACCGTGGTGCCAGGCAGTACGACGAAGCCTGGGAGCCGGCACGCAAGGTGGCCGAACTGACTGCGGCAATGGGTGGCGAGCACATTGTGGTTATCCCGGCTATGTGGCGCGACGACGTCACGGGTGAGGCCGTAGAGAATGGCGAACTGACCGACGAGCAATGGGCTGATCTCTTCGCAGGCCACAACCGGATGGGCAAGGTCCTGTTGGAGGACTTTGGCCTGCACCAGCAGTTCCACTCCCACGCTGACTCGCACGTTGGCGCGCAACAGGACATCGAAACCCTGTTGGCAGCAACAGATCCGCAGTACCTGAACCTTTGCCTGGACACGGGCCACGCGGAATACTGTGGCGCTTCCAGCCTTGAGCTCATCAAGAATTACCCGGACAGGATCGGCTACCTGCACCTCAAGCAGATCAACCCGGAGATCCTGGCAGAGGTCAACGAGAAGAACATGACCTGGGCTGCTGCCAACCTGGCCGGCGTCATGACCGAGCCGCCCAACGGGCTTCCGGACTTGCGCGCCGTTATTGAAGCTGTGGAAGGCCTCAACCGGCCGATCTTCGGCATCGTGGAGCAGGACATGTACCCGGTAGCGTTCGATGTACCGATGCCCATCGCCAAGCGAACACGCAACTACCTGCTTTCCTGCGGCTCGCGCACGCGGGTCCAGTAGCTCCCGCACGCGGGCCCTGTAACAAGAACGAACCTCACGAAGGATAGAAAAGTGACAAAGATTCTCCGCGTTGCCGTCATCGGCGCAGGCCGTATGGGTGCCGACCACATCAAGCGCCTGAACACCCGCATCCACGGCGCTGAAGTAGCCGCCGTCGTCGATGTTGACCTTGCCCGCGCGCAGGCTGCCGTTGAAGGAATCGACGGCGCCGTGGCACTGTCCAATGCCGATGAGGCGCTGAACAATGGTGACGTCAACGCCGTCCTGATCGCCACGCCGGGCTTCCTGCACGAGGAAATCCTGTACAAGGCCTTGGAGAAGGACTTCCCGATTCTCTGCGAGAAGCCGCTGACACCGGATGCAGAAAGCGCGTGGAAGGTTGTCCAGGCTGAACTGGCGTTGGGCCACAAGCGCATCCAGGTGGGTTTCATGCGCCGCTTTGATGCCGAGTATTCGGCGCTGGGTTCGATCATCCGCAACAGCGAATTGGGGGAGCTGTTGATGCTGCACCACCAGCACCGCAACCCCACCACGCCGGAGGGCTTCACCAACGAGATGCTGATCAACGACTCCGTGGTCCATGAGTTCGATGCCATCCGCTACTTCACCGGCGAGGAAATCACGTCGGTGCAGGTCCGTCTGGGTAAGCCGACGCGCAACGCCCCGAATGGCCAGCACGACCCACAGCATGTGTTGCTGGAAACTGAATCGGGAGTGTTGGCCGACGTCGAGATCTACGTCAACGCCAAGTTCGGCTACCAGGTTGCCACTCAGGCGTCCTTCGAGGACGGCATCGTGAGCATCGGCGGGGACAGCGGCCCATACATCCAGACCTCTGGCAAGTGGGGCGGGAGCGTAACCCCGGGCTTCGAGGAGCGTTTTGGAGCAGCGTACGACGTCGAGGTGCAGGCTTGGGTGGACGCCGCCCTCCGCGGCGAAATCGGCGGCCCCACCGCTTGGGACGGCTACGCCACGGCCGCTTGCTGCGAGGCCGGCGTCGAAGCGCAGAAGTCGGGCGAAAAGGTCAAGGTCCAGTTGAACACCAAGCCGGATCTCTACAAGTAGGGACACGGACATGAAGATTGCCCTTGATCCCACACCGTTCCATCACACGCACAGCCTTCTGGAGTTCCCGCGCGTCGCCGCGGATCTCGGCTACAAGTACCTGCAGATGACGCCGCATGCGGACCTCATCCCGTTCTTCAACCACCCGAAGGCTGATGACGAGCTCGTGGGCAAGTTGAAGGCAGCGTGCAAGGACGCCGGCGTCGAAATCGCCTCCGTCCTGCCCGTCCTGCGGTGGTCCGGACCCGATGAGGACGCCCGGGAAGCTGCGGTCCGGTACTGGAAGCGGGCCATCCAGATCGCCGTGGACCTGGGCGTCCAGACCATGAACACGGAGTTCAGCGGCCGTCCGGAGAAGGCCGAGGAGTCTGAACGCGCCTTCTACCGCTCCATGGAGGAACTCCTGCCGATCATCGAGCGCGAAGACATGGACGTGCTCATTGATCCCCATCCGGATGACTTCGTGGAAGACGGACTGGCCGCGCTGCGCGTGATCCGGGGCGTGAACTCCCCGAACATTGGCATGGTCTACGTTGCCTCCCACACGTTCCACATGGGCAACAAGCCGTTGGAGATCATGCGGGCGGCGGGCGACAAACTCCGCTTGGTGCATGTATCCGACACGATGAACCACCACGCCTCCCACGGCCTCAGGTACATCACCAACCCGCCGGGCAACGCTGTCCGCGTCCACCAACACCTCAAGATCGGTGACGGGGACGTGAACTGGGACGAGTTCTTCGGTGGCTTGAAGGAGATCGGATTCCTGGACAAGGAGAACACCGTGATGGTCTCCAGCGTCTTCGCGGAAGACGAGAACGCCGAGGACGTTTCCAGGTACCAGCTCAAGACGATGAACGACTACATTGCCCAAGCCAAATAGTGCTCAACACCAAGAATGCCCCTGTGACCAAGAGTCACAGGGGCATTCTGTTATCCATGCGTCAGGCCGTAAAAGGGAGCCTGGCGTCCACGTCCTGGCCTTCCCAGGTCTGGCGGATCCAGCCGTGGTTCGGGTCGTCGCTGATGAGCCAGTCACGGACCCGTCCGGGGCCGGCCATGACGTTGAGGTAGTAGAGGTCGTAGCCCGGAGCTGCCATCGCCGGCCCATGCCAGCCGTAGGGAACCAGGACAACATCACCGGTCCGGACTTCCGCGGAGACGTCGATGGGCCGGTCGTCAGAGGCGTAGACCCGGGCGTAGCCGATTGCGTCTGAATCCGCGGGGGCTGGGGAGTCCGGGGCCACCCGCGTTTCGAAGTAGTAGATCTCCTCCAGGCTGGTCTCGCCTTCCTTCTCCTCATCGTGCTTATGCGGAGGGTAGGAGGACCAATTGCCGGCAGGTGTGATGACCTCGCAAACAATAAAGCGATCAGCTTCCAGCGCTGCCGGTGTGCCGAAGTTGTGGACCTGCCGGGAGCAGTTGCCGGCGCCCCGCAGCTCCACGGGGGTCTCGGCCGCCGTGATCAGGCGAGTAGGGTAGTCAGCCTTGGCCGGTGCCGTCGCAACCGCAACCCGGCCGCCGTCGTGCGAACTGATGGTGACGGCCCTATTGATACCTGTGTACAGGACGTCACTTGGCCCGTGGAAAACCGACTGCCGGCCCGCGAGGCTGTACTCGCCGTCGTCGACCGTTACGGTGAACGAACCGCTCAACGGAACCACAATGCGCTCTTCTCCAGCGGAAGGAAGCTCGACGGCGGCACCCGCCGCGAGCGTCGCCACCTTCAGTCCCGTATGGGCCCAGCCGTCGATCGCGAGAGTGGAATCGGAAGCGCCGAGCGAGATGTCCCATTTGCCGTCAGTGGCTGTTCCCAGCGGGTAGACCCAGTTGGCCATAAGTTTGTGTCCTTGCGTTAGCGCTGTACGAGTGTCATTTCAAAGCTGTAGGAATCGGCGCGGTAAACGTGGTGTCCGGTTTCAACCATGCGTCCGGTATCGTCCACCGCGGTACGTTCCATGGTGACCAAGGCTGATCCGACCTCGGCTTCGAGGAGTGGGGCCTGGTAGTCATTGGCGATCATGGCGCCGATGCGCTGGGATGCCAATCGGAAGTTCACGCCACCGCGGCGAAGGATGGAATAGAGTCCCTCGCTGGAGAGCTGGGCTTCATCCATGCTGGTGATGTCGTCACGGACCCAGTTCTCCATGAGCGCCAGGGGTTTGCCGCCAACTTTGCGGAGACGGGTGAAGTGGTAGACCTTTGACCCGGGCGGCAGCTGAAGCGCGGTGAGCGTTGCGGCGTCGGCCTCCACGTGGGAGAAGCTAAGCACGTCCGTGGTGGGCTTCTTGCCGTTGTTACTGAGGTCATCAAAAAGGCTGGAGAGCTCCAGTGGCCGCCGGACCTGGCTTGAAACAACCTGCGTTCCCACGCCGCGCTTACGGACCAGGAGGCCCGAACGGACCAGTTCGTCCATGGCCTTTCGCATGGTGGGGCGGGACAGATTGAGCTGTGCAGCAAGGTCGATCTCGTTGTCCAACCGGCTGCCCGGCTCCAGGACGCCGCTGTGGATGGCGGCTTCGATTCCCTGGACCACTTGGTGGTAGAGCGGCACCGGGGACGAACGGTCGATGCTGAGGCTGAGTTGGTTCGCCACTGGTTTCTCCTAGCCTGCGGAAGCCCGGCCGGGAAAAGCAGTATCCCGGCCGGATGGATGAGTATGTCCGCTCATGTTCTCTTGATAGGACATACTGCCTTTTTCTGATAATAGCAGCCGGGCTGTTCTGGTCAAGGAAGTGGCTTCAGGCCCTGCGTGGTGTCATCTACTCGAGGAGCTTACGTTAAAACATCCTAATGTCAGGACAAAGTATTGACAAAGTGTGAGACGAGTCACCATGATCGAGGTAGCAGGCGATCCGGGCACGAGTCCCCGGACGCCCGAAGCTGACATCAAAGGAGATAACGGTGGCAAAATTCTCGTGGCGCAAAGCGGCGGTCGTCGCAGCAGTGGTTCCATTGGTGGCCCTGAGCGCCTGTTCGAGCCAGGGCGGAAAACCGGCAGATTCCGGGGGAGGTGCAGCCGCCGGGCAGGTGGCCAGCACGGCGCGCATCAAAGTAGCCCTTATTACGCATGCGGCGGCCGGGGACACGTTCTGGGATATTGTCCGCAAGGGCGCAGAAGAAGCATCGAGCAAGGACAACGTAGAACTCCTGTACACAAGCGATCCCGAAGCCGGACGCCAGGCGCAGCTTGTTCAGCAGGCCATCGACCAGAAGGTGGACGGCATTGCTGTCACGCTGGCAACCCCGGACGCCTTGAAGGATGTCCTGAAAAAGGCCACCGCTGCGGGCATCCCGGTTGTGAGCCTGAACGCCGGTGAATCCGTTTCCAGCCAGCTGGGCGCTTTCACCCACTTCGGATCGAACGAGCAGCTTGCAGGCGAAGCGGTGGGCACCCGCCTCGCTGCAGAAGGCTACAAGCACCCCGTTTGCGTCATCCAGCAGCAGGGCCACGTCGGTCTGGAAGCGCGCTGCGCCGGCGTGAAGGCAAAGGTGCCGGCAACGGAAATCCTCTACGTCGATGGCAAGGACATGACCGCGGTCCAGTCGACGGCTACAGCGAAACTCCAGGCGTCCAAAGATGCCGATGTGATCATCGGTCTTGGCGCCCCCATCACCCTCACGCTGCTCAAGTCCGTCACTGACGCAGGCAGTTCGGCCAAGGTGGCCAGCTTCGACCTCAATGCCGATCTCGCCCAGAAGATCGTTGACGGCCAAGTGATCTTCACCGTTGACCAGCAGCCATGGCTTCAGGGCTACATGTCTGTCGATGCCCTGTGGCAGTCAAAGCGCGGCGGCTTCAAGATCGGCGGCGGCCAGCCTGTCCTGACCGGGCCAACCATCGTGGACAAGACCAACGCTTCAGATGTCCTCAAGTTCGCCCAGCAGGGCGTCCGCTAGATCCAGGCATCCGGCTGCGCGGCGGGGAACCGTCGCGCAGCC
This sequence comes from Arthrobacter sp. 1088, assembly GCF_031455315.1. NCBI lineage: Bacteria > Bacillati > Actinomycetota > Actinomycetes > Micrococcales > Micrococcaceae > Arthrobacter > Arthrobacter sp. 1088. Next base: position 141,265 of record NZ_JAVDSM010000003.1, read on the forward strand.
TGACCAACAAGGAGTCATTCCTATGGCAAATACAACAACTCTGCCGCCGGCGGGGGCCAAGGCCCCTGGCGACGAACGGGTCGGACGCCGTAGTCCGATCCAAAAGTTCCTGGCGAGACCCGAGGTCGGTGCACTGGTCGGAGCCGTAGTTCTTTTCATTTTCTTCGCCTCCGTTTCCCAGACGTTCACGCAACCGAACGCGCTGGCCACCGTGCTCTACGGTTCATCGACCATTGGCATCATGGCAGTAGGGGTTTCCCTGTTGATGATCGGCGGTGAGTTCGACCTTTCCACAGGTGTGGCCGTGATCTCCTCCGCCCTCACCGCCTCGCTCTTCAGCTGGAACTTTTCACTGAATGCATGGGTTGGTGTCACGTTGGCACTGGTTGTCTCGCTGGGCATTGGATTCATCAACGGCTGGATTCTCGTCAAGACCAAACTTCCGAGCTTCATCGTTACCCTGGCGACCTTCCTCATGCTGACGGGCCTCAATCTGGCACTCACCCGCCTTATAGGCGGCAGCGTCTCCTCGCCGTCGATCTCCAAGCTGGACGGGTTCGAATCGGCACGGGCGGTCTTCGCCTCCTCCATCAGCATCGGTGGAGTGGAAGTCAAGATCACGGTGTTCTTCTGGATCATCCTGGTGGCAGTGGCATCGTGGATCCTGTTGCGCACCCGCGTAGGCAACTGGATCTTCGCCGTGGGCGGCGACGCCAATGCTGCCCGCGCAGTTGGTGTCCCGGTGACCAAGACCAAGATCGGCCTCTTTATGGCTGTTGGTTTCTGCGGCTGGATCCTGGGCATGCACAACCTCTTTGCTTTCGATGCCGTGCAGTCCGGTGAAGGTGTTGGCAACGAGTTCCTCTACATCATTGCTGCCGTCATCGGTGGGTGCCTCCTGACAGGCGGCTACGGCTCGGCCGTAGGTGGCGCTATCGGTGCGTTCATCTTTGGCATGGCCAACAAGGGCATCGTGTACGCACAATGGAATCCAGACTGGTTCAAGTTCTTCCTGGGCTTGATGCTCCTGCTGGCCACCATCGTGAACCTGATCGTCAAGCGCCGGGCAGAGCTCAAGTAAGGGGCCGGAACAATGAACGCACAACAGATCGACCAGCAGACATTGCTGAAAAACGAGAAGGACCCGTTGACGCACACACCCGTGCACCTGCTTTCGCTCGAGGGAGTAGGCAAGCACTACGGCAACATCATCGCCCTGCGCGATGTAACCATGGCGGTGGACAACGGCCGGGTCACCTGCGTCCTGGGAGACAATGGCGCCGGAAAGTCAACGCTGATCAAGATCATCGCGGGCCTGCACCAGCACGACGAAGGCACCTTGCAGGTGATGGGCGATGACCGGAAGTTCAATTCACCAAGGGACGCCCTCGACGCCGGTATCGCCACCGTGTATCAGGACCTGGCTGTGGTTCCATTGATGCCCATTTGGCGGAACTTCTTCCTTGGCTCGGAACTGATCAGCGGATTCGGTCCGTTCAAGAGCATGGATGTCCAGAAGATGAAGGACATCACGCTGAAGGAGCTGGCCGAGATGGGCATCGACCTCCGCGACGTTGACCAGCCCATCGGCCAGCTCTCGGGCGGCGAGCGCCAGTGTGTCGCCATCGCCCGGGCCGTGTACTTCGGCGCGAAGGTGCTGATCCTGGATGAGCCCACAGCCGCCCTTGGCGTGAAGCAGTCCGGCGTGGTGCTTCGGTACATCCTGCAGGCCCGCGACCGCGGCCTCGGCGTCATCTTTATTACCCACAACCCGCACCACGCCTTCCCTGTGGGGGACCGCTTCCTGCTGCTCAAGCGCGGCAAGTCGATCGGCTATTACGACAAGAAGGACATCACCTTGGATGAGCTGACGGCCCAGATGGCCGGCGGTGCAGAGCTGGCGGAGTTGGCCCATGAGTTGGAGCAGCTCGGCGGGCATTCCGATGCGCTTGAAGAGGTCAAGGCCGAAGTGGCGGGTGTGGCTGATGCTGCCCCGGAGGGTGCCACGAAGCGGCACTAGGCTTGTTCGGCGGACTTCTGCCCGGAGTGCCTGATGGCTCCGGGCGGAGTCGTGTCCGGTTCCCTTAGTGAACCGCCGACGTCGTGCCGCGGAGTACAAGCGTCGGCTCAATGAGCTTCCGCTCCGGCTCCAGCGTTGGATCTTCGATACGGGCCAGCAGCCTTCGCGCTGCGTCCACGCCCACAAGGTCGCTTCGGTTATCGATGGACGTGAGGTCCAGGAAGCGCGACTTGGCCAGCGGGGAGTTGTCGTAACCGATCACCGAAATGTCGTTGGGGACTGAAAGTCTGCGGGCCTTGATGGCGGCGAAAGCGCCGAGCGCCATGGTGTCGTTGGCGGCGAAGATCGCTGTGGTGTCCGGGTGGTGGTCCAGAAGCCAACAGGCGGAGCCGTATCCGTCTTCTTCCGAGGTTCCTGCAGACTCGCCGATGACGACTTCGACGCCGGCAGCCTCCAGGGCGCGTTGGTAACCGGCGCGCCGGTGTGCTGACGCGCCGTCGGACCCTGAAAGGTGGCCGATGCGGCTGTGGCCCAACCCCAGTAGGTGGTCCGCTGCCATGGAGCCCCCGCGGTCGTCGTCGTTGGTTATCAGGTCCGCACCTGTCGGGATGCCCTTCCGCCATCCGGCAACCACGGTGGGGACCCACGTTTTGGTGAGCATGGACTCGCTGGGTTCGGCCGCAAGGACCAGGGCATCCACGTGCATGGCCAGCAGGCCGTCCGTCGCTTCCTTGATGCGGTTCTCTCCTGGCCGCGAGTCCGCGAGCATGACCTGGTAGCCGAGGTCTGAAAGAACCGATTCCATCCCACGGAGGAGGTCTACAAACCAGAGATTCCGGTAATCGTCGATCACCAGGCCAATGCTCTTGGTGCGGTTGCTGGCGAGGGTTGTGGCAGCGCGGCTGGGCCGGTAGCCAAGATCGTGGATGGCCTTTTGGACGGCGTCCCGACGCTTTTCACTGATCTTCCCCGGGTCCTTGAGGAACAAGGAAACCAGCGACGGCGAGACTCCGGCCTGGGTGGCGACGTCGTAGAGGGTGGGGCGTCGGGTATGTGCGCTGTTCAACGGAATCGGTGTGCCTTTCTTGTCTGTCCTTGAGGATAGTCGGTTAAGGATTGACAGGACATAAAGACATAGCTACGCTCAAACCCAGTGCAAAAATTGTAGCGCTACAAAATGCCGTCCTGCGCCCCGCGCGGCGGCGAAATTTCAAAGGAGAAATCAATGGCTGAAAGCCTCGGCGTCGCCGTCATCGGTGCAGGCATGGCGGGCAAAGCGCACGCTGCTGCATACCGCACGGCATCTGCCCTCTACAGCCCCGTGCTGCCCCCGGTCCGGCTGGTCTCGATCGGTGACGTCAACGCCGAATTTGGTTCCCTCGCTGCCCGCCGTTTCGGGTATGAACGCAACGACACGTCATGGCAGGCCATCGCAGAAGCTGACGACATCGACGTCGTCAGCGTGGTCATCGCCAACTCGCTGCACCGCGAAGTGGTGGAAGGCCTGCTTGCTGCCGGCAAACACGTTCTCTGCGAAAAGCCCCTCAGTGACACGTTGGAAGACGCCCGCGCCATGGCTGACGCTGCCCGCGCTGCTGAAACCCGTGGAACACTTGCCCGTATCGGCTTCACGTTCCGCCGGACTCCGGGTATCGCTTACATCCGTGACCTGATCCGCAGTGGCGTCCTGGGTAATGTCCTGCACTTCAGCGGCCGGTACTGGACCGACTACGGCTTCAGCCCTTCGGCTCCCATGAGCTGGCGCTACAAGGGCGGCCCCGGCTCCGGTGCGCTTGCCGACGTCGGAAGTCACCTGACGTATGTCTCCGAATTCCTGTGTGGCGACATCAAGTCCATCAGCGGTGGCCGGCTCGCCACGGCGATCGACAAGCGGCCCCTGCCTCTCGCGGCCGTCATGGGCCACGACCACGTTGCCGTCAGCGACACGTTCGAGGCCGTCGAGAACGATGACTACGCGGCCTTCAATGCAGAGTTCGCGAATGGTGCTGGAAGCTTCGAAGTTTCCCGCGTTGCAGCCGGTCACGCCAACGGCCTCCAGTTCGAGGTCTTCTGCGAGAACGGCGCCGCCAAGTTCGACCAGCGCCGGCCGTCCGAAATCCAGCTGTTCCTCAACGATGGTTCCGGAAATGAAAACGGCTACCGTCAGGTCAACCTCGGCCCCGGCCACCCCTACATCGCCGGCGGCCTCGCCATGGACGCCCCGGAAGTTGGCTTCGGCCAGAACGACGCCTTCGGCTACCAAGCGCGGGCATTCCTCGAAGAGGTCGCAGGCCTCAACGAAGAATCATCCCTGCCCCGCTGCGCCACCTTTGACGAAGGTGTCCGCAACATGGAACTCCTCGGAGCCGTCACCGAATCCGCCCTTAACAACGGAAAGAAGATCACGCTATGAAGCTCGGCGTCTACAACGCGATCCTGCACGACCGTCCGCTCCCGGAAGCACTGAAGGTCATTGCCGATCTGGGCCTCACGGGCATCGAGGTCAACACCGGTGGGTTCCTGCCTGCCGTGCACGTCCCCACTTTTGACCAGATCCTGGAAAGCGACGCTGCGCGCGACGACTACCTGGCGATCTTCGAGGGCACCGGCGTTTCCATCGCCGGACTGAACTGCAACGGCAACCCGCTGCACCCCAAGCGGGAAATCGGCGAAAAGCACGCGGAAGACATCCGCCGCTCCATTCGTTTGGCCCACCGCCTCGGCCAAAACCGCGTGGTCACCATGTCCGGCCTGCCCGGTGGCGAGCCTGGCGCCACCACCGTCAACTGGGTGGTCAACGCGTGGAACTCTGCGGCCCTGGACGTGCTGGATTACCAGTGGAGTCTTGCTGCGGAATTCTGGAAGGAAACCGACCGCCTCGCTGCCGATCACGACGTCAAGGTGGCGCTGGAACTGCACCCGCAGAACATCGTCTTCAACACGGCCGATGTCTACAAGCTGATCGAGCTCACCGGCGCCACGCACGTGGGCGTGGAGCTGGACCCTTCACACCTGTTCTGGCAGCAGATGGACCCGGTGGCCGTGGTCCGAGAACTCGGGCCTCTCGTGTTCCAGGCCGCGGCGAAGGACGTCCGCGTAAACACGGAGAACGCCGCGCTCTACGGCGTGCTGGACAACAGCTTCCGCCGGCTCTCACCGGATGAGCCCCGCACCAATCTGGGCGGCGACGAGTGGGCCAACGAATGGCCCAAGAACTCCGCCTGGGACTTTGTTGCCTTGGGCCGCGGGCACGACACAGCGTTTTGGACCGAGTTCCTCCGTGCCCTTTACGAGGTTGACCCCAACATGCTGGTCAACATTGAACACGAGGACGTTTCCCTTGGCCGCATCGAAGGACTTGAAGTTGCGGCAAAGGTCCTTAAGGAAGCCGACGCGGCACTGAACGCTTCTGCCGCTAGTGTCATTTGACAGGACAAACTGACAAGGTTTAGTGTCGCCTCAAGAATCCCTCTTAAGACTCAACTTCTGCTGCACTGACGGAGACAGATAATGATCAAGCAAGTGACCCTTGGCCTGGTGGGTGTTGGCCGGATCGGTGTAATGCATGCCAGGAACATCACCGCGCTCAACCAAGTCCTGAACCCGGAGGGTGTCCAGGTCCAACTCAGGCTGACCGACGTGGCGGAGGAGCACGCCCGTTCTGTCGCCGCTGACTTTGGAGCGGAATTCGTGGCTTCAGTGGCGGAGCTGATCTCTTCAGGTGTGGATGGTCTGGTGATCGCCACCGGCACGGCGACACACCCGGACCTCATCCGCGCGGGCGTCGATGCTGGGATTCCGGTGTTCTGCGAGAAGCCCGTGGCCGTGAATGTGGCGGAGTCCTTGCCAGTCCTTGAGTACATTCGCGACAAGGGCGGAACCGTGCAGATCGGCCACCAACGCCGGTTCGATGCCGGCTACCTGGAAGCCAAGCGCGCCTACGAAGCCGGGGAGTTGGGCTGGATCCACTCCGTCCGCGCCCTCACCTGCGATATGACCCCGCCGCCCGTTCAGTTCCTGGCAACCTCGGGCGGGCTGTTCCGGGACTGCTCCGTCCACGATTTCGACATCCTTCGCTGGCTCACGGGCAAGGAAATTGTGGAGGTCTATGCCAAAGGTTCCAACAACGGGGACCCGGCAATCGGTGAGGTGGGCGACGTCGATACCGCCCTGGCGGTAGTAACGTTCGACGACGGCACGGTAGGTACGGTTTCGGCCAGCCGTTACAACGGGGCCGGGCATGACGTGCGGCTGGAACTTCAAGGCTCGGATGGCTCGGTGGTGGTTGGCATGGATGACCAGATGGCTGTCCGTTCAGCTGAGCCAGGGGTTGCGTTCCCGTCCGGCAAGTCCCATCAGACCTTTGCTGAGCGCTTCGACCAGGCGTACCGTTCCGAGATGGCTGCGTTCGTGGAATTGGTCCTGGGAGAGCGCAAGAATCCATGCACGCCCGAGGACGCCGTCGCTGCTTCCAAGGTTGCTGACGCGGCCCAGGAATCCCTCGAAACCGGCGTCCCGGTCCGCGTCGCCCCCTGATCTTCTCTCACATTCTGCGGCCTTTTTCCCATCGTTCTCTCACATCCTGCGGGCTTTTTCCCATCGTTCTCTCACATCCTTGGGGATTGCCGGCTTTCCTCTCTCCCTTGCTTCAGGAAAGCCACGACGCCGGCACTTGGCCCTGGTGCCGACGTCGGGTCCTACCGCGCGCGGGAGCTGCGAGAGGATCGGCCGAAAGGGGGTCCGATGTGCGAGAGGATCGGCCGAAAAGGGGGCCGATGTGCGAGAGGATCGGGGAAAAGGGGGGCTGATGTGCGAGAGGATCGGACGTAGCTGACGCGGGCCGGATGAGTCTGGGGGAAAACTCCGACCCGCGCCAGGTCTATGGGGGCTGATCAGGCGATGACCTTCATTGCCTGCCAACCCGAGCCGAGGCTGACGGGCGGAACGTTGCTGAGCGTTCCGCTTCCCGATCCGGGATAGAGCCACAAAGTGTCTCCGATGCGGCCTACGACGTCGTTCTTGCCGTCGCCGTCAAGGTCCCGTGGTCCGGCCAGCGCAGTGCGGGTTCCCCAGCCCGTCCCGATCTGCGTCCATTGCAGCCAGCCCCCGGAACCATTGCCCGGATATAGCCATAATGCGCCTGTATCGGTGCGCCGCGCCAGTACATCTGCCTTGCCATCACTGTTGAAATCGCCGGTGCTGAAGATGGCGTTCATGACGCCCCAACCCCAGCCGACTGTGTAGGGAGTCCGCTGTCCTCCAGCACCATTTCCTTCATACAAGCGGAGGTCGCCGTTGCTGCGGCGTCCCATGAAATCGGGTATTCCGTCACCGCTGAAATCGCCTGGTGAGAAGAGCTGTGTCATGGTGCTCCAACCGGTGCTGACTTGCTTCCGTGCGCCAAAGCTGCCGGCACCGTCACCGGGGTAGAACCACAGTACGTCCCCGGATCGTGCCAGGACGTCCGGTTTTCCGTCGCTGTTGAAGTCGCCAGGGGTGATGGTGTCCGTGTTGGTTGACCAGGCCGGTGCAGGCAAGGCGAGTTGCCTGGGGGAGAGCCCGCCCGCGCCGTTGCCCGGGTACAGGTACAGGTTGCCGGCGGTGTCAGCCGCAAGGACGTCAGCGCGGCCGTCCCCGTTGAAGTCATGGGCCGACGGCGGTCCGGCTATGGGAACGGTGTACGTCTGGGTACCAACGGAGGACGTGTTGCCTGCCGTGTCCACGCCTATGTATTTCAACGTCAGCGTGGAGCTGCCCATGATGATCGGGCTGGAGTACTTGATGTTGGAAGCAGACTCGGTGGCCGTGGGGGTGCTGCCGTCGGTGGTGTAGTAGATGGCCGCCCCAGGCTCGTTGGCTGTCAGCGTGATCGTGGCGCCGCTGGCCAAGGCCCGCGAGGTGGGACTGGCCGTCACTACCGGAGCTGTCGTGTCCGGCGGGATCGTGTAGGTCTGCGTTGCGATGTCGGAGGTATTTCCGGCCGTATCCTTGGCAAAGTACTTCAGGGTCATGGGGTCCGGCCCATTGAACGTTATCGGCGCGGTATACAGCAGGCCGGCGGTGAGGGGATCGGTGCCGTCCGTGGTGTAGCGGATTTCCGCCGGTTCGTTGGCGGCCAAGGTGATGGTGGTACCCGCTGCGTAGGCACCGCCCACAGGGCTGGCTGTCACCACAGGCTTGGTGATATCAGGGCCTGTCGAATACGTCTGGGTGGCCACGGCAGACGAATTATTCGCGCCGTCAACGGCGAAGTACTTCAGGGTCATCGGGCCGTTCAGCGGGATGGGACTGGCGTACTTGCTGCTCGCCGTGGTGGGGTTGCTGCCGTCCGTGGTGTAGTAGATCGTCGCCGTCTCATTGGCGGAGAGGGTGATGGACTGGCCCACCGCGTATGTTCCACCCGGAGGTGTTGCCGTGACCACGGGGGCGACGTTGTCCGTTCCGAGATAGGCCTCGAACTCGGCCAAACCGGCGTTGGTGGTGGTGGAGCTGACTGAGGTGATGTTCAAACGGACCGAGCTCACGGTCTTGGACGGGAAGTTGATGGTGAGCCCGGAGCCGTTGTTGGGAAGCGCCGGGACTGCCACAGTGCTTCCATCCGAGAACAACAGGTTTCCTCCGGTCACTTGGTCGGAGAGGAGCGGCCGGTCGAACAAGGTCACCGAGTTGATGGTCCTTGTGGGGGAGAAGTTGTATTGAATCCAGCTGCCCGCCTTTTCAGCGGCTGTCACCCATTCACGCGTTGCGTCCATGGGGGTGCCCCACGCATACCCGTCCCGGGCTTTCTCCGGGCTCTGGGCTGTTGCTTTCTGGGATGACGCGGTGACGGTGGTCCCTGCCGATTTCGCAGCGTTGCCCACCCACTCAATGGCTGTGATGTATTGCCGTTTCAGCCACTCATCGTACGGGGAATCGGGGCATCCTTCGCCGGGACTGCTGCAGATGTACATGTCGAAATCCGCGAACCGCACGAAGGTGTCCACTTTCGTGGTGAGTTCGGCACCGGTCACGTTCTGGGGGTACTCGTCAATCACGTAGGCGTCGTAGGCCAGGGAGGTGTGTGGGCCGGTGTAGCTGCGCGTAGCCAGTTGGGCGAATTTGGCGGTTGCCCAATGGTCGCTGTGATCGTAGGGGCTGTTGAAGTTGCCGGTCCAGTCCTGTGTGCGGAACGTGGTCGGTTGGAAGTTGGCCACCAACCGGTTCAGTGCGGTCTGGAACTGCGACTTGGTAAAAGTGGCGGCGTTGTCCACGGGCCTGATGGAGGAAAGCCGCCCGTCCCACAGTTTGAGGATGCTTTGGTCGTTGTACGCCGCACTGCCGTCACCGTTCGGGAAACCATCGGGAAGGCGCATGAACACCACCGAGATATTGGGTGCACCATTGAGGGTTTGCATGGTCAGCGGACGGTTGGGAACCCCTGCATCCGAGGTGGTCCACGAATCAGACACTCCCGCCATCTTGGAGTAGCTGGCCCTGATTCCAGCTTCCAGGCTCTTCCAATACACGGCACCCTCGCCAGCCTCGCCCGCCGTGGTGAATACCGTTTGGACGCAGCGTTTGGCCTGGATGTCCCTCATGAAGTCCGGACTGAGGAAAAGCAGGTCATCGTCCGTGTGAGCCACGATCTGCATGGCCCCGCCGGTTCCTGCGCACGGCGGAACGGCCGCCGACGCAGGGGCGATGGAAAATGCGACGAGTCCCGCGAAGGCCAAAGCCGGAGCAAGCATCAAGCCCAGGAAGCTGAAGAGACGGGGTTGCCGATTCGGACGACGGACGTATTTTGGACGGTCCACAACCATGCTCCTTTGAGCAGATGTTGGGCCCCCCAGCCGGCAAACTTACGACGCCCACGGGACGTCATTCGAATGGAGTTATGCGCTGGCCGAGCTTTCAGCAGAGCTGAAAGCGATGCAGTGAGCGCTACTGTACTCCTCCAGGCCGGGCCTGGGTAGGGTTCCGGCACACTTCCACGAACGCCTTAAAAGGTGCCAGCCGCTCGTTATCGGGAAGCTGGGACGCCTCCGGATGCCATTGCACCGAGGCAACCCAACGGGAAGGGTCTTCAAGCGCTTCCACGGTGCCGTCGTCGGCGATCGCTGTAACCACCAGACCTTCGCCCACCCTGGCCACCGCCTGGTGATGCCCCGAAGCAATCTTGATGGAAGTCCCCTCCGGAGCGCCATAGAGCGCGGCGGTCTTCGATCCTGGTGCAAGCACAACGTCATGCCATGCCCACTCACCGGCACTGGGGTCGTCCGGATCCAAGCCGTTGTGGTTCACGGCAGACGGTGCCATGTCCTGGATCAACGTCCCGCCGTAAAGCACGTTCAACAACTGGTGGCCGCGGCAGATCCCCAGCAGCGGAAGGCCGGCGTCGATCGTGGCCCGGGCGACGTCAATATCCAGGTGGTCCTGTTCCGGGTTGACGTCATACACCGAATCCTCCGGGTCCTGGCCATAGAGACGCGGTTCCAGGTCCCCGCCACCGGGCAGCAGCACGCCGTCGAGCGTTTTCATGACAGAAGCCAGACGCCCGGCACTGTCGGCCGACACGGGGGTCAGCAACACCGGCTGCGCACCCGCTTCACGGAGCAAATCCACAATAAATGTGAAGAGTTGGTTGGCTTCGCCCACGCGGGCGTCGGGATTGTCCGAGCTGCTAAGGCGAATCGGAACTCCGATACGCGGCCGGGCGCCAGCGCCGCCCTCATCTGAAGTCTTCATGCTTCATCATGCAACGGAACATCGCCCTGCGCGTAAACGGGACTCAAGCCGTTGAGCACTACTACGCTGATGCCATGAATCCCTCCGGTGCCTTGAACCCAAGTCCACGGACGCTCGACGTCGAAAGCATCGTTCATTTCGACAAACTGGTTACGTCCGGGGCGGGATCCATGCACGGCTGGCACGCGCAGTCGCTGGACCTTCGCGGACGCTCGCGGGAATTGAAAATGCTGGACCCGCAGGGCGCGATCTTCCTCGGATGCACTTTCGACGACGGCATCGAGGAGAGCCTTCGAAGCCGCGGCGCGCTCATCTTTCCCAAGATGCGTGGCGTGCCCTTCAACCCATATCGAGGCACCCTCTACACGGCCAGGGAACTTTACGAGGACATCTCCACTGCAGAGTATGAAGCCACCCTGGACGCGAGGATTTACCAGTGGAGCATCCTTCCGGGAAAGCGGGCAAGCCTTGACGCAACGCTCGCCGCGGCCCTGCACGACCACGCGATCGGCGACGCCCTGGACGAGCTGCTGCAAGATGGGGACCTGGCAGGCACCAGACTCGTGGGCGTCATGGGCGGACACGCAGCGCAACGCGGAACCAAGGAATTCGCCGACGCCGCGCGGCTGGGGCGCTTGCTCGCGCAAGCGGGCTTCACAGTAGCTACCGGCGGTGGCCCTGGCGCCATGGAAGCAGCCAACATGGGCGCCTACCTCAGCGGACTGCCCGACGCCGATTCCACCACAGCGCTGCACACGCTCGCTTCCATACCGGGGTTCAGGCCCTCGGTGACGGCTTGGGCGCGGCAAGCAGCCGCCGTCGTCGAACGTTACCCGGAAGGCACAGCGACGCTGGGGATACCCACCTGGTTCTACGGCCATGAGCCACCCAACCTGTTCGCCACGCACATCGCCAAGTACTTCGCCAACGCAATCCGCGAAGCGATCCTCCTGGAGCTTTGCAACGGCGGAATCGTGTTCCTGCCCGGTTCCGCCGGAACCGTGCAGGAGATCTTTCAGGATGCGTGCGAAAACTATTACGGTGCCCCCGAAACCATCACTCCCATGGTCCTGGTGGGCCGCGATCATTGGGAACGGACCTACCCGGCCTGGCCGATGCTGCGAAGCCTCGCGGCCGGGCGGCCCATGGCGAACAGAATCTTCCTGGTGGACACGGTGGAGGACGCGCTCGCGGTCGTGGCCGCGGGCTAAAAGTCCTTGCTGCAGCTAGAAGTCCTTGCTGCGGCTAGAAATCCTTACTGCAGGGGCCTGAGCCGAGTTGGGCAAGGCCCGTCTTGTCCCCGGCAGCGTACTCGCGAACCCACGAGGCTTGGTCGTACATCAGCTGGCGGGGGTCATCCACATGGTCCAAACCAAGAACGTGTCCGAGTTCGTGCATGATCACGGCCGTGCCCACTTCCTTGCCCTGGGGTGTGTCCATGATCCCGGCAAACTGCGGTGCATCCAACGACACCGACCCAGTCACGTAGGCCTTATAGCCGTTGCTCAGGCCGATGGAGGAACTTCCGCCCAAGCCCACCGTTTGTCCGGTCAGCCGCGGCACCTGCTCCGGTGTGGTCCAGGCAATGAGCACCGGCGCCCAGCGGTCCCCGTATGTTGTGGGCTGATAGCCGGCCCTGTTGGTGCTGGGGATTTCGGACGTCGGACCGTCATAAATGAACTGCAGCCCGGAGGCGAGGCTGGCCTGCCGAACTGCTTCCTCCACCATGGAATACCAGCTTGTGGGGGCCAGGTTTGAGTTCACGACGTAGTGAATCGGCCTGCAAGGGGAGTAGGCAAGGGGAGTGCCGTCTTCCTTGACGGCCAGGAATTTGTAAGAATTGCTGGTCCTTAGCAACGGCGCCGGTGTGCCCAGGGGAGCGTCGGCTTCCTCAAATCCGGGCAGCGGATCCTGACGCTGGCCAAAAGGAACCAGCCCGGGCCGCGGCGCCTGGCTCTGCGTCGTGGAATCGGACCAGAACCTTTGAAGTTCGCCGCTGAAGTAGGCGCCGGCGCAGACCAAACCAAGGATGCCGAACAGGAACAGGATGGCCGCGATGCTGCTGTGCTTGATGGGAGGCCTGGGCGGCGGCTTGGCATCCGGGTGGTAAGGCGGCGGGGGATAGGGGTCTGGCCACTCTGGCGACCCATAAGGTTCCATCGAACCCCCTCACGGGACGGCCCAATCGGACGGTGGGGCGCCGCCGTCGGCCGCTTCCGTCAGGATAGAACCCATGGGACCGCGAGTCCATGGCGATTCCTGGGAAGCTGCGCTGCTTCAGATGTCCTTGCGGCAAGGAGCCGAGGCCAGGAGGTGAAGGCCGTTCAGGTCGCCGGCAGCCAAACCGTCAGGGGCGCCGATCTCCGGGTACATCAGCTGAACCGGATCATCAACATGATCCAAACCCATGACGTGCCCCAGTTCGTGCTGCATGACCGCCAGCACGTAGTCCGAACCGCCCTCCTCGGCCAGAAGCTCCGCCACTTGCGGGGTGTCGAGCTCCAGGCTGCCCGTGATGTAGCTCTTGGGACCGTTGTTGAGTGAGTACATGGTGCTGCCGCCCGTGCCGATGACGCTCTCAGCCAGCGCAGGAGCAGTCTCAGGCGTGGTCCACGAAATGAGCAAGGGTGCCCACCGGTCACCATATTTGGATGGTTGGTAAGGTTCGCGCTTAGTGGTGGGCAACTCATCCGTGCTGCCATCGTTGATGAACTGGATTCCGGACGCCGCGGAAATATTGGCGATTGCGGTGGCAAGCAGTGAATCCGTACCCTCAGGCGCGGTGGCGTCGTTCACCACGTAGTGCAGGGGACGGCACGGCGAGTACCCAACCGGAGTGCCGTCGTCGTTGGTTGCCAGGAACTTATATGAATCGCTGGCGTTGGCTGGGGGCGGCGGCGATGCGAGCGGGGCGTCGGCCTCGTCGATTCCTGGAGGCGGCGCGTCCAGGGCGCGTGCCGGGGTCTGTTGGATCGGCTCGCTTTTGGGCGAATTGGGCAGGGCCACGCCCGGAAACAGCCCGATGATCCGGGGATCGCCGTGGAGCAAACCGCTGACAAGGACAGCCACCACCGCGGCGACACCGGCCATGAGGACGCCGCGAAGAATCCGGAGGGTTGTGCCCGCACGACGGTGTTTTGGCGCGCGCAATGGCGGCTGCTCCGAATCCACGGTTCTCCATTCCCTACGCCCCGGTCACGCGGGGCCGCGCGGAGGACGAACCAACATTACCGCCTAGACGATCATCGTTCCGAACGCGAGGCCAAGCCCGTAGGTGGCGGCCGCGGCGCCCAGGCCGATCGCCAGCTGCCGGAAGCCACGGCTCAGCGGTGAGGTCCCGGACAACAGCCCGACGACGGCGCCAGTCGCCAGGAGCGCGATCCCCACCAGTACACCGGCTACTATCAGTGCCGCCACACCCGTCATGCCGAAAATAAACGGAAGGATGGGCACGACCGCACCCGAGGCGAAGAAGCAGAAGCTGGACATCGCAGCGCCCCAGGCAGACCCCACGGTTTCGTGGTTGTCAGCGGGTTGCTCTTTCTCCGGTTGCAAGGAGAAGCTGGGATCGCAGTCGCAGCTGAAGAGTCCCATGCGTTCGGCGGCACGGTGCTCGGCTGCCTCACGGGTCATGCCGCGGGCCAAGTACACCAGCACAAGCTCGTTGTGCTCGATGTCCAAAGAAGGGGCGGCTGTGAGGGTTGCCTGCGTGGGCAGCGTGGCGCTGAGCAACTCCCGCTGCGAGCGGACCGAAACGTACTCGCCAGCACCCATGGACAGGGCGCCGGCCAGCAAACCGGCCACGCCACTCATGAGGACCACAGGGCTGGGAACGCCGGTTGCTGCCATACCCATGACCAGTGAAAGGTTGCTCACCAGGCCATCGTTGGCGCCAAAAACAGCGGCACGGAAGGTACCGGAGAGCCTGTTGCGGCCACGGGTGGCAAGGCCCCGGACAACTTCTTCGTGGATTTGTTCGTCGGCAACCATGGCTGGAGTCGCGGCAGGTTCGGCTCCGTAGGGGGAGCGGCCTTCCGCGCGCTGCGCCAACGCGAGGACGAACACGGAACCAAAGTGCCGGGCCAGGAAGCCCAGCAGCTGGCTGCGGGTGGAAGCTCCCTTCGGCATTCCGGCGTGTTCTCCCAAGAGCTTGAGCCAGTGTGCCTCGTGCCTTCCCTCGGCCTCGGCCAGGGCGAGCAGGATCTGCCGTTCTTCGCCGTCACGACGCTGGGCGAGTTCCCGGTAGACGGCGGCTTCGGCACGCTCGTCGGCCAGGTATTGACGCCAGCGCCTGATGTCCGCCGGTGTGGGCCGGGCTGGTTGGGACGGTGTTCCGGATCCGGGGGCGGGGTCCGGAGCGGGGCTCGACGAACCGTGGGATTCCTGGCGCTTCTGCACTTTTTCTCCTGTGCTGGGTGGGGTAGTTGCAGCCCCATTGCACGCCCACTGTACCGCTTATTGGCGCGGATTTTTGGCCGGTATTCCTTAGTTGGAATGTTCGGCATGCCTTAATTTTCGAAGCTGCAATCCTCTGCCTTGAGCCTTTCCCTGGGTCCATGTGGGCCGTTGCCTTGACCCTCTTCAGGCACAGTGCTCAGATGGAAGGACAGGGGCGGGGGCCCTCCCCGCACTCGGTCAGCAGGCTGCTTGCCAGCCCACCAGACGGAGGTTGCAGCATGGACACCACCGAACCGCACGCCAACCACCCCGAACGGGAGACCATCGAGTCGGATCCCGCCTACGACTACAGCGACGACCAGGAAGTCGACGAACCCTGGGTGGAGGAAATCGACGTCCCGGATGACGACGAGCGGGTTGTCCCCCTGGATGAAACCGAAGAATTCCGCGGGGAAGAAGACGAAGAATTCTAGGACCGTTTCTTAGGCAGGGCCGTCTTCACCGAAGGTGAAATGCCGCTCCAGTCCCGCCGGACGCCCGAGCGCTGCAACAGTCACCGTCAACGTCCTCGACGATTCACACCACCGCGATGGACGCACAGCCTGGGCAAGGGCATGCGCCAACAGGCGCGCTTCGGGGTGCCGGAACCGGGCCAGGCCACCGTTCAGGAACAGCGTCACCGTCCCAAGGACAAGGTCGACGCCGGGAATCACCGGAACAGTGGGCGCTTCGGTTTTGGTGGGGCTGCTTTGGCTTGGGGTGGTAACGCCTTGGTACGGCAAGGACTGCTCCTTTGGGGAGTGCTCTTGCCCGCTCGGTTGTCTCTGGTCCGGGGCGGGCCGCTTCCTCATCCGAACCACCCGTGAACATGGGGTTGGTGTGTGGCCAGTCGGAGCTTGGCGCCACCTCTCTTGAAGCTGGGACCACTGTACTGGAGGAGTGCTGTCCGGGAGAAGTGTGGCCCTCGGATCCGCTCGCCCCCGCACAGCGCAACGGCGGCGCTGCCCCGGGAAGGGGCGGCGCCGCCGTCGAACATTGCTTTGTTCAGTCCTTATCTGATGCCTTGCGGCCCTGGGCCGTTAGCTGGCGTTGTGGCTGCTGACGGGGTGGGCTTCCAAGGGCAATTCGTCAGATACCGCTCCGGCCACGCGCTTTTCCCAAGCGGCCCGGACTTCGGGTTCGGTGGGCGGCGTGAGGAGGGAAATCACCACGTAGGCGACGAACGAGGCCGCGAGGCCGTAGTAGATGGGCTCGTTGGCGTAGACGCCGTCGACGCTTGGAATGACTCCAGTGGCGAACAGAATCAACAAGGCCAACGTCAATACCGAGCCCACTGCCATGGACCATGCAGCAGCGATACCAGTGCCGCGCTTCCACACCAGGCCGCCAAGAATCGCGACGAGGAGGCCGCCCACAAGGATGTCGTAAGCAATGGTGAGGGCAACAACCACGTCCTGCGCGGCCATGGAGATCAACACCGCGACGATGCCCAGGCCAAGAACCCAGTAACGGTTGGCTTTGACGTCGTGCTCGGGGTTTTCGGTGTCGTCCGTGTTGATGGTCTTGCCGAACCAGCTGGCCACGAACGGAACAACATCTGCGCGGGCCACCGTGGCGGCGGCAATCAGGGCACCTGAAGCGGTGGACATCATGGCTGCAACAGCTGCGGCCATGACCAGGCCGCCGATGCCGATGGGCAGGATGTGGGTTGCCACCTCGGCGTAGACCACGTCCTTGCCGAGGTTGGCGACATCAATGTTGGGGAGCGCCACCCGGGCGGCCAGGCCGATCAAGGCACCGGCCACACCGTAGAGGATGCAGTAAACGCCGGCGGTCGCTCCACCCCAGCGTGCAACCTTGGGAGTCTTGGCCGTGAAGACGCGCTGCCAGATGTCCTGGCCGATCAGGAGTCCGAGTGTGTACACGACGAAGTAGGTGATGATCGTCTGGACGCCGATTCCGTCGATCTGGAAGAAGCTCGCCTCGACGCGCTCACGGATGCCGTCCAGTCCTCCGGCCGCGTTCATGACGAACGGGAGCATCAGGAAGAAGATGCCCACGGTCTTGATGATGAACTGGACCTGGTCGGCCAAGGTGATGGACCACATGCCACCGATGGTCGAGTAAACAAGCACAATTGCACCGCCGACGGCGATCGCCATCCAGCGTTCCCAGTCGAAGAGGACCACAAAGATGGTGGCGTATGCGCCGGTGGATGTGGCACAGAGCATGAGGGTGTAGGCCAGCATGACGATTCCGGAGGTCTGCGTGGCCTTGCTGCCGTAGCGAAGGCTCAGCATTTGGGAGACCGTGTAGATCTTCAGGCGCTGGATAGTGCCGGCGAAGAGCAAGCTCAGGAGGAGGACGCCGGCGCCGATTGCGACTACCAGCCACATACCTGAGATGCCGAACTTGTAGCCCAGGCCGACACCGCCGACGGTGGATGCCCCACCGAGGACAACTGCGGCCATGGTGCCGGTGTAAAGGAAAGGTCCAAGGCGGCGGCCGGCCACCAGGAAGTCGCTGTTGTTCTTGGTGCGGGACTTGCCCCACCAGCCGAATGCAAGCATGGCAAGCAGGTACACCACCACAATGGCGATGTTTATGAACGATGAGTCCATGAGTGGCTCCTTGGAGCTGGTGCACGGAGGTTGGGTTTTCGACGATACGCCTGGGAAGCGTCGAAGTCTCCGTGCTGGTGATGGGAGATTGGGGATCGTGTTGTGCCTCACAGACAACACTTGTTGCCTATGAGGATATGTTGTGATGGGAGTAACAGTCAAGGGGCTTTGGTCATCCTCGGGCTGTTGAGGGCTCCAGCGGCCCCTGGTCCCGCTACTATTGCTGCAATGACAGGGCCGAATGACAGGCCTGAAAGGTTCGTGAATGAAGGCTCTCCCCGTTGAACCAAGCAACGTTCCCGTTGCCATTGGTTCCAGAATCCGCGCAGCCCGCCAGGCGCAGCGCCTCACCATTGAGCAAGTGGCGGACGCAACTGGTTTGACCAAGGGCTTCCTCAGCCGTGTCGAGAGGGATCTGACGTCACCGTCGGTCGCTTCACTCGTAACCCTTTGCCAGGTCCTGTCCGTGTCGGTAGGAGACCTGTTTGCCGCTCCCGAAACGCATCTGACCAGGCGCGACGACGGTCCCCGGATTTCGCTGGGCGGCCAGGGCATTGTGGAGCGTTTGTTAACGGCCCGTTCGGAGCGGCGCCTGCAGATCCTTCAGGCCACCATCGAGCCGCGGGGTCGTGGTGAGAACGAGCTCTACGCCGTGGACTGCGACGTTGACGTCCTTCACGTGGTGAAGGGACGCATCAAACTCATCCTGACCAACGAGGAGTACGACCTCGAAGAAGGGGACACCCTCTCCTTCCCGGGCAGGGAACCCCACACCTGGGTCAATCCCACGGACGAAACCGTCGAGGTTCTCTGGATTCTGGTGCCCGCAGCGAGCAAGTAGCTCTTGCCCGGTGCTGCGGGGTGCTGCGGCGGGGTCAGCCCACGTGGACCCAGGGGCGCCGGGTGATGTCGGGCTCAGCCTCACGCAGTACCTCGCGGGTCACCGGCGCGATCTCGCCCTCGCCAAAGAAAAGGAACCTGCTGAGGTTGGAGATGGGGTTGCCCTCGGTCCAGCGGAAGTAGATGTGCGGCATGAAACCCGTGACGTCGCGGATGTGCAGCAGGACGGCGGCAAGGGTGTTGGGCACGTTGTTGCTGTGGACTTCCAGGATCTTGAAGCCATGCCGTTTCTTGCCCACAACCTGGAGCTCCTGCTCGAAGTCCGAGCTGTCGTCAACAATGATCTCGATGAACACCGCATCGCAATCCAGCGGCAGGTGGTTGGCCTGCTGCGCGTGTTGGAGCTTCTCCCGGTACCGTCCGGCGCTGAGGTGCTTTGGTTCATGGGCGATGATCCGAACAGGGCCGTCGACGTTGTTTGCAGTGAATTCGAGTGCAGCCTGGTCCATTTTGATATGCGTGGCACGGAGTTCAAAGGCACGCCGGATCCTGGAGATGAAGCTCACCACCATGATGCCCAGAATGAACAACGCGGCGATCTTCAGGCCGTCCGGGCGCTCGATCGAATTCACCACGGTGGTGTAGATGAAGACCAGGGAAACCACTCCGAAGCCGATGAACTGTGCCCGTTGTTTCTTTCTCCGGGCGGACAGTGTCACGGCGATGGAGGCGGACGTGATCAGGACGAGTACGCCCGTGGCATAGGCGCCACCCTGGGCGTTGACGTCGGCTTGGAAAATAATCGTCACGATGAAGGCGATGACTGTGAAGACCAGGACGAGTGGGCGCAATGCGCGGACCCACGCTGGAGCCATGCCGTAGCGCGGCAGGTACCTGGGGACCAGGTTCAGGAGGCCCGCCATGGCCGAGGCTCCGGCAAACCACAGAATAGCGATGGTACTGACGTCGTACACCGTGCCAAAACCGTCGCCCAGGAACTTGTGGGCGAGGAAAGCCAGGGCACGCCCATCAGCCTTGCCGCCGGGTTCGAATTCAGCTGCCGGGATCAGCATGACGGTGGTGAAGCTGGACGTTATGAGGAACGAACTCATGATGATGGCGGCGGTGGTCAGGAGCTTGTGGGCGCCCTTGATCCGTCCGGCCGGCCTGGCTTCAGTATCGGAAGGATCTCCCTTGATCTGCGGCATGACTGCGACGCCGGTCTCGAACCCTGAGAGGCCAAGGGCCAGCCGCGGGAAAACGAGCAGCGCAAGGGCAATCATGAGGATGGGATCACCGTGGGATGTGTTCAGTGCGGTCCACCAGTCTGAGATGACCCGGGACTCGGTGAAGACATGGCCGATGGAAACGATGACGACCACAAGGTTCAGTGCCAGAAAGGCGGCTACCAGGACGACGGCCACGTTGATGGCTTCCTTGAATCCGCGCAGGAAGACGATGCCCAGTCCTGCAATCAGGGCCAGCGTGATGACAACCTGCTGGCCTTCCAGGAAGTGTGGAGCGAAGGGGTTCTCAATGAGGTGGGCGGTGGCGTCGGCGGCGGAGAGCGTGATGGTGATCATGAAATCCGTGGCCGCAAAGCCGAGGAGTGCCAGGACGAACAACTTGCCACCCCATCGGGGAAGCAGGCGCTCGAGCATGGCAATGGAACCCTCGCCCCGGGGACTTTCCCTGGCGACTCGACGGTATACAGGCAGTGCGCCAGCCAAGGTGACGAAGACCAGCAGCAGCGTTGCCAATGGCGACAGTAATCCCGCCGCCAGGGCCGCGATGGCAGGCTGATAGCCCAGCGTTGAGAAGTAGTCCAGGCCTGTCAGGCACATGACCTTCCACCAAGCTTGCGGTTTGTGGGCTTCCGCAGGCTTTCCGTGGGGACCCTGCCGTTTGCCCGAGGTATCCGGCATTCCTTCAAGCAGCCATGATTTGAGGTGGAATGCCTTTTTGTTCCGGTCGGCAGGGTCGGCTGGCGGCCTCGTCAGGGTGGTCACGTTGTCCTTCCGGGCAGCACGGTGCTGCTCACGCAAAGGAGCGTATGGCCGCATTCTGCGCCTGGACCCCGGTTTTTATGGAATCTTTACGCCGGATGTGACCGGCATCTCATAGGGGCCGGACCTTGAAGGAAACTTGTAAACAGATGATGCTTATTAGGAAACTTTGAGTGTATGATGGGTGTCACAGTTACTGATTCATCTCGACCTATCCACTAAGGAGTGGCGCATTTTGGAAGAGCTCCGTATTGAGGCCAACGGGAACCTTGGTCCCATCGATTCGTCCCGCATCCCGCGCTACGCCGGTGCTGCCACCTACGCCCGCCTGCCCCGCCTGGACCAGGTCTCCAAGGCTGACGTCACCGTTGTCGGCGTGCCCTTTGACTCCGGTGTTTCCTACCGCCCCGGCGCCCGCTTCGGCGCGAACCATGTGCGTGAGGCCAGCCGCCTGCTGCGCCCGTACAACCCTGCCTGGGATGTCAGCCCCTTCGAGAACATCCAGGTGGCGGATGCCGGCGACATGGCGGTGAACCCGTTCAACATCAACGAGGCCATTGAGACCATTCAGCAGAACGCGCTTGACCTTACGGCCAGCGGGAGCAAGCTGGTCACTCTGGGTGGCGACCACACCATCGCCCTTCCGCTCCTGAGGGCAGCAGCGGAGCGAGCCGGTGAGCCAGTGGCCATGCTCCACTTCGACGCACACCTGGACACCTGGGACACCTACTTCGGTGCGGAATACACGCACGGTACGCCGTTCCGCCGCGCAGTGGAAGAAGGCATCCTGGACACGGAGGCCATCAGCCACGTGGGTACCCGCGGTCCGCTGTACGGCAAAAAGGACCTCGACGACGACCACCGCTTTGGCTTCGGAATCGTCACCTCCGCTGACGTCTACTACCAGGGCGTCCTGGAGACGGTGGCCAAGATCCGCGACCGCATCGGCAACCGTCCGCTGTACATCTCCGTGGACATCGACGTCCTGGATCCCGCACACGCCCCCGGCACCGGTACGCCCGAAGCAGGCGGCATCACCAGCCGGGAACTCCTCGAAATCATCCGTGGATTCCGTGGCATGAACCTCGTGGGTGCTGACATTGTGGAAGTTGCCCCGGCTTATGACCACGCGGAAATCACGGGCGTGGCCGGCAGTCACGTTGCTTATGAACTGGTAACCCTCATGGCGGATAACGCCGTGGAGGGCGACCGTCTCGGTGCACCGAACGGCTACGCCCAGCAGGCCCTCGGTGCCCGCATCGCGGAACTCGCCCAGGCAACCGGCACCGCTGGAGAGACGCGATGATCGATTTCGATCCAGGCACTGCGGCGCCAACCCAGGGTACCGATCAGCGCAACGGTGGGGACCTCGTCGTCGAGACCCTCGAGGCGCTGGGTGCCAAGACGGTCTTCGGTATCCCCGGACAGCACGCTTTGGGCCTCTTTGACGCCATGGGCCGCGGCAACCTGCACTTCGTGTCTTCGCGTGTGGAGAACAATTCGGCGTTTGCGGCTGATGGCTACTCCCGCGCCACCGGCGAGGTGGGCGTGCTGTTCCTGTCCACAGGTCCGGGTGCGCTCACCTCCCTTGCTGGTTTGCAGGAGGCGTATGCCACCGGTGTTCCGATGGTGGTTGTTGCCAGCCAGATTCCGCTTGAGGGCCTGGGTGCTCGCCGCAAGGGCATGCTGCACCAGTTGGACGACCAGAAGGCTTCGGCCGCGAACGTCACCAAGAGCCAGCGCCTGATCCAGCATGCCTCGGGCATCCCGTCGGCCATCCAGGACGCCTGGACCGAGGCCATTTCCTCGCCGCAGGGTCCGGTGTGGATCGAGATTCCGCAGAACGTCCTGCTGGATCCGATCATGGTCCCGCCCGTGGAGGACGCGCTCGCCGAGGCAGCAGACAACCCGCCGCGCGTCGAGCTGATCCGCGAGGCCGTGAAGTGGCTTTCGACGGCGGAACGTCCGGCGATCATCGCAGGCGGCGGTACGCGCCGTGGCCGGGCTGAGAAGTCGCTGCTGTCCATTGCCGAGCAGCTGCGCGCCCCCGTTATTTGCACCCCTGGCGGCAACGGTGCATTCCCGTGGAAGCACGAGTTATCGCTGCAGTCGTGGATCGAGGACCGGTACATGACCGATGTCCTTGAAGATGCCGACGTGCTGATCGTCATCGGTTCATCCCTCGGTGAGGTTACGTCCAACTACTTCACGTTCGAACCCCGCGGCCGCATCATCCAGATCGACGCCGAACCGCGCGTCCTCGAATCCAACCGGCCAGGCTTGGGCATCCGTGCCGACGCGGGCCAGGCCCTGGCAGCCTTGGACGAGGCGCTGGCAGCAGCTGGTGCCGCGGACACTGTGACTCGGTCCTGGCACGGCACCAGCCCGGAAGAAGTGGTCAAGGAGTCCCTGGCCAAGGTCAAGGCACGCCTTGAATCCCAGGATCTGGCCAAGGAACTGAAATTCATGGCCGACATCCGTGAAGCGGTTCCCGCCGACATGCAGACCTTCTGGGACATGACCATCTCCGCGTACTGGGGATGGAGTTGCTGGGACGCCCGCGAGGGCCAATTCCACTCAGCCCAAGGTGCCGGCGGCCTCGGCTACGGCTTCCCGGCAGCCATCGGCGGTGCCGTGGGCCTGGAAACCACCGGCAAACCCGGCAGGGTGCTTGCTGTTTCCGGTGACGGTTCCTCGATGTACTCCATTTCGGAGTTGGCCACGGCGAAGCAGCACAATATCCCGGTCACCTGGCTGATCGTGGACGACGGCGGCTATGGCATCCTCCGCGAATACATGGTGGGTGCTTTCGGCAAGGCCACGGCCACTGAGCTCGCACGGCCGGACTTCGTGAAGCTGGCCGAGTCGTTCGGTGTTCCGGCGCGCCGGGTTTCCCCGGAGGAAGTGGGGGACGCGCTCAAGGCGTCCTTCGAGGCGGACGGTCCCAACGTCGTCGTGGTTGAGACGCTGCTAAAGATGTTTGGCCCGACCCACCTGGAACACTAAGAACCCAAAGCATCAAGCCCCCGCACGTTTTCCGTGCGGGGGCTTGATTGCTTTAACAGCCAGGCTCTTCTTCTTTAGTTTCCCAAAGCAATCAATATGGGTTATAGTTGCTCTAGGCAAACAAAAAAAGGGGTGTTCTTCCATGTCCGTCGGTTCTGCCACAGCAACCGATCTTGTGCATCAAATCTTCGACCTCCAGCGCACCCTGCGCTGCGTGGTGACCGCCCACATGGCCCGCGTTCCCGACGTCGGGATGGCAGTCCAAGGCGTCATGCGCTTTATCGGCGAGGGGGAGACCCGGGCAACGGCACTGGCTGCGCGCCTGGGTGTCAGTGCGCCGGTCCTCAGCAGGCATCTCGCCGAACTCGAGGAACTTGGCTTCGTCGCCAGGCGGCCTGATCCGGCGGACGGCAGGGCCCAGCTCCTTGCCCTGACGGAGGATGGCGCGGCCAAGCTGCGCGACTTCGAAGAACAACGCAGCGTGAGGCTGCGGGATTACCTGGCGGACTGGAGCGAGGCGGACGCCCTCGAGGCCTCCCAGGTCATCAACAAACTCACGACGTCCCTCAAGGACTCAATCCGGGCAACGGCGGCCGGCTCCACTACGACTACTCACACAGCTTAGGAGCCACGCATGGCCACACCAGTTCAGAATGCCACCCCACTTCAGAATGCCACCCCGGGGCAAACCGCCGCACCCATGACGCACCGGCAAATCATGGAAGCCCTCACAGGTCTCCTCGCGGCCTTCTTCACGGCGATCCTCAGCAGCACAATCGTCGCCAACGCGCTGCCAACCATCATGTCCGAACTCAAGGGCACGCAAACCGATTTCGCTTGGGTCATCACCGCCGCTTTGCTGGCGAACGCGGCCACCACGCCCATCTGGGGCAAGCTCGCGGACCTCTTCGACAAGAAGCTCCTGGTCCAGCTGAGCATCATCATTTTCGTGGCGGGCTCCGTCATGGCCGGCTTGTCCGAGACGATTCCGCTGCTGCTTACTGCGCGTGTCATTCAAGGCATCGCCATGGGTGGCCTCACCGCCCTGGCCCAGGCAATCATCGGTTCCATGATTCCGCCGCGCGACCGCGGCAAATACTCCGGCTACATGGGTGCCGTCATGGCGGTGGGCACTGCCGGCGGCCCGCTGCTGGGTGGCTTCATTGTGGACAGCCCGCTCGGCTGGCGCTGGACGTTCTTCGTCTGCGTGCCGCTGGCTGTCGTTGCGCTCATCCTGCTCCAGGTGACCCTGAAGATCCAGCACATCAAGCGCCCCGCCAAGATCGACTGGCTCGGCTCCATCCTCCTGACTTCGGGTGTGAGCCTGCTCCTGATCTGGGTTTCCTTCGCCGGCAACCCGGACTACTACGACTGGTTCTCCTGGCAGTCAGCGCTCATGGTGGGCGGTGGCGTAGCGCTGCTGGCGCTCCTGGTGCTGGTGGAAACCAAAGTTGCCCAGCCGATCATTCCACTCAAGATCATCTCCGAGCGCACCACGGCACTTGCCATCATCGCTTCCATCGCGGTCGGTATCGCCATGTTTGGTTCGTCCACCTTCCTGGGCCAATACTTCCAGGTTGCCCGTGGAGCCACGCCGACCGAGGCAGGGCTGCTCACGCTGCCAATGATCGCCGGCAACCTTATTGGTTCTGTGGCATCGGGCATCCTGATCAGCCGCTTTGGCAAATGGAAGCGGTTCCTGATCGCCGGCTCCGTGCTCCTGATCGGCGGCCTCGCATTCGCCGGCACGATGGATCACACCACAGAACTCTGGATCGTAGCCATCTACACCGGTGTGTTCGGCCTCGGCTTGGGCATGCTGATGCAGAACCTGGTGCTCGCCGTGCAGAACACCGTTCAAGCGAAGGACATCGGTACGGCCAGCGCTTCGGTTGCGTTCTTCCGCTCTGTAGGCGGCGCAATCGGTGTGTCCGTCCTGGGTGCCATCATGTCCAACCACGTGAAGGACCTGGCTGTTGAAGGGATGGCCGCCGCGGGCATTCCGGTCCAAGGCGGCGGGTCCGGTGCCAGCATGGACCTGGCCGATATGCCGGCGCCCATCGCGGAAATCATGCGCGCGGCTTACGGCGACGCCACTGCCCAGATCTTCCTGATCTCCGCCATCATCAGTGTGGTGGCACTCCTGGCTGTGCTGTTCATCAAGGAACGCCCCCTGCGGCGCACCGTTGACGCGGCGCCCGAGTCCGAACTCATGGCGACGGCGTCCGGAGATGCTGCCATGTCGTTGGATACAGCTACCTTGGATTCAGCTACCTTGGATGCGGGGAAAGCGGACGACGGCGGCGCCCGCCTGGGTGCCGATCGCTCCGTCCCTGGGGCCAGCCGCCAGGTTCGGTCCACGGACTCCGGATCCGATCTTGACCTCGAATTCGCGCGGATCCTGACCCAGGAACGCCCCCACGCCACGGTTGACGTCAAGGAAGTCCAGGAGCAGTTGTCCCGCACCCAGTACGTCCTGGCGGAACAGCAATTGCAGCTCAGCCGGGCCAACGTTGAGCTGCAGGCACGGTTGCGGGAGCAGCAAACCATCGCGGCGCAGCAGGCGAGTACCGCAGAGGAACTCGCCGCGATCCGTAAGGAACTCAAGCGCGAACGCAGGCAGCAGGAGCGAATGGCTTTGCTGCTCCTCCAAGGCGTCGAAGCGCGGGAGGCGCGGCCGGACCACGGCAGGCACGCGGGCTAGACACCACGGATCCTGCCCTTGTTCGAAACTCCTGGCGTACTAAGCGGGCTGTGGCGAACGAGGGCGGGACCGAAAGCGCCGGCTGTGACCAGCCGGCGTTTTTGTTGCCTACAGCGGCTGATCCGGCCAGCATCGGCTGTGATGACTGCGCCAGCGGGAGCAGATCCGACACGGGACATACTCCGCTGGGATGATCTTTTCCCTGGGTTGTTTCGCCAAGGCAACGGATTTCGTAGAGTAGGGAGGCTAATACTGTCAGCCCTTGCTGCAACACTTCTCTTACTTCATTCACGCACTCTTTCTAAGGACCCGTGGGCATGCTTGTCACCCTTATACGGCGCTACTCCAAGCCGTATTTGCCGCAGATAGTGGCCGTCCTCATATTCCAGTTGGCGTCCACTATTGCCACGCTCTACCTCCCAAGCCTCAACGCCAAAATCATTGACGAGGGAGTCTCCCGCGGCGACACCGATTTCATTTGGCGCACGGGCGCCATGATGCTCGCCGTCGCACTCGGCCAGGTGCTCACCGCTGTCGCAGCCGTGTACTTCGGTGCGCGGACGGCAATGGCGATCGGCCGGGACCTCCGGCGCAGCGTCTACCGTCAAGTGAGCAGCTTTTCCGCACAGGACGTGAACCGTTTTGGTGCTCCCACACTGATCACCCGTGGCACCAATGATGTCCAGCAGGTCCAGATGCTGGTGCTGATGGGCCTGAACTTCATGGTCTCCACACCCATCATGTGCGTGGGTGGCATCATCATGGCACTCCGCGAGGACCTCAGCCTCTCCTGGTTGGTCTGGGTTTCCGTGCCCATCCTGGTGGCAGTGGTGGGCTACCTTGTGGTCCGGTTGATGCCGCTCTTCCGGTCAATGCAGGCCAAGATAGACGCCATCAACGGTGTGCTCCGCGAGCAAATCATTGGTATCCGTGTTGTCCGTGCCTTTGTGCGCGAACCCTATGAAGCCAAACGTTTCGGTGACGCCAACCAGGACCTCACCGCCGTCTCCGTGAAGATCGGCAATCTCTTTGTCCTGATGTTCCCCGCGATCGGCATGATCCTGCACCTGTCCACCGCTGCGGTGCTGTGGTTCGGCGGTCAGCGTGTGGACTCCGGTGACATGCAGGTAGGCTCCCTCACGGCCTTCCTGCAGTACCTCCTGCAGATCCTGATGGCAGTGATGATGGGTACCTTCATGGCCATGATGATTCCCCGTGCTTCCGTCTGTGCAGACCGCATCGGCGAGGTCCTGGACGTAGAGCCTTCCATCCACAACCCGGCTTCCCCCGTGATTCCGGCGGAAAAGAAGGGCCGCGTGGAGTTCCGCGATGTCACCTTCAAATACCCCGGAGCCGAGGCACCGGTGCTGAGCAACATTTCCTTCACCGCTGAGCCGGGCAAGACCCTGGCCATCATCGGTTCCACGGGCGCAGGCAAGACCACCCTGGTCTCCCTGCTGCCGCGGCTTTACGATGTCGCTTCAGGTGACGTCCTTCTCGACGGCGTCCCCGTCACCGAACTGGACGCGTCGGAGATCACCAGCCGCGTCTCGGCTGTTCCGCAGAAGCCGTACCTTTTCTCCGGCACCATCGAGCACAACCTGCGCTTTGGCAAGCCCGAAGCTACCGACGAGGAACTGTGGGAGGCGCTGGAGACGGCGCAGGCCAAGGGCTTCGTAGAGGAAAAGTCATCCGGCTTGAACCGGCGCATCGCCCAGGGCGGCACCAATGTCTCCGGCGGCCAGCGCCAGCGCCTTTCCATTGCAAGGGCCCTGGTGACCAAGCCGAATGTCTATCTGTTTGACGATTCATTCTCCGCATTGGACGTCGCTACCGACGCCCGGCTCCGTAAGGCCTTGAAGGCCAAGACGCAGGACGCCACAGTGATCATCGTCGCGCAGCGAGTCTCGACCATTGCCGACGCGGACGAGATCCTGGTCCTGGATAACGGCCGGATCGTGGATCGCGGAACGCACGATGAACTGCTGGAAACCTCTCCTACGTACCAGGAAATCGTTGAATCCCAGCTGAGTGTAGAGGAAGTCGCATGAGCGAGCAGGACCAGCAGAAGAAGCGTGGCTGGGCTGCCAAGGCAGAGGCCGCGAAGAATGCCAAGGCCACGGCCGTGGCAGACGTGGCAACAGAGGCACTTGACGATGACGCCGTGGAGGAGGAATACGTCCCGTCCGAGGCCGATGGCGGTATGTTCGGCAATCTTCCAGCCAAGAAAGCCAAGGAGTTCTGGCCATCGGCCAAGCGTCTCATGGGCCTGTTGAAGCCTGAGAGCGTTGGCGTTTATATCGTGATCGGCCTTGTGGTGGTCTCGGTGGTCCTGAACGTGATTGCCCCCAAGGTTTTGGGCACCGCGATGGACGTGATCTTCGGCGGCGTCATGGGCAAGCAGCTCCCGCCGGGCGTCTCGCAGGAACAGTTCGTAGAGCTCATGCGCCAGCAAGGCCAAGAGAACTTTGCGGACATGGTCTCCAAGATGGAACTCACCAACGGGATCAACTTCCCCAAGCTGACGTTCCTCATTTCGATCGTCCTCCTGATGTACTTTGTGGCAAACATCTTCCTGTGGGCACAAGGCTGGCTGCTCAACAGGATCGTCATGCGCGTCATCAAGCAGCTCCGTAATGACGTCCAGGCAAAGCTCAACAGGCTGCCGTTGAACTACTTCGACACCCGTCAGCGCGGCGACATCCTTTCCCGCGTGACCAACGACGTCGACAACGTCCAGCAGGGCCTTCAGCAGGCGTTCGCACAGTTGGTTAGCTCGGTGCTCACCGTAGTGGGAATCACCGTGATGATGTTCATCGTCTCCTGGGAACTGGCATTGATCGCGTTGATTGCCTTGCCGCTTTCCGGTGTCATGGCTGGCTTCATTGGTGCCAAGAGCCAGAAGCTCTTTGCTGCACAGTGGAAGAACACCGGCTCGCTGAACGGCCAGATCGAGGAATCCTTCTCGGGACACGATCTCGTCAAGGTGTTCGGCCGTGATGCAGACATGCTGGTGCGCTTCGATGAACGCAATGAGGCCTTGTACAAGGCGTCCTTCGGTGCCCAGTTTGTTTCCGGCGTAATTTTCCCGGCCATGAACTTCGTGTCCTACCTGTCCTACGTCGGCATTGCGGTGGTGGGTGGCCTGCGGGTTGCCTCCGGCTCCATGAGTCTTGGCGACGCCACAGCCTTTATCCAGTACTCGCGCGAATTCACCCAGCCTCTGGGCCAGATTGCCGGCATGGCGAACATGCTGCAATCCGGTGTGGCCTCGGCCGAGCGCGTCTTTGAATTCCTTGACGCCGACGAAGAAGTTGAAGAGACCGGTACCCGCCATCTGCCAGCCAAGACCGACGGCCATGTGGAGTTCGAGCATGTCTCGTTCAGCTATGTGGAGGACAGGCCCCTCATCGAGGATCTCTCCTTCAGTGCGGAGCCTGGGCACACGGTAGCGATCGTCGGGCCTACGGGAGCTGGAAAGACCACCTTGGTGAACCTGGTAATGCGCTTCTACGAGCTCAATGCCGGTCGTATCACTTTGGACGGCGTGGACATCAAGGATCTCAGCCGCTCCGAGCTGCGGTCCAAGGTGGGCATGGTGTTGCAGGATGCATGGCTCTTCGGCGGGACCATCTACGACAACATCAAATACGGCAACCTTGACGCCACCGAGGAACAAATCATGGAAGCGGCCAAGGCCACTTACGTGGACCGCTTCGTCCGGGCTCTGCCGGACGGTTACCAGACGATCATCGATGAAGAAGGCAACAACGTCAGCGCCGGTGAGAAGCAGCTCATCACGATTGCCCGTGCTTTCGTCTCCGATCCTTCGCTGCTGATCCTTGATGAAGCTACGAGCTCAGTGGATACACGTACTGAGCTGCTGCTACAGAAGGCCATGGCTGCGCTCCGCACGGACCGGACGAGCTTCGTCATCGCCCACCGGTTGTCCACCATCCGCGACGCCGATACCATCTTGGTGATGGAGAACGGGCGGATCGTTGAGCAGGGCAACCACAACCAGTTGCTGACGCTCCAAGGCGCCTACTACCGCCTGTACATGTCCCAGTTTGCCGGTGAGGAAGAGACCGCCGTGGATGACTCGACGGCGGTGCACAGCTGAGCGCGAATTCCCTGAGTACCGGATTGCACTCCCGGGATTCCGTGGAACCCCAGCGCATCGAGGTACTCGTACCCATGCGCTGGGGTGACATGGACGCCTACGGGCACATCAACAATGTGCAGATCGTTCGGATGCTGGAAGAAGCCCGAATCGCGGCTTTCGGGCCACCACGGGGCGCTGGCCTTCCGGGCGTTGAACCACCGGCGGCCCTCTTCAATGATGTTGAGGAGGGCACCATGACGTTGGTTGTGGAGCACAAGGTCCGGTATGTGCGGACTTTGGAATACCGCAACATCCCGGCCGTGGTGGAGATTTGGGTTGGCGCCATCAAGGGGGCCAGCTTTGATCTTCACTACGTCATCAAGGACCCCGTCACACAGGAAGAATGCGTCAAAGCCAGTACGCACCTGGCCTTCGTGGCAGAGGCTACCGGCAGGGTCCTCAGGCTCACTCCGGACCAGAAGGAAAAGCTGGAGCGGTACCGCGCGTAGAGTTTCACCATGAAACTTGAAATCGCGGTGGTGAGCGCGACGGGTGCCGGTACGGCCGCATCCGAAGGTGCCGATCGGATTGAGCTCTGCAGCAGCCTGGAACTTGGCGGCATCACGCCAAGCCAGGGACTACTGGAGGCCAGCATTGAACATGTTGACGGACGCCTTGAGATCCACCCGCTGGTGCGTTGCCGCCCCGGCGATTTCCACTATTCCGCCTCGGACGTGGACACCATGGTGCACGAAGTACGTCACCTGCTGGCTCAGGGCGCCCACGGGGTAGTAGTGGGCGCCCTGACCGCAGAGGGCGATATCGATGTTCACGCGGTCCAACGGCTGGTGGATTCTGCCCGGCTGGCGAGCCCTGAAGCGCAGTTGACCTTCCATCGCGCGATCGACCAATCACGGGACCCGTTGGCGGCCCTTGATCAACTGCTGGAACTCGGGTTCACCCGGGTACTCACGTCTGGTCACGAGGCCACAGCAGGTGCCGGCCTTGCCACCCTTTCCGAGATGGTGGAACGGGCAGGCGGAGCACTCGAAATCATGGCAGGAGGCGGCTTGCAGCTCGGCGATATTCCGGCGATGCACGCGGCCGGCCTCTCAGCAGTTCATATGTCCGCCAAGAGAACGGTCTCTACGCTGGGCCAACGAGCCATATCCCTTGGCGCGCAGGACGGCGCCGACCCCACCGCCTATACCGTGACGGACCGGGAAACGGTCCGCATGGCGCGGGCCGAGATCAACGCGCTGGAACTCGGTGCTCCTCCGGCTTAGTTCCACTGCTGGGTCAGCCTCCCCACATTGCCTGGTTCAGGGGAGCTACCGTCAGGCTTTCGAGCCGTGCGGTTCCTCCTTCCGAGAAAACCGAGATGCTGGTGGCCCCGGCGCTTGGAAAGACCTGGTCCGTGATGGTGGTCAGGCCGTCCTGGGCGAAGAGCTCCACTGATGCACGGTCCACGTACAGGCGCAGGTGGAGCCTGCCATTGATCAACTCGACCCGCGGATCCTCTATTGAGCTGAAGGCTGGATGGAATCCCTCGTTGCCCGAGTTGGTCCTGTCGATGGAGAGCCGTTTGGCGGCGGGAACGTAGCCGATGCGGGTTGCTTCGGTTCCGTTATCGAGGACTTTCACGCCAAACGCCGATGCCGTCCCCGGAGAGAACTCGGCGTCAATCTGCACCACGTCACCTGTAATGGGAAGTGTGGTTGTTCCTGACGCGATGTCCTGGGCTGACGCCGTGTATGCGGCCGCCGTGTTCTTCAATGTATCGGCCTGGGACACCACCTGCTGTCGCAGCCGCGGACCCGTGGACGTCTGGGTTAGTACCACTTCACGTGGCAACGCCATGGTTCCGCGCCACGTGGTGGTGGGAGTGTCCTGACCGTAGTCCCAGTTGTTCATCCAGCCCAGCATGATGCGCTTGCCGTTGGGAGCATTGTTGAAGGACACCGTGGCGTAGTAGTCCCTGCCCCAGTCCAGCCAATCGTGCTGCTCCAGGTGGGAGGCATCGGAGGAAACGAACTCGTCGGCCAGGATGTGTCCCCAGCCGCCGCGGTTGTTGTCCACGATCTTGATGGTGGCCTGGCTGCCCTTGTAGGCGCTAACGTCCCAGGCTTTCCACTCCAGATGTTCGGAATCGCTGCCGGTGGCGGTACGGACGGTCTGGCCATTGACCACAAGGTTCACTGTGGTTTCAGCGCTCCTGGGCTTCGCCTGCTCCGAGCCCAACACCATGTTGTCCAGAGTCAGGTGGCCCCAGGGCCCCGTTGCGTTATCAACAATTCGGATGCGGGCGATCTGGCCGTACCAGGGGGAAACGTCCCAATTCTGCCAGTTCAGGTCCCCTGAATTCGTACCGGTGGCAGTGCGCACTGGCACGCCGCCAACCAGCAGCTCAACCTGGAGTTCGCCGCCGCTGCGGTTGCCGCCGCCCAGGAGGAAGCCGATGTTGGTGTTGGTCAGATAAAACTCGGGAGACGTGATGGTGCCGACGTTGTTGTCTTGGTACGGGCCGCCTTCGAACGTGTTGATCCGTTTTCCAATGGCGAATTCACCGCCCGACGTCGAGGGGTTAAGTGCCGCCTGGAAGTCACCCGTTAGCTGCCAGCCAGCTTGCGTGAGCGTGCCGGGGTAGTCGAAGCCGTCGAAGAGCAGATAGCCCGGAGGCGCCTGGTTTCCTGACTGCTTGCCGGCTTCCTGCGGGTGTTTACCGCCGCCGGCGAGGAAGTTGAGGTAGTCCTTGTCCAGCGTGAAAGGTGCTGATTCCATGGTGCCCACGGGAGCATCTCCACCGTGGAAGCCGTTAACCAGCCCGGCTCCGATGTTGCCGGTAACCGCCATCTGTCCAGAAAGACTTCCGGAGGCGGGGGCGCTTCCCCAAGGCCCGGAACTGTTCGAAGGATCGTTCTGGATGTTCCAGCCGCTGTAATTGCCACTGTTGAAGCCGGCAAGGACGTTTCCGGGGGGAAGCTGGCTGGCGGGATCGATGTTTTCAGCGGTGAAGGAAGTGCCGTTGAAGGTTCCTACGAAGTATTGTCCGCCGCTGCCGCCTGCGACGGCTCCGGGGTTGATGTTCACCGAGAGGACCCACTTGACGTTGTTCGGGTCACCATCGACGGCGAGTGGGAACAGATCAGGGCATTCCCACTGCCCTCCGGTGGCATTTGCGGGACCGAAGTCATCCAGATAGTTCCATTGCTTCAGGTCATTGCTTTTATAGAAGAGGACGCGGTGCTCGTCGGCTTCAACGGCTGCCATGACCCAGTAGTCCGGGCCGGTGGGGGAGTCGTACCAGAAGACTTTGGGGTCGCGGAAGCTTGACGTGTTCCTGTTCAGGACCGGGTTGTTGCCGTACTTGGTCCAGGTCTGTCCGTCGTCGGTGCTGAATGCCAATGACTGGGCCTGTTTACCGGCGAGGGTGGGGTGGGCCGCAGTGTAATTGCTCGTGTAGATGGCCACCAATGGCGGATTCTGGACACTCCCCAGCCCGCTGGTGTTCTGGGTGTCCACCACTACTGATCCGGAGAAGATTTCCTCGATCACCTGGCCGGATGCGTTGAAACTCCGTGGAATGGCGAGTGGTTGTTCCTCCCAGTGGATCAGGTCGGTGGAGGAAGCGTGGCCCCAGCTCATGTCTCCCCACCGTGTTCCGTTGGGGTTGTACTGGTAATACATGTGGTATTTCCCGTTGTGGAAGACGAGTCCGTTGGGATCGTTCATCCAGTTCGCTTCCGGCGTGTAGTGCAGGTACGGGCGGTATTGCTGGGTGGCCGGATCAGGATCGGTGGCCTGGGCGGTGGTGGCAATGGAGAATGAGGCAGCGGTGAGTGCCACGGCCGCCCCAATCGACATCAGGGCTTTGGTGCGTCTTGTCATCGTTGACAGACCTTTCGTCAGGGGCTTGCGATGCAGGATGACGACGGCGGACACGCCTGAAGGGCGACGCCCGCCGTCGTGCTATTCGCTATTCATATTCACGTCGTGCGATGACGCCGTGAAGTTACGGCGTTGCCCTGAACGCGTAGTTGGACGCGTAGCGAACCACCTGGTTGCTATCGCCGCTGTCCAACACTTTGGACCCTGAAGTCGATGCGTCCAGGACCACTGTGTGCACCGCGATGGCCGAGACGGTGTTGTTGGTGGCGATGTAGTTGTTGTTACCGGATGCCACCAGGATGATGGTGGGCGTCTGCCCCGACGGCGTGACCGATCCCGAGGCGACGTCGTAGCTGAAGTGGTTTCCAATGACGGTGTTGTTGCTGCCCGCTATGTGCACCAGGCCGAACAGATCATCCAAACCGTTGTTGTAAGGCTTGAGGGGATCGAACGGTTCCATCTGGCGCAGGAAGTGGTTTGCCCCAACGAGGTTTTCGGTGCAACTGCCCTCGAAGTTCACCATGCCGGGGTAGAAGGCATGAAAGCGGTTGGACGTGATGGAGGAGCGCGTGCAGTCCTTGAAGTGCACGCTGCTCTTACCCCGGGGGAAAACGTTGTTGCCCGTGATCAGCAAGCCCATGTGCCCCTCGGCGAAGATCGAGAATCCCACGAAGCCGGCGCCAATAAGGTTGTCGGTGACTTTCGAGGCCTGGCCCGATCCTGTCAGTTCCACGCATGATCCATTTTCAGCAAGGAAGTTGCTGCTGACGCTCAGGGCATCTGTATCCCTCACCACGAGCCCGTGCTCGAGGTACACCATTCCCATGCGCTCCACCCGGCAGGAATCGTTGGCAGAATCGAAGCGGATGCCTGTTTTCCCGTTGGTGTAGTCGTTCTCGTTGGAGCCGAAGGAGACTCCGTCAAGGCAGAAGTTCTCGAACACCACCCCACTGATTCGTGGATCACCTGTGCGGTAGACCCGGAAGGCGTCCGTGTTCCCGTCAGTGTTTTCCACCCTGACGCGGCTGGCGCCGGGGTTGATCTCGTGCCAGGCCGATGTGTTGCCGGCGTTGTAGCGGATGCTCAACGAAGTGAAGCCATGGCCCGATCCACGGATGGTCAGGAAGCTGATGTCCACATTCACCCTGGTCTTCAGGGAGTAGTCTCCCGGCGGGATGTAGATGACAGCACCTGGCTTGGACGCCTGGCTGGTCTGCTGGCTCTTGATGTCAGCGATGATGCTGTTGATGATGAGCCCGATGTCGTTGTACGGGGTGGCGGACGGATTCCCTGGAACGCTCCAGGTGGTGACGTCGTAGACGGTGGTCAAAGCTGGTTCTCCTCACATCGTTGGGGGACTGAACTGTGCTGCTTCTCTTCAAGTGCGTCCGGAACCGCCGGCGCCGTGCGCTGCATGCTCGCTCGTGCCTCGCTTAGACGCATGATGCCGCACGCCTCCGGTGGTTCCCGGTGGTACTACAGACGGGTGGTTCTACAGAGACGGTTGCTTTACAAAACGCCGATCAGGTGGCGGTGACCTTGGGCCTGAGTACCGGCCTCGGGCGTTGCGGCCACCTGCCATGGTGCCGCGGCAGCAGCGCTGCCCGTGGCTGCCACGGCGAAGGCAACTGCTGCCGATGCGGTAAGCGCGCGGAGTACACTTCGTCGGCTGATGTCCGGGATGGGTTTCATGCGTTCTCCTGTGAATAGGGTCCCCAAGCGGGGACGCTGGCGAGAGGTGGGACGAGAGGTGGGAAGGGACCGGGCCAAGGGTGGAAACCGGCGGACGGGATAAGAATCCGCCTAATGAACCGGCGTCGGCCTAAAGAACAGGCGTGAGCCGGAAGAGGCACAACGCGTGCCAAAACCTGCCCACATCAGCCAAAATATGCCAAAACGGTTTAGCTGCCTGCGACGATGACTCTAGGGCTGGGCCACCAAGCCCGTCAAGAGCTTGGGGAAGCCAAAATGTGACGCTTGACATACCCCGGAAATCGGGCCTATGGTGTTGCCAAGTCGTTTTGGCAAAACGATTCTTCATCCCCACAGAATCTTTCACGTCCCGTTCAAAGAGAAAGTCGACAGCGATGTCCACTCGAAAGACCATCTCCAGACTCGTCACACTCGGCGGCCTCTGCACTGCCGTCGCACTAGCAGCTACGGGTTGCGGTGCCGGGGGCCCCGCACCAACATCCGGAAGCGCGTCCAGCACTGTCAACGTCCTGGTGGAAGCAGGCGGCCACGCCGAGCTCACAGGCGTTGCCGAGCAATGCAAGAAAGACACCGGCCTCAACGTCAACTTCGTCGAACTGCCCTATGACGGTATGTTCAACCGGCTCTCCAGCGAGTTCTCCTCCGGCAACGTCTCCTTCGACGTCGCGGCGTTGGACTCCGTGTGGCTCCCCAGCTTCAAGGATGCAGTCCAGCCAATCGATGAACTGTTCACCGATGAAGCGAAGAAGGACATTTTCCCCGCCCTCGTGAAGGAAGCCAACGTTGATGGCCACTTCATCGGCATGCCTGCCTGGACCAACGCAGAGATCATCCTGTACCGCAAGGATCTCTTCGAGGACGCCAAGAACAAGGCAGATTTCAAGGCAAAGTACGGCTATGAACTGGCAGCCCCCACCACGTGGAAGCAGTACCAGGACATTTCCGAATTCTTCACCAAGGACGGCATGTACGGCACGGACGTGAAGGGCGCCGTGGAAACGGAATGGCTCGCACACGTCCTGCAGGCCGGCTCGCCGATGGTCCTTGATGCGAACAACAACGTGGTCATCGATAACGCTGCCCACAAGGAAGCGCTCGACTTCTACGTCAGCCTCACCAAGTCCGCCCCTCCTGGTGCTGCACAGGTTGACTGGGCGGCGGCACAGAACCTGTTCAACCAGGGCAAGACCGCTATGACCCGCTTCTGGGCACACGCCTACCGGCAGATCCCCAAGGACTCTCCCGTAGCAGGCAAGGTTGGAGCTGCAGCGATGATTGGCGGCAGCGCCGGCGTCGCGGGTGTTCCGGGCCCGTGGTACCTGTCAGTACCCAAGGCGACCAAGAACGCTGATGCCGCCAAGAAGTTCGTCAAGTGCGCGTACGACCACAACAGCATGGGTGTGGAATCCAGCCTTGGACTCGCCTCCCGCATCTCAGCATTTGAGAAGTACCAGAACCAGCCAGGCTACGAGAGCTTCAAACCGCTGATTGAAACGCTCAACGGCAAGGCAACCGCAACGCGTCCGGCAACAGCCAAGTGGCAGCAGATTGTGGACACCGTGCTGGTGCCGCTCCTGCAGAAGGCTGTGGCCGGCGGCGACTCCGCCACCCTCCTGGCTGACGCCAAGAAGCAGATCCAGGACCTCCTCAAGTAAAGGCTCCGCGGCCGGCACCAGCAGACTCAGCCAGT
The DNA here is from genome assembly GCF_031455315.1 of Arthrobacter sp. 1088. NCBI lineage: Bacteria > Bacillati > Actinomycetota > Actinomycetes > Micrococcales > Micrococcaceae > Arthrobacter > Arthrobacter sp. 1088. The sequence goes on from NZ_JAVDSM010000003.1 coordinate 178,980, forward strand.
GCCGGCCGCGGCCCCAACCAACAGAGCCCCAACAAACAGAAGAGAAAATCGTGCGTATCTCCGATCGCCGCTTCGCCCTATACCTGATGACCCCAGCGGCGCTGTTCCTGGCCGTGTTCGTGGCCTACCCGCTGTTCCGCCTCGTCGCGGACAGCTTCTTCAAGATCTCGCCCATCGCGGGCGGCCCGCGTGACTTTGTCGGATTCCAAAACTATGCGGCAGCGTTCGCCTCCGAAGCCTTTATGGGTGCCGGCTGGCGGACCCTGGCTTACACAGTGGTGGTGGTGACGCTCGAGTTCGCGCTCGGCCTTGGGATGGCTCTCCTGTTCACCACGCTGGGACGCAAGTCCCAGATTTGGCGAACGGTGTTCCTTTACCCGCTGATGATTGCGCCGATCGTGGCCGGCCTGCTCTGGAAGTTCCTGATGATCGATAACTTCGGCCTCATCGGAACCCTCCTGCACCAAGCGGGCATCCTCTCAAACCCAAACCAGATCGGCTGGCTCTCGGACCCGGATATCGTGCTGTTCTCGGTAGCCGTCCCCGATATCTGGCTCACGACGTCCTTTATGTGCCTGGTGCTGTTCGCCGGCCTCCAAAACATCCCCGGCGACCTCATCGAGGCAGCCCGCCTGGACGGCGCCAAGGCACCGGCGCTCCTGTTCCAGATCATCCTTCCGCTCCTCCGCCCGGTGATCGCCGTGGCACTGGTGGTCCGCGGAATCGATGCCGCCCGGGCCTTTGACACAATCCTCATCCAAACCAACGGCGGCCCGCAGTCCGCCTCCGAAACCATGAGCCTGCTGATCTACCGGACCATGATCCGCTTCGGCGATCCCGGCCTGGCCAGCGCCATGGGCACTATCTACCTGCTGGCGATGCTCGCCGTCGCATTCTTCGCGGTGGCCACCATCTGGCGGCCAGGAAAGGACAACTGATGCGCGTCGCCGAACGAACAAAGCCCGACGGCGGGAAGGCGCCTGCCGTGAGTGCCAGGAGTTCCGTTTCAACCGCTACGCATGTTGCCCCGCGCAAGCGCCGCGGCGTCAACCGCGAAGGCCTGGAAGCCGGGCGGCGCAGCACCAGGACCATTCTGTGGATCCTGCTGGCCGCGGCCATGGTGCTGTACGGATTCCCGTTCCTGTACCTTCTGTTTACGTCTTTCAAGACCCCGATCGACACCATCGCCGTTCCACCTACCATCCTCCCCAAAGAATGGACTCTGGAGAATTACGCGAACGCCCTTGGCCGTAGCGGTGTGTTGGCTTCATTCATCAACAGCATCCAGACCGCGATCATCAGCACCCTGCTGTCGTTGGTCCTGGCTGTCCCGGCGGCCTATGGCATCACGCGCTACAAGACGCCGAGCGGCCGGGTGTTCATCATGGCCGCGCTGGTCACCCGCATGGTGCCGCCGGTAGCAATCGGCATTCCGCTGGCATCCATGATGGCTTCGGCTGGTTTGGCGGATACCCCGATCGCATTGTCCATTGCCCACACCACCATTTCCTTGCCGCTGTCCATCTGGCTGATGTCCAGCTTCTTCGAGGCCGTTCCCCGCGACCTGGAAGAGGCTGCAACGGTGGATGGCTGCAGCAGGCTCGGCGCGCTCTGGCGGGTAGTGATCCCGGTGGTTTCCGGAGGCATCGCCGTCACCGCGATCTTCGCCTTCCTCGCATCATGGAACGAGTTCCTCTTCGCACTCCTGATGACCGCCATCCGATCCCAGACGACTCCAGTGGTCATCGCGAACTTCCAGACCCAGTTCGGCCTGGACTGGGGATCCATGACGGCGCTGGCCGCCGTTTACTCCATCCCGGTCATCCTTCTCACCCTTCTCTTGCAGCGCAAGATTGTCGCAGGCATGACGCTCGGCGCCGTTAAGGGCTGAGATACCGTCAAGGGCTGGGAAACCACACCACAAAAAGGGCAGAAGCTATGTCAAGCAACAACTACTACGACGTGACTACGTGGCCGGTCGGCAACCCGTCCGAAGACGTCGGCGAGGTCATCAACAGCATCATCGCCGATATCAAGGACCGGCAGGCAGCTACCGATGTGAACAACGGAGGAAAGCCGGGTGCGGTGATCTACCTGCCACCCGGGGACTACCACCTCCGTACGCAGGTGGTGATCGATATCAGCTTCCTCAGGATCCAGGGCTCGGGACACGGCTTTACGTCTTCGAGCATCAGGTTCAACGTTCCCGAAGAGGAGTGGCCTGATCTGCACGAGCTGTGGCCCGGAGGAAGTCGCATTATTGTCGATCTTCCGCCCACCTCGGACGAAGCCAAGGGGGCGGCCTTCTACATTGAGCGAAGCGGGAGCCCCCGGATCAGCTCGGTGGAGTTCTCCAACTTCTGCATCGACGGCTTGCACTTCACCCCCGACGGCTCGGGGCTGCCACCGGAAAACACTTATGTGAACGGCAAGACCGGTATCTATGTGGCGAGCGCCAACGACTCATTCCGCGTCACGGGGATGGGGTTCATCTACCTTGAGAACGCCCTCACGATCCATAACGCCGACGCGCTTTCCATTCACGATAACTTCATCGCCGAGTGTGGAAGCTGCATCGAGTTGCGCGGTTGGGGACAGGCGTCCAAGATCACCGACAATTTGATCGGGGCAGGTTTCAAGGGCCACTCGATCTACGCCAGGAACCATGGCGGGCTCCTTATAACCGCGAACAACATCTTCCCCAGGGGTGCGAGCAGCGTCTATTTGGACGGCGTCACGCGTTCAAGCGTCACCAACAACCGTCTGCATTCGTTCTACCCCGGGATGGTGGTCCTTGCCGCGAACAGTTCCGAGAACCTGGTGGCAACGAACCATTTCCTGCGTGACCATGAGCCCTGGACACCCTTCCTGGGAGTCGATAACGGGCTGGACGATCTTTACGGGCTTCTCTGCGTTAGCGGGAGCAACAACTCTGTGGTGGGCAACCACTTCTCCGAGGTCATCGACGCACAGAGCATCCGTCCCGCAGGTGCGACGCCGGTCATCATCCGGTTGCTGGAGGGGGCTGGAAACTTCGTCTCCAACAACCATGTGGTGGCGATGGACGTTCACTCCACATCCAGTGATTCCTGCTTCTCTGCCCAGGTGGACGCCCTGCTGACCACAGGTGCTTCCGACGGGCTCGCTGTTACGGCCGTCCTGGTCGAATCCGGATCCGCCCGGAATACGGTCCTGGATTCCGGGACTGACGCGCAGGTTATTGCAGATAGGACTGTCAACGCCTTGAGGGCCACACCGACAGTCGGCTTCCAGACGGCACATGCTGATTCGATCGCAGGATCAGCACCAACATCATGAGGACGTGGGGGACCAATGACCAATAGATCAGTGGGTATCAAGGATGTGGCGGCAGAGGCCGGGGTTTCGGTCACCACCGTCTCCCACGTCCTGAACGATGTTGCCTACGCCCGGGTGGGCGCCAGAACCAGGGAGCGGGTCCAGGAAGCCGCGCACCGTCTGGGGTACGGCCCTAACCGGCTGGCACAAGCCCTGCGGACGCAACGTTCAGGAATGATCGGGTTCATCAGCGAGGAAATCGCTACCACGCCGCATGCAGGCAGGATCATCCTCGGCTCAGAGGAAACTGCCAAGCGCCGGGGCTACAACATCATGATCATCAACTCCACCAGCACCAGCACCCAGGAGTCCAAGGAAAGCCAGGTGGCGGACCTGCTGGACCGGCAAGTGGATGGCATTCTGTACGCCACGATGTATCACCGGAAGCTGGCTGTGCCCAGGAATCTGGCAGGACTGCCTGCAGTCCTGGTGGACTCCGAAGACATCAGCCACACTGTTTCCTCCGTCATCCCCGACGAGGTGGGTGGAGCAAGGTCGGCCGTGCAGACATTGATCGACGCCGGCCACACCCGGATCGGGATGCTGAACAACACCGACGACGTGCCTGCAACCCACTCCCGGTTGCGCGCCTTCAAGGAAACGTTGGCAGACGCCGGGCTGCCGTTCCACGAAGAACTGGTCCAGTCCGAGCATTCGGAGATGCCTGGTGGCTACCAGGCGGCGCTGCGCCTGCTGAAACCTGAGAGCCGGCCAACGGCCGTGTTCTGCTACAACGACCGCATGGCCATGGGCGCCTACCGGGCCGCTGCGGAACTCGGTCTCAGGATTCCGGAGGACATCTCCTTCGTTGGTTTCGACAACCAGGAGCTCATTGCCGAAAACCTTTACCCCGCGCTGACAACGGTGGCACTGCCGCACTACGAGATGGGCGCATGGGCAACGGAAAACCTGATCGATGCCATCGAAGGGAAAACCGACCTGCAGCTGTTCGCCACCCACCCCACCGTTCTTCCCTGCCCCATGGTTCTTCGCGATTCCGTCGCATCCCTCCCGAAAGACCTCCGATGACTGAAACAACAACCCACCGTGCCGGTCCCGGCGAAGACGCCGCCCCATCGGTGCGCCCGATCCTTCACTACACGGCCAGGAACACCTGGTTGAACGACCCCAACGGACTGGTTTGGCACGGGGGCCTCTATCACCTCTTCTACCAAAACAACCCGTTCGACAATGTCTGGGGCAACATGTCCTGGGGGCATGCCACCTCAACAGACCTCCTGCACTGGACTGAACACCCGGTTGCCATCGCCTGCGATGAGGAAGAAGACGTGTTTTCCGGCAGCATCGTGGTGGACCACGGCAATACGTCGGGCTTCGGCACAGAGGAAGATCCGGCGTTGGTAGCCATCTACACGAGCGCCTTCAAGGAAGGCTCGACGCATCAGGGGACACAGGCACAGTCCCTCGCGTTCTCCACAGATGGCGGCATAACCTGGAGCAAATATGCAGGCAATCCGGTGCTTGGCCGGGGCTCGGCCCATTTCCGGGATCCCAAGGTTTTCCGCTATGAGGGCTCTGCCGGGTCCTGCTGGGTGATGGTGGCCGTGGAGGCCCAGCATCAGCAGGTTGTTATGTACCGCTCGGACAATTTGAAGGACTGGGAATACCTGAGTACTTTCGGCCCCGCGAACTCGTCGGAAGGCGAATGGGAATGCCCGGACTTGTTCCCGCTCCGCGTCGATGGCAATCCGGAGAACGTCAAGTGGGTCCTGGTGGTTAACGTCAATCCTGGTGCCGTGGCCGGTGGCTCGGGAGGGCAGTACTTCGTGGGCCACTTCGATGGCGTGCGGTTCACTGCCGATCCTGATTCGCTCGTTTCACCGGACGCTGACGGGACCATCGATCTCAGGCAATGCCTGTGGCTGGACTGGGGACGTGACTACTATGCAGCGGTCTCCTTCAGCAACACCCCGGACAACCGCCGCATCATGATCGGTTGGATGAACAACTGGGACTATGCCAACTCCTTGCCCACGGCCCCGTGGCGCTCGGGCATGTCGCTTGCCCGCGAGGTTGAACTCGCGACCGTAGAGGGCTTGCCGCGCCTGGTGCAGCGGCCGGTGCTTCCGCCGGTGTTGCCGCTGGATTCCGGGACGCCGGCCAACATTCTTCAGGATGCCGAACTTCACGACTCCGCGGTGCAACTGCCCGACGCCATGACCGGATCAGCCCAGCTGATCGAGGCTGAGATCCTGCCCGGCTCGGCCCGGACCATTGCGTTCAGGCTTTTGTGCGCCCCGGACGGGAGCGCCGCAACGGTTCTCAGCTTTGATGCCGTAACGAGTCAGCTCATCCTGGATCGCCGCAATTCCGGCAACACTGCCTTCCACGAAAAGTTTGCGTCGGCAGAGTCGGCGCCAGTGAAGCTCGACGGCGGTGTGCTGAGGCTGCGTATTATCGTGGACCAGTCGGTGGAGGTCTTCGCCCAAGACGGCAGCGTTGTCCTGAGTGATCTTGTTTTTCCCCTGCCCGGGAGCCTGGGCACAGATCTGCGCGTGGAAGGCGGCACGGCCACTGTCCGGAAACTGGCCGTCAGCTCACTGTCCTGATCCCGAGGCTCCCCGAACGGTAGAGGGAGGTCTGGCGCCGGCTGCCCGGTCCGAGGAGACTGTGGGTGTGGACGTTGATTCCTCACGAACGGATACGGACATGGCCGCCACGTCACCTTCCCATCCCACTGTCACCACCATTTCCCTGACGATGGCCGATATTGGCCCACTGAACCCCTTGCCCGTGGTGGCCGCCGAGCTCGATCAGCCGTACACCGTGGGCGAGGGAGTGCCGGAAGAACTCCAGGCGGCGGCCCGCTATGGTGTAGTGCCCAACGTATTCCCGTACCTCATGCAGGATGGCTATAGCCGGGAGGCGGCACCCAAGGAGCTGCCCGCCGTCGTGCTTGAGAACAGCAAACTCAAGGCGACCGTCATACCGTCCCTGGGCGGCCGTATTTGGGAATTGTTCGATAAAGCGACGGGAAAGCAGCTCCTCCACACGCACGACGCGCCCCAGCTGGCCAACATCGCGCTGCGAAAGGCGTGGTTCGCGGGAGGCTTGGAGTGGAACATTGGCACGCGCGGCCACTCGCCCACCAGCTGCGATCCACTGCACACGGCGATCGTCCACACCGCCGACGGAAAGCACATCCTTCGCGTGTGGGAGTTCGAACGGCTCCGGGAAGTGGTGTTCCAAGTGGACATATGGTTGCCTGCCGAATCGGAGGTGCTGTTCGCGGCGGTGCGCATCCGCAACCCGAATGACCATGACGTTCCCATGTACTGGTGGAGCAACGCAGCAATTCCGGAGACGGACCGCACCCGGGTGATCGCGCCGGCCGACGAAGCATTTGGCAGCGACTACGCCAGGGACATCACCCGCGTTCGGCCCACAAACCACAACGGCTACGACGGCACCTGGTTGGTCAACAGCCCGCATGCCGCCGATTTCTTCTTTGATATTGATCCATCCGAACGTCGCTGGGTTGTGGCTGCGGACGACGACGGCGATGGGCTGGCGATGCTATCCACGAGCCGGCTGAGGGGCAAGAAGCTTTTCGTCTGGGGACAAGGCCAGGGCGGTAAACGGTGGCAGCAGTGGTTGAGCCCTGGTGCCGGCCCTTACGCCGAGATCCAGGCTGGCCTGGCGAGAACCCAGTTTGAGCATTTGTCCATGCCGGCGGGTGCGGAATGGTCGTGGGTGGAAGCGTACGGGAACGGGCATCTGGACCCGGAAACGTCCCACGGATCGGATTGGGATGCGGCCGTGGCCCATGCCGGCCAGCGGCTTGAGGAGCTCCTTGCGCACGAGGACCTGGAGGCAATGCTGCCCGCCGCCATCACCGACGCTGACGTCCCGCCATCCACCATGGTGCTCCACGGCAGTGGCTGGGGAGTCGTGGAGCGGGCACGGCGCCGTAGGACGGGTAAGGGTTGGATTGACGAGAGCGGCACCCCGTTCGTAGATGAAAGCATCACGGCGGAGCAGGAACCATGGCTGGAACTGCTGAAGGGAAAAGCGTTCGACGGCGCAACCACCTTTGTTGCCGGTGCTGACTGGGAGGAGCTGCTGGCGGGACAGGAAAGTCCTGAGGCTCGATTCCACGTGGCCACCATGAGGCATGCCAGGCAGGATCTGGAGGGAGCCAAGGCGGCCTACCGTGGGGTGCTTGCTGCCGGGGGCGTTCAGCAGGGGACCTTGGCGCTCGCACATCGCGGATTGGGGTTGGCGTTACTGGCCGACGGCGTGGATGGCGAGGGCCTGGATGAACTCAGGAGCGGGGTTCAGGCCGACCCCTCCAACAGGGCATTACTCACCGAGGCTGTGACACTCAGCATCCGCCATGACCACCCGGCCCAGGCGCTGGAACTGCTGGAGTCCGCGCCCAAGCTGGAGTCCGAGCCCAAGGAGGGCGCCGCCGTCGGGCGTTTGAGGTTCCTCAAGGCACTGGCACTAGCCCGTGTGGGCAGGGCAGGCGATGCTGCAGCCATCCTGCGCGAAGGGGTGGAGATACCGGATCTCCGCGAGGGCGAGGATGCCATAGCGGCGCTGTGGGAAGAAGTCTGTCCGGGTGAAGCAGTGCCCTTCGACTACCAATTTGGAATGCACTAGGGGACTGCTTTCGCGGCATTCCAAAGGGAAGGCGCTATCCCGTCTTCGTCCTGAAAATGCCGGGCGGGGCGAGTAAGAAATCAACCCTTGACGGGTGATCCACGTCACGATATGTTTACGTAAACTCATCTATGTTCACGTAAACATGAACGGATTGGATTTAGACAATGTTGTCGACCTCGAATGGATCGTGGCGCCATCGCATAGGAGCGGCGGTTGCCGCATCCTCGCTCGCCCTGGCTGGACTTCCCCTCTTACCTTCCGTGGCTGCCGCCGCGGAGGATCCTGTGCTCCTGACTCCCAACCCTGCCCAGGCCGGGCCGTCCTTCAAGGGATGGGGCACCAGCCTGGTCTGGATGGCAAATGCCACCGGACAGTACCCGGAAGCCATCCGCAATGACCTCATCAACAAGGTCTTCGGTGACGATGGACTCAACCTCAACATCGCGCGCTACAACATCGGAGGTGGCAACGCCACCGATATCCCGGATTACCTCAGGCCGGGCGGCGCCGTTCCGGGTTGGTGGAACCCCAATGCCGGACTCTCTGACCAAAATGGTCCTATTACATCCAGCTACGCAGACCGGGACCGGATGCTGGCAGCGTGGAGCGGGGACAACGCCTCCGACTACAACCTCCAGGCGGATACGTCGCAGCGCGCCTGGATTGCTGCGATCAAGGACAAGGTCACTACGTGGGAAGCATTCAGCAACTCGCCGCCCTACTTCATGACTGAAAGCGGCTACGTTAGCGGTGGGTTCAACGGAAACTCGGACCAGATCAAGCCGGCGGCAATCGGTAAGTTCGCCAATTACCTTAAGACCGCGGCCCAGCAGGTGGAGCAGTCCCAAGGCATTCAGTTCGACACCATCAATCCGCTCAATGAGCCCAATACGGACTATTGGAAGACAACTTTAGGCGGCAATGGCCTGCCCAACGGCGGTGGCCAGGAAGGCGCCCACGCCAGCCCGGCCCTGCAGTCCCAGGTGTTGACTGCCATGGCAGCAGAACTCGCCGAGCCGGGAACCACTACCCAAGCCAAAGTCTCCGGGCCGGACGAGACCTCACCGAGCCGGTTCATCGAGGATTGGAACGGCTGGACTCCGGAAACCAAGCAGGCCGTGAGCCAGCTCAACGTCCACACCTACTCCACTGGTGATCGGATCAGGGTCCGCGACATTGCCAAGTCAACTGGCAAGCCGTTGTCCATGAGCGAAGTGGAGGGCAACTGGGGCGGCGACTCATGGAACCCTGACAGCATGGAAAACGGTCTGGGCATGGCCAGCCGCATCACCGATGACCTCCGTGAGCTGGACCCCGAATCCTGGGTGCTCTGGCAGCCGGTTGAAGACCTCTACAACATGGAACTCGGTGAGAAGAAGAACTGGGGATCGGTCTTCATCGACTTCGATTGCAACGCCGACGGAAACTCCGCGCGACGTTTGGCCGATGGCGCTGCGGACCCTTCCTGCCGGACCAAAGTGAACTCCAAATACAACGCCATCCGCAACTTCACCCACTACATCGAACCAGGCGACCGCATCATTCCCACCAGCGACGCCAAGACCACCTCTGCGGTGAAGAACAATGGGACCGGGCTGGTCATGGTGCACACCAACGACTCCGACCAAGCCAAGACCGTTAAGCTGGACCTCTCAAAGTTTGCAGCCATCGCACCAGGGGCAACGGTTACTCCCGTAGTCACCACCGGGTCGCCGTCGACGAACCCCACCGCCAACGCGCTGGTGAGCGGGAACGCAGTGGCAGTTGACGCGGGAACGCGCTCGGCGACTCTGACTGTACCTGCCAAGTCCGTCACGACTTTCGTCATCAACGGGGCATCCGGTGTGGCCGCCGATGCACCCGCAGTAAAGGACGGCCAGTCCTACAGCTTCGTCGGAGTCCAGAGCGGCAGGGCAGTCACGGCTTCGGACGGCTCACCGGCTACGGTGCTTGGTGACAACGTGGCTTCACCCACGCAGGTCTGGAAAGCCACCCGCATTGCAGATGAAGACGGCGCAACCCGTGACCGCTTTGTCCTGAGGCTTGCTGACGGCCGTGCATTGGCTGCAGATGCAAACGGAACGGTCCTTCGTACTCTTACTGACCAGGAAGCCGGCGCGGACCCCTCGGCCCAGTGGCTCTTCAGCACCACTGACGGAACGTCCTTCAGTTTGCTGAACGCCGCGCGCCAACAGGTCCTTGATGTCTCAAACCAGTCCACGGCTTCCGGTTCCTGGATTGGTCTCTGGCCCTCCAACGGCGGAGCGAACCAGGCGTTTACCCTGCGCAACGCCAGTGAGGGCGTCGGCTACACGAGCTTCAGGCCTGGAGAGGATTGGCGGGACAACAACGGAAACCTCCTGCAGGCGCACGGTGGACAGGTAGTGACGTCGAAGGACGCGCAAGGACGTACGATCTATTACCTTTACGGGGAGGATCGCACCAATGGGTACCACTCCTCACCTGGTGTACACGCCTACAGCTCCTACGATCTTTACAACTGGAAGGATGAAGGAGTTGCCCTGAAGGCGATGTCATCCGCGGACCAGTTCACGAATGATCCCTATTTCCAAAGCCTGTACTCCGGCTACACCACCGAGCAGAAGAACGCCGTTTACCGCGACCTTGGCACCGTGCCTGTAGATGGTCAGACTCCGCCCATCCTTGAGCGACCCAAGGTCATCTACAACGCAGCAACCCACAAGTGGGTCATGTGGGTCCACGCCGATGGCCCATCGGCGACCTCCACAGCCCAGTACGCCAAGGCCAACGCCGGCGTAGCCATCTCCGATTCGCCGTTCGGCCCGTTCCGCTACATCGACAGCTACCGGCTGCATAAGGCAGCTGCCGGCGACCCGACGAATTTGGCGCCGAACAACCCGGGCATGGCCAGGGATATGAACCTCTTCGTGGACGATGACGGTACGGGATACATCATCTATTCCAGCGAGGAGAACAAGACAATGTTTATCTCCAAGCTCAACGCTGACTACACCTACCTGTCGGCCTCACCCGATACGGCAGTGGAGGGCGTCGACTTCCGGCGCGCGTTCGTCAACGACTCCCGCGAGTCGCCGGCCATCTTCAAGTATCAGGGACGTTACTTCATCATCAATTCCGGAACCACCGGCTGGGCGGCGAACCCTGCGCAGTACGGCACCGCTACCAGCATCCTTGGCGAGTGGACCGAGATGCCCAACCCATTCACCGGCGACGTCGCTTGGAACTCCAACAATTCGCAGCCCACTTCTGTCATTCCGGTGGATGCGGCAAACGGCAAGTTCATCTACATGGGCGACCGTTGGAACGGCGGATCGGACCAGGCATTGGCAACCGCGCCAATGGTCTGGCTGCCAATCCAAATGGGTGAAGGCGGCAAGTCCATTACGATCCTGTCCCCGTCCGAATGGCGGCTTGGGGACCTCGATGCAAACGCTGGCTGGAACGTCACGGGTGTTCCGTCAAGCCTGGCTGTCGGTGCCTCCTTCAACGTCACATCCGTGACGGTTTCACAGAATGGGCAGAGCTCCACCCAGCCCGTGACCTGGCAGATAACCGGCGACACCAACACTGTTGGAGTCATTACCGCAACCGGCACGCTTCCCGGTTTCGGTAGCCGCACGTTCACCCGCACCATCCCCGTTGTCCCGGACGGCGTCCGGTATGCCGTCAACGCCGGGGGTAAGCAAACCGCCGACTGGACAGCCTTGATGGCAGCCCCAGGAGTTACGGGCTCGGTACTCAACAGCACTCCCGACCAGCCATACGGCCTGGACCCGGCAACGGGCAAGACCTGGGGATATGAAAGCGAAGGCAGCGGGGTTGAAGGCACCGCAGACGGGAACATCTTCACCACGCTGCGCTATGCCGCTGGTGGGCGTGACCTGACGTACCGCTTCAGCAACCTCGCTCCCGGCACCTACACCGTATACGCCGGCTACTACGATCCTTGGGCGCAGTGGGATGACCGTGGTGCGAAGGTGACCGTCAACGGGGCTGTCGTTGAAGCTGACCACGACTACAGCGGGGACTATCAGTCCGCGGCGTACCAGAACGTTACCGTGGGCACCGATGGAAAGATCACCTTCACGCTCAGCCCCACCCGGGGACCCGACGTGCAGCTCAGCTGGCTGATGATCGCCAGCCCGACCCCGACGCCGACCAGCTCTCCGACGCCGACGCCGACCAGCTCACCGACCCCGACGCCGACTGCGACGCCGACCAGCTCACCGACCCCGACGCCGAGCCCGACCCTCAATGTAACCGCGACGGCACGCACCAAATGCGTAGGCAAGAAGGTTGTACTGGACGTGCAGGCGAAGAACAACGAAAGCTCTTCCGTGCAGGTGACGTTCACGTCCGTGTTCGGCAGCGCCCTTGTCACTGTCCAGGCCGGCAAGACCGGTATGTACTCCTTCTCCACGCAGGCTGCTTCCATCCAAGGGGGAGTGGTTGGCGTTGAGGCCAAGGGCACGGTCAACGGGCAGTCTGTAACCACAACGAAGCAAGTTGCTTATACAGCCACCTCATGCAAATGATCCGCATGCCAGCGGTCCCGCTGCTTCAGCGGGCCGCTGGCATGGCCTGACGGGCAAATGAACTCATAGGGGTTTGCAAACGCTATTGTCAGCGACGAAATGTTTACGTAAACTCATAGCGTTCATGTTTACGCAAACATGAGAATGGACCGGAGGAATCAGGGTTACAAAAAAGCAACGACTTTTGCCTCCTCGAGGGGCACACTAAGGCTAACGACTTTCGATCAAAAGACACTCACCTGCGCAACGATGCGCAAAGCTTTACCACCAGAAGGAGTCATCATGGCAACAAATTCCACCCCGTCGCAGGCGGGCGGCGCATCGTCTCCGGGCAGGCGTACCTTCCTCAAGACGCTTGGAGTCGGGGCGGTTGCAGCCGCAGGAATTCCGCTCTTGTCGGCCTGCACGGGCGGTTCGGGTCCAGCACCCGGCGCCTCATCCAAGAGCCTGACCTTTGGCTCCGGTTCCTCCGATGAAGTTCCGCGCAATGCGTACAAGGCGGTCACGGACGCCTTCACCAGGAAGTCCGGGATCGAGGTGGCCACAAACGTGGTGCCACACAATGACTTCCAGAACAAGATCAACTCCTACTTGCAGGGCAGCCCGGACGATGCTTTCACGTGGTTCGCCGGCTACCGCATGCAGTACTACGCCGGCAAGGGCCTGCTGGCTCCTGTGGATGACGTCTGGGAGAAGATCGGCGGCAACTTCTCAGACGCGATGAAGAAGGCCTCCACCGGCCCGGACGGCAAGATGTACCTGGTCCCCAACTACAACTACCCCTGGGGCTTCTTCTACCGGAAGAGCTTGTGGGCGGAAAGGGGCTATGCGGTCCCGTCCACGTTTGACGAGTTGAAGACCCTGGCAGCGAAGATGAAGGCGGATGGGATTATTCCGATTGGCTTCGCCGACAAGGACGGGTGGCCGGCCATGGGCACGTTTGACTACATCAACATGCGCCTGAACGGTTACCAGTTCCACATTGACCTGACGGCCCACAAGGAGAGCTGGGACCAGAAGAAGGTCAGCGACGTCTTCGACACCTGGAAGGCACTCCTGCCCTTCCAGGATCCTGCAGCCCTTGGCCAGACGTGGCAGGATGCGGCCAAGGCACTTGAAGCCAAGAAGACCGGCATGTACCTGCTTGGCTCGTTCGTCACGCAGCAGTTCACGGATCCTGCGGTACTGGCAGACATCGATTTCTTCCCATTCCCGGAGATCGCGATGGAAGGAACGGACGCCGTCGAGGCTCCCATCGACGGTCTGCTGTTGTCCAAGAAGGGTGGCGGGAACCAGGCCGCACACGATTTCCTGGCATTCATGGGCAGTGCCGAGGGCCAGGATGCGTATGCGGCGGTGGACACATCGAACATTGCAACGGCCAAGGGTGCGGATACGTCCAAGTACTCAGAGCTGAACAAGAAGTGTGCCGATACCATCGCCAACGCCAAGTACATCAGCCAGTTCCTGGACCGTGACGCTCTGCCCGCCATGGCGAACAACGTGATGATCCCGGCCCTTCAGTCCTTCATCAAGGACGGAAGCGTCGATGTGAAGAACCTGGAAGCACAGGCCAAGTCCCTCTACGCGGCCCAGTAGCGTTGAATAAAAGGAATTTCCAATGAGTACCACAGCCGAAAAACCGGCCTCGCAAAACGGGGGACCCCCCAATGGCGGCATCCATCGTGGAGCACGCGCAGCAGTGGCCGTTTCCGGTAAAGGGCGCACCAGGTCCAGGCGGGTTCGTCGCCTGAGCGGCCGGGACAAGATTGTCCTGGGAGTGATGGTTGGCATTCCCACCTTGATTCAATTGCTGTTTGTCTGGCTGCCCACCCTCTTCTCCATAGGCTTGAGCTTTACGCGCTGGAACGGACTGGATCTTGAAGACCTCAAGCAAGCCGGTTTGGACAACTACGAGTTCATCAGCCAGAACTACCCACCGTTCTGGCCGGCTATCCAGCACAATGTCCTATGGCTGGCCTTCCTCGCTCTCATAGCAACCCCGTTGGGGTTGCTGCTCGCTGTCTTGCTGGACCAAAGGATCCGGGGAAGCAAGATCTACCAGAGCATCTTCTTCACTCCGGTCATGCTGTCCCTGGCTCTCATCGGGATCATCTGGCAATTGTTCTATAACCGCGACAGCGGGCTGCTGAACTACCTCCTCGGGACGGCAGGCACGCCACAAGCGGTGGACTGGTTCGGCGACTCCAACGTGAACATCTGGGCAGCCATGATCGCTGCCACGTGGCGTCATGCAGGCTATGTCATGATCCTGTACCTGGCCGGCCTGAAAGGCGTGGATCCATCCCTGAGGGAAGCGGCATCGATCGACGGGGCCAACGCTGCGCAGACATTCTTCCGCGTCGTCTTCCCGGCAATGCGCCCCGTGAACATCGTGATCGTGGTTATCACCATCATCGAGTCGCTGCGCGCCTTTGACATCGTCTACGTGATCAACCGCGGCACCAACGGCCTTGAACTCCTCAGTGCCCTGGTGATCCAAAACCTGATCGGTGAAGGACAGGTGATCGGCGTCGGTTCGGCCCTCGCGGTCGTTCTGCTGGTGGTCTCCTTGGTACCGATTGTCTTTTACCTCATCCGCACTTTTGGCAAGGAGAAAGAGGCATGAGCGCCGTAGTGCCCACGCTGCCCGTCGAAACGGGAAAGGCCGGCAAACCCAGCAAGTCCGCAGGCGCAGGGAAGTCCGGCAAACGCCATTACGGCACCCATATCTTCCTGATAGTCATGGCTGCCATCTGGCTTATTCCGCTCGTTTGGTCCCTCTTCACGGCGCTCAGGCCCAAAGCTGATACGGACAAATATGGCTATTTCAGCCTCGGCGGCAGTTTCGGGTTTGAGAACTTTGTCCAGGCCTGGAACCAGGGCGGGTTTTCGAAGTACTTCCTGAACTCGGTCCTGATCACGGTTCCCACAGTCCTGCTGACACTTCTGTTCGCCTCGATGATGGCGTTCGCGGTTTCACGCGTCAACTGGAAGTTCAACATCACGCTGTTGATCATGTTTACTGCCGGTAACCTCCTGCCCCCGCAGGTCCTGGCGGCGCCCCTGTTTGAAATGTTCAAGCACGTAACCCTGCCCTACTCATTCAGTGATTCCGGCAACCTCCTGAACACGTATATTGCCGTGATCATCGTGGACACCGCGTTCCAAATTGGCTTCTGCACGTTTGTGCTTTCCAACTACATGAAGGCGCTCTCTGCAGACCTGACAGAAGCTGCTTTGGTGGACGGGGCGGGTATCTGGCGCCAGTACTGGAACATCATCCTTCCGCTGTGCCGTCCCGCGCTCGCAGCGTTGGGAACGCTGGAAGTCATCTTCATCTACAACGACTTCTTCTGGCCCCTGCTGTTCATCCAGAGCGGAGACAGGCTGCCCATCACCACGGCCATCAACAATCTCCAGGGGCAGTTCCTGAGCAATTACAACCTGATTGCGGCCGGCGCAATGATCACGCTGATTCCCACCTTGCTCATCTACCTGGTCCTGCAACGGCAATTTGTTGCCGGCCTGACCCTGGGCTCAAGCAAAGGCTAACCACCTGGCCAGGAGCGGCAGCCACCGGACTATCCGGTGGCTGCAGCTTCGCTCTTGCCCCGCGTAGCGGAACGTCGTTGGCGTGTCTTGGGGGGAGCACCAGTGCTCTTGCGCACTACCAGGCTTGTGGGCACCTGGGTGGCGTCGTTGACAGGACTGTGTCCCGCGATCTGTTGGAGCAGGTTCTCGATGCTGAGGCGTCCCACGGCGTGGAAGTCCTGACGGACAGTGGTGAGGGGCGGCCAGAAGGAGGTGGATTCTTCGAGGTCGTCGAATCCAACAATGCTGACATCCCCTGGAATGGCTCGTCCCAGCTCATGCAGGGCGCGCATTGCTCCGAGGGCCATTTGGTCGTTGGCGGCAAAGATGGCGGTCAGGTCCGGATTGCTGCCGATCTCCCGCCCGATTCGATATCCCGATTCCGTGGACCAATCGCCATGGTGGACAGGAGGGGCCTCAATGCCGGCCTCCTGCAGTGTCCGCCTCCAGGATTCTTCCCTGTGTGTAGCGGAGAAGGAGGAGGTGGGGCCGCCAATGTGCCATACCTGTTCATGGCCAAGGTCGAGAAGGTGTTGTGTGGCGGACCTGGCCCCCTGGGCTTGATCCGTATCCACCATGGGATAGCCGTACCCGGGGTTTGAGTCGATCACTACGGCAGGGAGGTCCTCGGGGAGGGTGATGTCCGCATCGTCCAGCAGATGGGCTTCGAAAATGATGACCACGCCATCCACCTCCTGCTCCCGCAGCCGGGTGTAGGCCCCGGAAACGGTTCCGGTTGTGGGGTCCTGAAGGGGGATGAGCGTTACCGAGTACCCGGCTTGTGATGCGGCGGTGGCGATCGCATCCAGAGTGCGCATGTTGCCGAAGCTGGAGAGTGTGAACATGATGACGCCGATGGATTTAAACTGGCCGCTCTTCAGTGCCCGTGCCGCCCGGTTGGGGCGGTAGCCGAGCTGCTTCATCGCTTCGAGGACGCGGTTCCTGGTGCTTTCTTCAACATTCGTCAGACCGTTGGAGACCCGGGAGACAGTTTGGGCCGAAACTCCGGCGGCCTTGGCCACGTCCGCAATGGAGGGACCGCGCGCAACGGAGGGACCGCGGGCGGCACGCGTTTTCGTTGCCGCAGTTTTCCGGTTCCCCTTGGGGGTGGCGGTACCTGGTGTCTTCGTGCTGCTGTCCTCTTGCGTGTTCACCTAAACATGCTATGCCCTCAGGCCTCGGGCAGGAGGACCAATTCGAAGAAGGCACGCAGGGCTTTTGCCACATCTACGGTGTGAGGGGCCAACAGCCATTGGGTTTGAAGACCATCCCACAGGGCCACCAGGGACATCGCTGCCCATGCTGGATCCACTCCCGGCCGGAGCCTGCCTTGCTGGGCCAGGGTGGAGAAACTACGGGTGTAGCTGCCACGCAAGCGCTCGAAACGGCCGGTGAAGTAGTCCCGCCCGGGATGGGAGTCTGTGATCGACTCGGCGCACAGCACCGTATAGAGCTCAATGACGCCGGGGATCTTCTCGTTGTAGAGCGCTGTGCGAATCACGGCGTCCACCAACCCCTCGTCCTCAGCAGACGGATTCGCGCTTCCGGTCAGTTCGTCCCGCCACTCCAGGACACCCATCAGAAGATCGCTCTTGGAGGGGAAATAATGCAGCAGGCTTGTCTGGCTCATGCCCGCTTGGTTGGCAACGTCCTGCAGCGAGCCGCCCAGATACCCCTTCGCGGCAAACACGGCGTGCGCGGAGTCGAGGATAAGTTGCCGCTTTTCCTTCGACTTCGCATAGGGTCCCCGCTTGGCGCGTGCCGTGTCCTTTGTGGTCATGGCAAGTCAGTGTACAGCGGGAGGAGACGCCGGAGATGAAACCAGAGTGCTTACTCGAAATTTGTGTTAGCGTGGTCACACTTGACCTCGCACGGACGCTTGAAGGAGCCACGTGGAATCGACATCTGCAGCCATGATTGCCGGTACTTCCTACATCACCCATCGTGGCGCCGGCTCCGGCAATCGGCTCCCGGCACGTTCCTGGCTGCAGAGTGACGCTCCCACGATCCCGCTCAATGGATTGTGGAGATTCCGCCTGTTGCCCGGCGCGCCCGGGACACCAGGCGGAAGGGGAGTCCTGCCCGCCGGCGAGCAGGTAGAGGGGGTCGCCGACGAGGCCCTGGATGATTCCGGCTGGGATCAGATCCCTGTTCCTTCCCACTGGGTGCTGGAGGGGGAAGGCCTCTACGGCCGTCCCATTTACACGAACGTCCAGTTCCCTTTCCCCACCGATGCACCCCACGTGCCTGATGGGAATCCAACGGGCGACTACAGGCGGACCTTCTCCATTCCTACGGACTGGTCCGCTGCGGAGAGGATCGTCCTGCGGTTTGACGGAGTCGAATCCCGCTACAAAGTCTGGGTCAACGGAACTGTGATTGGCGTCGGCACTGGAAGCCGGCTGGCCCAGGAATTCGACGTCACCGAGGCCGTCCGCCCCGGCGAAAACGTCCTGGCCGTCCGCGTCCATCAGTGGTCTGCTTCGAGCTACCTCGAGGACCAGGACCAATGGTGGATGCCGGGCATCTTCCGCGACGTCACGCTACAGGCCCGTCCTCAAGCGGGTATCGACGACGTCTGGTTGCGGACCCCCTTTGAGGGCACCACCCGCTCCGGTTCAGGCCTCATCGACGCCGAAATTACGGCCGGTCCCGCTGCCTATCCTGTGCGCCTCCGCGTTCCCGAACTCGATGTGGATCTCACGTGGGAAACTCCGGCAGACGTCGCCCCGGTGGCGGTTGCCGACGTCGAACCCTGGTCTGCGGACGTCCCGCGGCTGTATGCCGCAACGGTGGAGAGCAAAGGCGAGACCATCTCGCTCAATATTGGCTTTCGCACTGTGGAGATCAAGGGGGACCAATTCCTGGTGAACGGGCGGCGGGTGGTGTTCCATGGCGTGAACCGGCACGAAACGCACCCGGACCGCGGCCGCGTCTTTGACGAGGAATTTGCCCGCGCCGATCTGGCCATGATGAAGCAGTTCAACGTAAATGCCATCCGCACCAGCCATTACCCGCCGCACCCGCGCCTGCTGGATCTTGCGGACGAAATGGGATTTTGGGTGATCCTGGAGTGCGATCTGGAAACGCACGGCTTTGAGCGGCAGGGCTGGGCTGGAAATCCCAGTGACGATCCCGCCTGGCGTGAGGCGTTCGTGGACCGGATGGAGCGCACCGTTGAACGGGACAAGAACCACCCCTCCATTGTCATGTGGTCCCTGGGCAACGAGTCAGGAACCGGTGCCAACCTCGCCGCAATGTCCGCGTGGACGCACGCGCGCGATTCCAGCCGTCCCGTGCACTACGAGGGCGACTACACCGGCGCGTACACGGACGTCTACTCGCGTATGTACTCCTCAATACCGGAAACCGAGGCCATAGGACGCAACGACTCGGGCTCCCTGCTGCTTGGCTGCTCCGCAGCGGAATCGGCCCGGCAACGCAGCAAGCCGTTCATCCTGTGCGAGTACGTACACGCCATGGGCAACGGTCCGGGTGCGATCGACCAATACGAGGACCTCGTGGACCGGTACCCCCGGCTGCATGGTGGCTTCGTGTGGGAATGGCGGGATCACGGCATCCGTACCACAACCGCTGACGGCACGGAGTTCTTCGCCTACGGGGGCGACTTCGGAGAGGTTGTCCACGACGGCAATTTCGTCATGGACGGCATGGTTCTTTC
Organism: Arthrobacter sp. 1088; assembly: GCF_031455315.1. Classification (NCBI taxonomy): domain Bacteria; kingdom Bacillati; phylum Actinomycetota; class Actinomycetes; order Micrococcales; family Micrococcaceae; genus Arthrobacter; species Arthrobacter sp. 1088. The sequence continues at coordinate 198,780 of NZ_JAVDSM010000003.1, forward strand.
GGATTCGACGCCCACCCCGGGACTCTTCGAGTTCAAACAGATTGTGGCGCCCCTTCGTTTGGGCTTCGAAACAGCCGTTTCCGACGGCGTGACGCGCCCCTTGCTTACAGTCGCCAACCTGCGGCACTCGGCAGACGCGTCCGACGTCGTCATTCGCTGGCGCACCGAAACGGACGGCGAGCTGACCGCGTCCGGGACGTTCGACGTCGTGACCCCCACCGGTGGTCAACTCGCCCCGGGTGACTCCACAGTCATGGAGTTGCCCGAGTCAGCACTAAGGGCTTTCAGTAAGGTGGGGGCCGGCGAACGCTGGCTCACCGTTGAGGTTGCCCTGCGCGAGGACACTGCGTGGGCTCCGGCCGGCCATGTCATCTCGACTGCGCAGTTGGATTGGACCGCCCAGTTGGACCTCTCTGCACCTGCCGCCGGGCCCGCTAAGGCGCCGCGCCCCCTGTCGTCGGCTGGGCGCCGGGAGACCGGGACGGACGCCGCCCTATCCCTTGGACCTGCGTCTCTTGGATCTGCGTCCCTTGGACCTGCGCAGTTCGAAGATGGGAGGCTTGTTGCCCTTGCCGGCCTGCCGGTGTCCGGTCCGCGCCTTGAGTTGTGGCGGGCGCCAACGGACAACGACCAAGGTTCGCATTTTGGCAGTTATGACCCCGCTGACCCGTGGCTCAACAATGGCAACGGCGTCCCGGCTCCTTCCAACCAGGATGTGTGGCTCAAGGCGGGTCTGGATAGATTGACGGCCCGCGTCCAGAAGATCGTGCAGGGCGACGACGGCGTGTTCGTCACCACCCGCTATGCCGCCGCGGACAACGCACGCTCGGTAGTAGTGGACGAGCAGTGGCAAGTATCCGGGGGAGAGCTGTGGCTGCGTGTGGATATTGCTCCCAGCTCGGGATGGGACATGGTGTGGCCCCGCGTGGGTGTGCGGTTTGACCTGCCAGGATCAGTGGACGGCGCGTCCTGGTTCGGGACGGGACCCCGGGAATCGTATCCGGACAGCATGCGGGCCGCGATGGTTGGCCGCTACTCGGCGACGATCGATGAACTGGGCGTGAATTACGCCCGGCCGCAGGAGACCGGGCACCGCAGTGGTGTCCGTTCCCTGGAGTTGCGCAACGGCCGGGATTCCTGGGTGACGTTCCATGCCCTTCGGGATTCCAGGGACCGACTGCCTGGCTTCACGTTGTCCCGGCATACTGCGCAGCAGGTCTCGGCAGCGGCCCACCCCCATGAATTGCCGCAAAGCCGGAACTGCTTCCTCTATCTTGACGCCGCCCAGCATGGCCTGGGCTCCCGCGCCTGTGGACCTGACGTGTGGCCGGACTTCGCCCTCAAACCTGAGGCGCGCACGCTTGTCTTCAGGATCGCGGCGGCCAGCTAGCAGGATTCCCCGCCCTAACCTCTTGCATGTTCACCTAAACATGCTAATCTTCTTGCTGAGAATGTTTGCGTAAACATAGCGAGAAGAGAAGAATTATCATGACAACGACGTCGCCCGTGGCCGACGCCCTGACTGTGGTGGGATCCCGGAAACGCGCTGGACGATGGACGGGCTGGGCATTTGTTTGCCCGTTCATGATCGTCTTCCTGCTGGTGTTCGTAGCGCCCGTCCTCTACGCGTTCTACTTGAGCCTTTTCCAGAACCAGATGGTGGGCGGCGTTAAGTTCGTCGGAGGAGCCAATTACCTCCAAGCGCTGGCGGATCCGCAGTTCTGGGACTCGGTCATCAGGGTGGTCGTCTTCCTCGCAGTCCAAGTCCCCATCATGCTGTTCCTGGCCTTGTTTGCCGCTTTGGCCCTGGACAGCGGGCGCCTGCGCGCGGCGTCGTTCTTCCGCATTTCCGTCTTCCTCCCGTATGCCGTTCCTGCAGTGGTGGCCACGCTCATGTGGGGGTTCATCTACGGCCCCAGGTTCGGCCTGTTCGGCAGCATCAACGACTTCTTCGGCATGGACCTTCCTGAGCCGCTTTCCACCAATTGGGTCCTTGCCGCAATCGGGAACATCAACACCTGGGAGTTCACCGGTTACAACATGCTGATCTTCTACTCGGCGCTCAAGGTCATTCCTGCCGAGCTCTATGAGGCAGCCAACCTTGATGGAGCGGGGACTTTCCGTGTCATCAGCAGCATCAAGCTGCCCTCCATCCGGGGCGCGATCGGGATCGCCAGCATCTTCTCCGTGATCGGCAGCTTCCAGCTGTTCAACGAACCAAACATTCTCAAGGCGTTGGCACCGAACTCCATCAGTTCCTACTTCACGCCCAACATGTACGCGTTCAATCTTTCCTTTGCAGGCCAGCAGTTCAACTACGCAGCAGCCATCTCCATCATCATGGGCGTCCTCACGGTAGTTGTTGCCTACATCGTCCAGATTTCCGGCTCACGAAAGGATGCCTAGCCAATGTCCGTCCGTTTGAGCATTCCGGAGTCCCGGGCTGAGGCACGGGAACAGACAGCAGCCACCAGCCAGCCCAAGCCCAAGCCCGCGGCGCCGAAGCTGAGCACGCGCCGAGGCGTGACCAGGAAGCGCTCCTCCATCCTGCTCACCATCCTGATGGGCGTGATGGCGGTCTACGCCCTGCTCCCGCTCTTCTGGCTCCTGGTCAATTCCACCAAGACGCAGTCATCCCTGTTCAGCTCCTTCGGCCTCTGGTTCTCCGGGGACTTCGCCCTCTGGGACAACGTGGCAGGCACCCTGACGTACAACGACGGCGAGTTTCTCCGCTGGCTGGCCAACACAGTGTTGTACGTCGTGGTGGGAGCCGGCGGCGCCACATTCCTCGCTACCCTGGCAGGCTATGGGCTGGCAAAGTTTGAATTCCCCGGCAAACGCGGCGTGTTCGCCGTGGTCCTGGGTGCGGTGGCCGTACCCGGGACAGCCTTGGCGGTGCCAACCTTCCTGATGTTCAGCCAGATGGGGCTCACCAATACCCCGTGGTCAGTCATCATTCCATCCCTGATCAGTCCGTTCGGGCTCTATCTCGTATGGATCTACGCCCGTGAGTCGGTTCCGACTGAAGTCCTCGAAGCAGCCCGCATGGATGGGGCGGGGGAGTTCCGCACCTTCTTCACCATCTCCTTGCGCATGCTGGCCCCAGGCTTCATTACGGTCCTGTTGTTCACCGTGGTGGCTACCTGGAACAACTACTTCCTGCCGTTGATCATGCTGAGCCAATCAACCTGGTACCCGCTCACGGTTGGCCTCAACAGCTGGAACGCCCAAGCCAGCACGGCCGGCGGGGACGCCATCTACAACCTCGTCATCACCGGATCGCTGCTGACAATAGTGCCCATCGTGGGTGCCTTCCTGTTCCTCCAGCGCTACTGGCAGTCAGGACTGTCTGCCGGAAGCGTCAAGTAAACACGCCCGACGGCGGCGAGTCACCGCCATCGGACGCTCTCCCACCGCATCAACCGTCCTTTGGACAACGATTTGAAAGGCACCAAAGCCATGAAGAACAACCATCGACTGCGACGAGTGGCCACGGCGGCGTTGGCAGCAAGCCTCTTGATGGGCAGCCTTGCTGCCTGCGGCGGCTCGGCAACAACCGGTAACGCGGCAGCGGAAGGCGCGAGCGCCGAAGACGTTGCGAAGGCGCTGCAGACCGAGACCACCCTCACTGTGTGGGGCTGGGCGCCGCAGCTCAAGCCGATCGTAGAGGCCTTCGAAGCCAAATACCCCAAGGTCCACGTCAACCTGGAAAATGTAGGAACCGGCAACACGCATTACACCAAGCTGCAAAACGCAGTGAAGGCCGGAACCGGTGCCCCGGATGTGGCACAGATCGAATACAACGCCTTGCCTCAGTTCGCGCTGTCCGATGCCTTGGTGGATCTGAAGGGCTTCGGAGCAGGGGAGCTTAAGGACAACTACACCCAATCCACGTGGGGCTCCGTGAACCTCAACGGCGGCGTGTACGCCCTCCCGCAGGATTCCGGTCCGATGGCAATGTTCTACCGCGCCGACGTGTTCGAGAAACACGGCATCAGCGTCCCCACCACCTGGGAAGAGTACGTGGCCGCTGCAAAGACCCTGCACGCCGCAGACCCCAAGGCATACATCACCAATGACACCGGAGATGCCGGCTTCACCACCAGCATGATCTGGCAGGCCGGGGGCAAGCCGTACACTCTCGACGGAACCACGAAAGTCAGCATTGATCTGCAGGACGAAGGTGCCAGGAAGTGGACCGGCACATGGAACCAACTGCTCAAGGATGATCTGGTCGCCCCTGTCACCAGCTGGAGCGACGAATGGTACAAGGGCCTCTCAGACGGAAGCATTGCCACGTTGGTCATCGGTGCCTGGATGCCGGCCAACCTCGAATCCGGTGCGGCAGAAGCCGCCGGCAAGTGGCGCGTAGCTCCCATGCCCACCTACGAAAAGGGCAAGGCTGCTGCTGCTGAAAATGGCGGCGGCGGCGACGCCGTGCTGAAGCAGAGCAAGAACAAGGCGGCCGCCTACGGCTTCCTTGAGTTCGCGAACGGTCCTGAAGGTGCAAAGATCCACGCCGCCAATGGTGGTTTCCCCTCCACCACCGCAGATCTGGAAAGCGAGTCCTTCCTCAACGCCGGGAACGCCTACTTCGGCGGCCAGAAGATCAACGAGGTCCTGGTCCAGGCATCCAAGGACGTTGTTCCGGGCTGGAACTACCTCCCCTTCCAGACCTACGCCAACAGCATCTACAGCGACACCGTGGGCCAGGCCTACGGTTCCAAGGGCGACCTGAACGACGGGCTGAAAACCTGGCAGGATGCCACCGCAAAGTACGGCCAGCAGCAAGGCTTCACGGTTACCACCAAGTAGTACGTGGTGCGGGTCCAGGGCCGCCATCACGGCTCTGGACCTCCATCCACCATTTCAGATTGGAAATTTTCCCCATGCCAACCTTCACCATCGGCGAGCAGGACTTCATGCTTGACGGTCAGCCCCACCGCATCATCTCCGGCGCGCTCCACTATTTCCGCGTTCATCCGGATCTTTGGGCAGACCGGATCCGGAAGGCCAGGCAGATGGGGCTGAACACGATAGAAACGTACGTTCCCTGGAACGCCCATGCTCCGTCGCCGGACGTCTTTGACACAACGGGCCGCTTGGACCTGGGGCACTTCCTCGATTTGGTCGCCGCGGAAGGCCTGCACGCGATCGTGCGTCCGGGGCCGTATATCTGTGCGGAATGGGACAACGGCGGGTTGCCCGCGTGGCTGTTTAGTCGAGGCGCCGCCTCCATCAGGGCTGATGATCCGGTCTATATGGCTGCCCTCACCGAGTACCTTGAACAGCTGGCGCCGATCCTGGTTCCCCGCCAGATCGACGCGGGCGGCCCCATCATCCTGATTCAGATCGAGAACGAGTACGGCGCCTACGGTGCTGATCGTTTTTACTTGGAAAAGCTCGTGAAGATCAACCGCGAAATCGGGCTGACCGTACCTTTCACTACCGTTGACCAACCCCAGGACGACATGCTGGCCAATGGCAGTCTTCCGGAATTGCACAAGACGGGGTCGTTCGGCTCCCGCGCCGCGGAACGGCTGGAGACACTCCGGCGCCACCAGCCCACAGGACCGTTGATGTGCTCCGAATTTTGGGTGGGATGGTTCGATCATTGGGGCGCACACCACCACACCACCACCGTGGAGCAGTCCGCCCGGGAACTTGATGTCCTGCTGGCCCGCGGCGCATCGGTCAACATCTATATGTTCCATGGCGGCACCAACTTTGGATTCACCAACGGTGCGAATGACAAGGGTGTCTACCAACCCATCGTTACCAGCTACGACTACGACGCTCCCTTGGATGAGGCCGGCAATCCGACGCCGAAGTACTGGGCTTTCCGGGATGTCATCGCCAAATACACCGAACTGGACGACGACGACCTCCCCGCCGCACCTCAGCCCGGCGCCGGGCTCACTGTGTCCTTGCCGCGTTCGCTGCCCCTCTGGGAGTGCCTGGACCAGCTTGGTGCGTGGACCTCCCACGCTGGGCTGCGAACCCACGACGACTTGGGCCACTACGCAGGATTCACGCTCTACCGCAGGGAAATCAATGTTTCCGGCCCCGGGGTCCTGGACTTCGATGAAGTCCGCGACCGGGCACAGGTATTCCTGAACCGGATACCGCTGGGAGTGCTTTCCCGGGATCACCATGAGAAGGCCTTGCCGCTGCCCCATGACGCAGCCGGCACCCTGGAGGTCCTGGTGGAGGACCAAGGACGCGTGGACTACGGGCCCCGATTGGGCGAGCCGAAGGGACTTATCGGCGCTGCCCGGCTTAATGGGAACCAGCTCCAGGACTGGGATGTCCTTCCCCTGCAACTGGACGACATCTCCTTGATCTCGTCCCTGTTGGAGGAGCAAGCAGCGCTCCCTGAGGCCCCGGTATCCGGACCGGTCTTCGCCCACGGGACTTTTGACCTTCCTGGCGGTGGCGATACTTTCCTTTCCACCAAGGGCTGGACCAAAGGTGTCGTATGGATCAACGGCTTCTGCCTGGGGCGGTACTGGTCCCGTGGTCCGCAAGCGACGCTCTACGTTCCAGGACCGATCCTGCAGAACAGCGGCAACACCATCACTGTTCTTGAACTGCAAGCATCCACCCACCGCGCTGTTTCCTTTGTTGGCTCTCACGACCTCGGACATACGGAGTTCTAGGGTGTCGCGGACCCACCAAGCTGCACTAACAACGGAAAGAGGAGACACCTAGTATGGCGTGGCTTGTAACAGGAGGAGCCGGCTATATCGGCTCGCACGTAGCCCGGGCACTCATGGATGACGGCCACGACGTGGTGGTCATTGATGATCTTTCCAGCGGCCGGATCGAATTCGTTCCGAAGAGGGCAGCCTTCGAGCAAGGGTCGCTTCTGGACGCCAACTTCCTGAGGGAGACTTTCGGGAAACATGACATTATCGGCGTGATCCACCTGGCCGGTTTCAAGTATGCGGGCGTCTCGGTCGAATGGCCGCTGCACACCTACTTCCAGAACGTCACCGGCACTGGCAATCTCCTGGCAGCCATGGAAGCCGCGTCCGTGTCCTCCCTCGTCTTTTCCTCCAGCGCTGCCGTCTACGGGAACACGGCAGCGGAACTCGTGACCGAATCGACGCCTACCAACCCCGAGTCTCCCTATGGTGAATCGAAGCTCATCGGGGAATGGCTCATAGCGGACCAAGCCAGGGCGACTGGCCTGCGGCACACCTCACTCCGGTACTTCAATGTTGTTGGCTCCGGCAGCCCGAACGTCAGCGACACGAGCCCGCACAACCTTTTCCCCTTGGTCTTCCAAGCGTTGAAGGACGGTGCGACGCCGAAAATCTTTGGCACCGCCTATTCCACACCCGACGGAAGCTGCGTGCGGGACTATGTACACGTCTCCGACGTCGCCGCCGCTCATGTGGCAGCTGCCAGGAAGCTTCAAGATGGCGTGGAACTCGAGGCGGTCTACAACCTGGGCAGTGGTTCAGGGGTTTCTGTCCGGGAGATCATGACAGAGATGGCCTCGGTGACCGGGATTCAATTCACTCCGCAAATCTGCGCTGCCCGTCCGGGCGATCCTGCCAGGATCGTTGCCTCCGGCGAACTTGCCCGCCGCGATATCGCATGGGAACCGCGGCATCGGCTCCGGGACATGATCTCCAGCGCCTGGTCAGCTGCAGGAAACCAGGCCATTTCCGCCTCGTAGGAGGACACCTTCTATACACATCACGAAAGCACTATTCAAAGGAACACCATGATCGAGGCCGCAGAACTGCTGGCAACCGTCACAGCCACGAATAAGAGCACCATGGAAATCAACCTCAACGCCGCAATCCAGGAAGCGGAGCGTCGCGCCCGCCACGAAGGGCGCCGGGGAATCCTGGTTACCCGGGTTGCCCACGCGCATTTCACGGTGGAGCTGTCGCCGGAAGTCCCCTATGGGTACACGTACGAGAGAAAGGACAGCTAAGGGCAGGCTCCAAGGGACCCTCATTCCTCCTGCACCTGCCTGGCAGCAAGGTGGACACGCTACGGAGTTAGTGCCGGGGTGGGCGTAGCCGTGATGGTGGCGGTCGCTGTGGGGTCGGTTGTTGGGGTCGTCGTGATGGTTGCGGTGGGAGCGGCCGTAGCTGTTGGCGTGGGTGAAGCTGTGGGTATAGGCGTTGGGGCGGGTTCAGCCGTTGCTGTCGGCGTGGGTTCTGCGGTCGCTGTTGGGGTCGGTGTTGGGGAACCGGTTGGTGTCGCGCTCGGAGTTGGGGTTGCCGTTGGTGAAGCGGTTGGTGTCGCGGTCGCTGTTGGGGTTGGCGTTGGTGATGCGGTCGGCGTTGCGCTCGCCGTTGGGGTCGGTGTTGGTGAAGCGGTCGGGGTGGCGCTCGCAGTTGGGGTCGGCGTCGGCGTTGGGGTAGCTGCGGGTGCTGGAGGCGGCGCAGCCGGCTCGGGAGCCGACGTCTCCGGCTCGCCAAGTGCGATCCCGAGCGACCACACCGGAACCTCGCCAACCGGCGTCGTTCCTGTTGCTGGTGAGAAGCTTGTGAGCCTGAGCAGATCCACCGACGACTCTCCATCCAGCGGGATCAGGCTCCACGACGATGGATCCACCAGCACGCCATTCACAATCGTTTCAAAGTGGAGGTGGCATCCGGTCGACGAACCAGTGGAGCCGACCAAGCCGATGACGTCCCCGGCTTCAACTACCTGCCCCTTGCGCACGGCGCTCGCCTGCAGGTGGTTGTACGTAGTGATAAGCCCGTTGCCGTGATCGATCTCTATCCGGTTGCCTCCGCCCCAGGCATGCCAGCCCACCTCGCGCACGTAACCGTCATCGGCAGAATGAACCGGTGTGCCACAGGCCGCTGCGAAGTCCTGCCCGGTATGGAATTCCCCAGGAGCACCCGTGATGGGACTGGTGCGCAGTCCAAAAGGTGAACTGGGACGCAGGTTCAGCAGGGGTGACATCAACATGCCTGGTCCTGGCCGCACATGACGGGACGCGGGATTCCCAACCGATGTTTGCCACGAAGCAGCGCCGGAACAGGGGAGTGTCAGCGGACCCTGGGAACTCAGGAAGCCCACGATTTCCTGGGCCAGCTGCCGGTACTTGGTGTAGTGGTCCGAATCCTGGTTCCGCTGTACCTGATGGATGGCCAGGCTGGAAGGCAGAAGCTGCCAGTCCTTGATGCCCTTCAGGGCAAGGAAGAAACTGGTTGCGCTAACGAACGGATCCATTCGATCGGCATAGGAGCCCCAAGCCCCGTTGGCGCGCTGCTGGAACAACCCGCGGGAGTCCGGCCCTGCGGCGTCGCCGTAATCCTTGCTTTCAAGGGAAGACTCGCCAAGCGCGGCTTGTACCCCCAGGATTTGGGCATCGGATGGCAGGCCCAGCTTTTCCGCCGCCACCATGATGGCCGAAGCATTACGGAGCTGGACGTCTGAAGGGGCGCCGGTGGTGGATGCCGGTCCAAACCCTGTCTGTTGACACAGCGTAGTACCCAAGGGGTTGGCAGGCGCAGGCTCAACAGTTCCCGAAGGGTTGGTGGCCTGACTCGGAGGGTCGTTCGTGGACCAATTGGCTGCTGAGGGCGCATCGCCGGATGAATCTGCCCGGATCTGCTGGACGGCTGGGGGCGCCGGGGTGATCGCTCCGGATTGGAAGCAGCCAAGCATGACAGCGGCCGCGATAACCGCTAACGGAAAGCGGGCGTGCCCACGGAGCCGCGCCGGGCCTTTGTCAGGAGTCTTGTTGTTCACCAAACCCGCTCCTGACATGGATCCGTGCCCGGCGAAAAGTGTTGGAGGTCCACACCATTGTCTGGATCCGATCACTGCATGTTACGGGTACTGCATGTCTATGGGAATGACAGGCCCACGTCAAGGCTTTGCGCATACTGCGGTGCTCCAAATCCAGATGCTTGGCTAAGTCAAACAAGGTAAGTTGGCATGGTGACCCCCTCCGTGAAGCCTGCCATTGACCGCGCCCCCGGAATCTCCAAGGAGATCGAGGACGCGGCCTGGTATGTGCTGGGCCCGGCACTTCAAGGGAGACCTTCAGCGCTGGACGGGCGCACGCTGACCTGGACGGCAGACGCCGCCGGGGAGCTGCTGGAACGCCTTGAGCGCGGGGTGGAAGATTCCAAAGCGCCCATGATGACCAACCTCCGGCAAAACCTTGAAGGCGCCTCCCGGGAGGCCAAGCTGCTGGCTGTGGAGTTGCTCTTCCTTCAGTCGTTGCCGCTGGCCCATGAGGTCAAGTCGCTCAGGGTGAAGCGTGCCCGTGTGGCCGAGGCTGCCTCCTGGGTAGAGCCGCCGATCGAGTTGCCGGAACAGCTCTACGAGGGCATGACGGACCACGGCGTGATCCGCGACCGTACCGCCGAGTTCAACTGGACCATTTGGGACCACCTGAAATGGCTGTGCCGCTTTGTCGCGCACGTTGACAGCCAAAGCACGGAAACCATCAACCAGGCGCTCGCTGATCCTTTGAAGTTCCATGAACTTGCGGTCGGAACACCAGAGGACCAGCCGGCCTTGCGCCGCAGTATTGAGTATTTGGTATGGCCCAGCTACTTCGAGCCTGTGGTGGCTGACGTGGAGCGCCGGGAGATTCGTGACGCTTTCGCCTCACTCGTTGGTGGCGCCGGGGGCGATACCGAGGAGGACGTGACTGCGGACATCCATCGGATCCGGCTGCACCTGGACGAACAAGCCGGCCAGCGCATTGACTGGTACGCACGCCAGCTGGTCAGCCAATGGCGGAAGGTGGGGGACCCCGGCCGCCGCTCCTGGTTGCTGCGTACCCATCACGACAACGCCGACCTTCTGGCTGCCTGGGTGGCTGAAGAGAAAGCCACACTGGACGTTGAGCACCTCCGCTCGCTTACTGCAGGAGTCACTGCCGGCGTGGTCCAGCATGCCGTGGACGAGGATTACAAGCACCTGGGCTATGTGGAGCGCGAGGACACCAAGACGGCGGTCTTCGCCTTCCTCACGGTGATGAAACCCGGTGACCTTACGCTCTACCAACACGCCGGACGCGTCCGGGTGGGAGTCGTCCTTGGCGAGCCCGAACACCACGAGGACAACCGCCGCATCCGCCGCAAGGTCCGCTGGTTCGACGACAGTTACGCCATCACCGAACTCCCACGCCATGCGCAGCGGCAATTGTCCACGCCCGGGATCATCGTGGACGTCACAAGGGTCATTCAGGCGTTGCAGGAACTCCTTCCGGTAGAAGCCGAAACCGATGGCGAGGACGAAGCGCCGCCCACCGCCGTCGTCGAGGTTGTCCAGCAGGGTTTCCGGCCGTTGACGGAAGAGTTCGCAGCTTCCCTTCACATGGACCTCGAGCCGCTGAAGGAAATCGCCGAGCTGCTCGAAGAGAACCGCCAACTGGTTCTTTACGGACCTCCAGGTACCGGCAAAACGTACCTTGCCAAGCACCTCGCTGCCGAGCTCGCCGGCGACAGCACCGATGAACGCGTGAAGCTGGTGCAGTTCCATCCGTCGTATGCGTACGAGGATTTCTTTGAGGGTTACCGGCCGGACAAGACCGACGACGGCCAGGTCTCCTTCAAGCTCGTGGCCGGGCCGTTGCGTCGGCTCGCGGAGGAAGCTGCCAAGCCGGAGAACGCGCACAAGCCGTACTTCCTGATCATCGATGAGATGAACCGTGCCAACCTGGCCAAGGTCTTCGGCGAGCTGTACTTCCTCCTTGAGTACCGTGACGACCGCATTTACCTCCAGTACAGCCCCAACGAGCCCTTCAGCCTGCCGGACAACCTGTACATCATCGGCACCATGAACACAGCTGACCGTTCCATCGCCATGATGGACGCCGCCATTCGTCGTCGTTTCGCGTTCATCGAGCTGCATCCCAAGGTGGAACCGGTCAGGGGCTCGCTGCGGCGCTTCCTTCAAGCCCGCGGCCTGGACACGCTCAACGCGGATCTCCTGGACGCCCTCAACGACGCCATCGATGACTGGGACCGGGACCTGATGATCGGGCCGTCCTACTTCATGAAGAACGCTGCCCAGAACCCCACAGGGCTTCGCCGGATTTGGAAGTACGAGCTCATGCCGTTGCTGGAGGAGCACTACCACGGGCAACTGAACCGCGCGCAGTTGGAGGAACGCTTCGGCCTGGACCAATTGCTGGGACGACTTGCTGCCCGCTAAGGCCGTCCCGCCACGTCCGCGGCGGCCACCGGCAAGTGCCGGTACGGCGCGTACGGCTGCCGGGACCCGGCACATCGTCATGGACGAGCTCTCACGGGGAGTCGTTGACAAGCTCGACCCCCCAACCGCTGCGTTCATCAACGCCAGTGGGCTGGCGAAAGCGTCACCGATTGGCATGGGCCTCTACAGGATCGAACCCGTCGGCAAAGTCGGCTCGGTAAGGACTTCCACCGTCCAGCTTGAGGTTCGCCCCAAGGACCGGCTTGGCTTAAGCCGCCTGCTTTTCCTCCTCAGCTACGCCGGCGATCAAGGCTTCCGCGACCACTCGGTGGAAGCCGTTGAGCACCCTGATCTCTGGAGTGCCCTGGCCGAATCGCTGGCCCAGCTGGCTGACCGCGCGCTGAGCCGCGGCGTCCTTCAGGGCTACCTCACCATCGATGAATCGCTGCGGACCGTCAAAGGCCGCATCCGCATCTCGGACCAGATCTCCCGCAGGCCCGGAATGATGGTGCCCCTGGAAGTGTCCTACGACGAATTCACCGAGGACATCGCCGAAAACCGCATCCTTCGCGCTGCCTTGGAACGGATGGGGAAGGTGCCAGGCGTCCGGGCCGACGTCCTGAGCCGCTTGCGCCAACTGAAGGGAAAGCTCGACGCCGTCACCCGCCTTCAGTCCGGAGCCCCCCTGCCGCCCTGGCGGGCCAACCGAATGAATCTCAGGTACCACGCCGTTCTGCGGCTCTCGGAGGTCATCCTGCGCAATGCCTCGGCCGAGGCCGGAGAAGGGAAGCAGCAGACCGCTTCCTTTGTGGTGGATATGGCACAGGTTTTCGAGGAGTTCGTGGGCACGGCTTTGAGGCATGCGATGAGTGCCTATCCTGGCGAAATGCGCCTCCAGTATGGGGCGCTGCTCAATGAGGCTGTCCGGGACACGGATCGCCTGACAGTCCGCCCCGACGCCGTGCACTTCCTGGGCGGGAGGCCCGTGGTGGTCTACGACTCCAAGTACACGGCGGCAGGAGATGCCGGTGCTTCACTGAATGCGGACCATTACCAATTGCTGGCGTACTGCACCGCGCTCCGGGTCCCGACCGCATGGCTTGTCTACGCCGGGCCGGGGGAGATGAAGCTGCGAAGGATCCTGAACACGGACATCGACATCGTGGAGTATCCGCTGGACCTGTCCCTGCCGCCGTCGGAGATCCTGGCCGCCGTGGCAGACCTCGCGGAACAATCGTGGGGCGAGGTAGTGCGTCAGGCTGTGGCGGGAAGAACGGCCTCAGACTAGCCTGAGATCGTCGGCTCAATGAACTCCGGCGCAGTGGAAATTTTCGAGGGAGGCATCATGGCTCGCAGGAAATCGTGGCGCGATATGAGCAAGGGCCAGCGGATCATGCTCATTGTCAGCGGAGCCATAAACATGGCCCTGCTGGGTGCAGCGCAACGGAGCATCGGAAAGACGCCCGACTCCAGAATCAGGGGGAAGAAGGCGGTGTGGCGGGCTGTTTCGTTCATCAACTTTTTCGGACCGGTGAGCTACTTCCTCTTCGGCCGCCGTCGTGATGCCGCAGTAGCAGGCACAGCGCGCTAACGCTCAGGCGGGCATCTTCACGAGGAAGGTTGTGCCCCGGCCCGGTTCGCTTTCCAGCGTGATGGTTCCGCCGTGCGCTTCAACGATCGCCTTGCTGATGGGCAGTCCAAGCCCGACGCCGGGAATGGTGCTGTTGCGTACGCCGCCGGCCCGGAAGAACTTGGTAAAGGCCTCGGACTGCTCTTCTTCCGTCATGCCCATGCCGGTATCGGAGACGCGGCAGAACACAAAATCCTGGTCCTCCCACGCGGCAACTTCCACGTCTGCGCCTTTGGGGGAGTACTTGATGGCGTTTGATACCAGGTTGTCCAGGACCTGGGCTATTCGTGAGGAGTCCACGTGGGCTTCCAAGGACTCAGGGACATCCATGGACAACCGGATGCCCGCTTTGGCTGCCCGGGGACCGGCTGAGCTCACGCTTCCCCGGACCAGCTCAGCCACGTCCACCGTGTGCGGCTGAATGACCATTTGGCCCGAACGCACTGCCAACAAATCCGATACCAGGGTCAGCAGCCGTTCGGCGTTCCTTCGAACGATGTCGAGTTGCCTCCGGGACGAGGGATCCAGGGAACGGGGATCATCCAGCAGGAGCTCCACGTAACCAAGGATGGACGTCAGCGGCGTACGGAATTCATGGGAGACGTTGGCGACGAAGTCGTCCTTGGCGGCCAGGGCATTGACCAGATCAGTGACGTCGCTGAAGACAACAACCGAGCCGGCGAAGTTCCCGTCGTCGTCAACCATGGGGCGGGCGCTTGTGGTGAAGGCACGCTGGTCTGCTCCGGAACCAAGCCACACGAGTTGATCCGTGAACCTTTCCCCCAGGACCGCGCGTCGGACTGGACGGCGGTCAGTGGGCAGCGGCGTGGTCCTGTCCTGGTCGAAGACGAGCAGTTCGGATTCGTTCGGATCGTCATTGCCTGGAGGAGTTGCCAGCGAGTGGGTCTGGCGCTGGCGGCGGTTCATGAGGACGTCATGACCTTCGCCGTCCACTGCCACCACGCCCAGCGGCAAGGCTTCCATGACCGTGTTGAGGAGCCGCTCCTGTTTGGTGGTGACGTCCAGGGCTTTCTTTAGTTCCTCATCCTTCTGCTCCAAGGCCCGCTGCTGGCGCACCATGCTCAGGGTCAACACGCTCACGGACACGCCGATGCCAAGAATCAGGATCGGGAAGAGCAGGGGTTTGGTGAGGTCCTGCTCAGTGAAGGATCCCTTGACGAACAAGGGGGCCCACACGATGCAGAGCGGACCCACGAATGACAAGGCAATCGCCAGCCTTGGATACAGGCCGGACGCACACAGCCAAATGACGGGCAGGACCACCAGGACACTGAGCCCCGTGAGCGCTTCCTGCCCGCCTTCCCTGCCGAAGGAAATCGACACCATATCCAGGATCGGTATCACCAGGAAGCTGGGGAACGGCAGCCGGTGCCACGGCACGATGACGCACATCGCCAACAGGAATGCCTGGCTAAGCAGGAAGAGGAGGAACAGGGGATTCTCGAGGGTGGCGGGGAAAAACAGCCACACCAGAATCGCCGAAATGCACACACAGACGGACAGCGGCAACTGGCTGAGAACCACCCTCATTCGCAGGGTGTGTTCGTGGAAAGAGCGCCGGAAAACCAGGAGGTTTTTCTTCTCGCCAAGATCCCAGGTGCTTGGGCGGGTCACGGCGCAACCACCTGGAATGGAGAAGAAAGTCGGTTCATGAGATCAGCCTAACCATAATGGTTATACTTCGAAGGGTTATCGAAGGGGCTGAGGGGCAGCGATGAGTGAAGTACGTGTGGGGCTGGTCATTGAAGATGACCAGGATATTCGCGAATTGGTGCGTGTGGTCCTTTCCCAAGCGGGATTTGATGTCCATGTTGCATCCACTGGATCCGCGGGCGTCACGTCAGCCCGCGAACTGAATCCAGACGTCATAACCCTGGACCTGGGGCTGCCCGACATCGATGGTTTCGAGGTGGCACGCCAGATCCGGAAGTCCTCGGACGCCTACATCATCATGCTTACTGCCCGTGCGGAGGAACTGGACACCCTCATGGGCCTTGAGGCCGGCGGTGACGATTACCTCACCAAGCCCTTCCGTCCCCGCGAACTTCGCGCACGTGTCGAGGCCATGATGCGGAGGCCCCGCGCGTCGTCGGAGTCCAAAGCCGCCGCGGAAGCAACAGACCCCGAAATGACCCACAACGGCCTTGCAGTTTCGGCCGGCTCCCGGACGGCAGTCCTGCACGGCAAGGAACTGAGGCTGACACGCACCGAGTTCGACCTCCTGCTGGCCCTCCTCGAAACCGGCCGGATTGTGCGGACAAAAGCAGATCTGGCGCGGCGCCTTCGCAACGAACCCTACGACGTCGGCAGTTATGTCAGCGACGCCGACGAGCGCGCCGTTGAGGTACACATGGGCAACCTGCGCAAAAAACTTGGCGACAGCATCCAGAATCCGCGCTGGCTCGAGACCGTGCGCGGCGTTGGATACCGGCTGGCGCCGCTGGCACAGGGCAACTAAGGATCCCTGCCCACCCTGTGCCGCTGGACCGCGCCCGGAGGTTGCCCTATGGTTGGGGCATCAACGGTCGTTGGCCGGTGGAGCTCCATCGCGGAGGGTGCATCATGGGTATTATTTCTTCCGGTTTCCGTGGGCGACGGTCCGAGAACCCTGCGTTGCCTCCGGGACAGCATGAAACGCAGGACTTTCCTGTTCTGACCGCTGGACCCGCCCCGCTCATTCCCGTTGAGGAATGGGAGTTCTTCATTACTGCGGAGGATGGCCAGCGGCTGGCGTGGTCCTGGGATGAGTTCATGGCCTTGCCGCAGGAGGAAGTCACCGAAGACATTCACTGCGTCACCAGTTGGTCAAAATTGGGAACGGTGTGGCGTGGAGTTTCAGTGGACACGCTTTTTGAAAACGTGGAGACCACCCGTGACTTCGCCACTGCCCATTCCTTCGGCGGCTATACAACCAATGTTCCGCTGTGGGACCTCCTGGGCGGTAAGGCCTGGGTGGTTTGGGAGTTCGATCACGAACCACTTGAACGGGCGCATGGCGGTCCGGCGCGGCTTTTGGTGCCGCACTTGTATTTCTGGAAAAGCGCCAAGTGGATTCATGGTCTGGAACTGACCGAGGAAGACGTTCCCGGCTTCTGGGAGTCGAATGGGTACCATCTTCACGGCAATCCGTGGAGCGAGGAGCGGTACTCGTGAGGCCTTTGCTGTGAGTTCTGTATGGCGGGTCGCTGAAGTGGTGGGCGGGGAACCGGAAAACGCCACTGCCCGGACCATTAGGCTGCGCGTGGATGGGTTGATGGGATATCTGGCCGGCCAACACATTGATATCCGCCTCACCGCCGAGGACGGGTATACGGCCATCCGGTCTTACTCGGTGGCATCGGCAAGTGCCGACGAGCATCTGGAAATCACCGTTGACGAACTGCCCGACGGCGAAGTGTCGCCTTACCTTGTCCGGGACCTGGCGGTCGGAGACCGGTTGGAAATCCGGGGACCGGTGGGTGGCTGGTTTGTCTGGCGGCAGGGCAACGCGAACCCGGTGCAGCTGATCGGGGGAGGGTCGGGTGTGGTGCCGCTGATGTCGATGATCCGTGCCCATCAGGCATCCGACAGCGAAGCCCCTTTCCGGTTGCTCTATTCCCTCAAGGCTCCGGAAGCTGCGCTCTACCGTGACGAGCTGCATCGTTTGGATCGGGAATCAGCCAAGCTGATGGTCGATTATGTCTACACGCGTTCGACGCCGGAGGGCTGGCCGGCAGCGCCAGGCCGCCTTACCTCCGAGAGCCTTTTGGGCAAGATCTTCCCAACAGAGGAGAAACCGGATGTTTTTGTTTGCGGCCAGACAGTCTTTGTGGAGACCGTTTCGGACTGGCTTGTAATGGCCGGTTATCGGCCGGAGTCGATCAAGACCGAGCGGTTTGGCGGGACGGGAGGTATCCGGTGAACAGCGCCGATGACTTCCCCGTCCCCGGGTCCGAAGACCCGGACATTGCAGCAGGATCCCATGACCCCATTCCGTATGTGGACGGCAACGCCGCTGCCGGCGCCCTGTCCGAAGTCTTCCGGATCGACATCATCGCGGCGCTCGGGCGCTGCAGGCATTGCGGTTCCGTCAGGGCTTTTGGCGAGGCCATGGTCTTCACCGACGCGCCCGGCATCGTGGTCCGGTGCCGCGACTGCCAGGGCGTCCTGCTGCGATTGGTCCAGACACCAACGCGTTATTGGCTGGATCTGAGCGGCCTCAGCTACTTGGAGATCGACCGCGAAGAATAAGGGTTGCCCAATCCCGAAGACGTGGACTTGGGCCTATTTCCCGGGCGTGACGGTTGAGGTCCAGTAGGCGTTCATTGCCTGTACGGCTTCTTCCTTACTCATGGTGGCAACAGTCGCCTCAGGGATCTTGGCTGTCTTGGTCAGGAGTATGACAAGCTCGAGAGGCAAGGCCGTAGTCGGCGCTTCGGGTAGGCCGCGGTCTGGCAGATCACCTTCCTTCACGCACCCCCAGAACTCGTCCGGGGTGACGTCCAGTTGATTCTTCAAAATTTCACCCCAGAGGGAAGGACCATAAGCGGTCCGGTCCACTGGCCGTGAGATGCGAGTCCGAAGAATTCTCCCGTCATGTAAGGCGAGCTCATAGGTGGCGTGGTGACGGACCTTCTGGCCCTTGGCGTTGAGCACAGGTTGCCATTCCTCCGTCCTGCAGAAAGTCTCGTGATCATCTCGGGTGCCTGGGGGATATTTTTGGCTCACTTCTTGCTACCGGTCAGCCATGCGGCCAGTTCCTCATCAGTGGAGGAGTCAATCAGTTGTACTAAAGCCCAGTTGCCTCGATGGTTTGATGCCATGCGGAGGTGGTCCTCCCAGTCTTCAGCGTATTCACGAAGAGCGTCGATCAGATCAATGGTCGCTTCTTCCAACGTCGTCCCCTCGGCTGCCAGGGGCAAGCCGGGCAGGAACATGGCCCATGCCCCGTCCTCGTTGACGACCTGCGCTTTTGCCGGAAGGTTATTCACTAAGAATTCCTTGAACAAGCTGGTGTTCACGACAGAGGCGGAGCTCTCTCCACGCTCAATGATGGACAGGCCGCCGCGATCGCTAGTATCCAAAATTGTCTTGAAGGACTTGCGGGCGCCGGCGAAACCGAAAGTCCGCCGCTCGTGTGTAGGAGTGCTCATACATACAACGATGAGCCATGTACATGATGTACGTCAACTCTAAACGTCTGGATCGTGTCCCCTACCGACGCATCTGGATGATCGTCTTCCCATTCCGGCGTGCGGCCGGATTAAGGGCATTGATCGCGTCGTCGAATTCCCCGATGTTTCCGATGTTTGTCCGAAGCCGTCCGTCTCGGATTCGCTGGACGATCTCACCCAGTTGGGCACGATCCGACTCGACAACGAAATCCACTGCCAGACCATCTTTAGGGCGTGCTTCAACCGGCCCGGTGATGCTCACCAGCGTTCCGCCGGGCCGGATCAGGGCCGCTGACTGCTTCTGGATATCGCCACCGATCACATCGAATACCAGGTCAACCGCGCTGATATCCTGCAAGGTGTCGTTGGCGAGATCGATGAACTCGTGCGCTCCAAAGTCGAGGGCCTTCTGCCGATCGGCAGTTCGTCCGGTGCCGATGACGTAGGCGCCCGCTTCACGTGCCAGCTGTGTCACCATCGTTCCGACTGCCCCAGCGGCGCCGTGCACGAGCAGGCTCTGCCCCGACTGGATGCGGCCATGGATAAACAAGCCCTGCCAGGCGGTCAGACCAGAGATGGGCAGGCTCGCGCCAACTGTGAAGGGGACGTCGCCCGGCAGCGGCGCAAGGTTACGTGCTTCCATCGCCACGTACTCCGCCAGGGTCCCATCCCGGTGCCAGTCCGCAAGGCCAAACACGCGTTGACCCACAGTCAATCCTGTCGTCCCATAACCGAGCGAGGTTACGACCCCGGCCACTTCGTGCCCAATGATGGAGGGTGTCCGGTCCCGGCCGGCTCTATCAGTCCAGGTCGAGGGCCACTCCACCTCGGTTGGGACGAATCCCGAGGCATGAATCTCAACAATGACATCATTTATGGCTGCCGCCGGCTGCGGCCGTTCGGCCATTCTCAGCCCGGCCATTCCGGCAGACTGATCCGACACAATAACTGCTTTCATCAAAAGCTCCTGTCCTCGATCCTGGCCAACACCGCGGATTCACATTTAACAGCGCCGTACAACCCGGCACCACAACCGGCGCCGCCTAACTGCCCACCCGCAACGGCTCCGCCATCACCACAGGATGATCGCGGCCCCCGTCCTCGCGGAAATCGGCCTCGAAGAACTCCGCGTTCGCCCTGACGTAATCCGCCCATTCGTCAGGGACATCCTCCGTATAGTAGATCGCTTCCACGGGGCACACAGGATCGCATGCCCCGCAGTCAACGCACTCGGACGGGTGGATGTGGAGCGAGCGTTCACCTTCGTAGATACAATCCACCGGGCACTCGTCAATGCACGCCTTGTCCTTCACATCCACGCAGGGCTGTGCGATCACGTAGCTCATGGCGCACTAAATACCGGTGTAGACGGTCTTGCCCCAGGTGTAGAAGTCCAGGGCGGACCTGCCTTGCTCGCGGAAGGTGTTGGTGGAGGAATCCTTCACGCCGCCGAAGGGAACGTTCAGGTCCAGCCCGGCAGTTGGGCGGTTGATCTTCACTACACCTGCCTGCGCGCGGGCTGCGAAGTCCGTGGCGAGGGCCAGGGAGTCGGTGCAGATGCCGGCGGTGAGCCCGTAGCGGGAGTCATTGATGGCTGCGAGGCCGGTTTCATAGTCTGCCACTTCGAGAACGGTCACCACTGGCCCGAAAATCTCTTCGGTTACGGCTGCGTCGTCGAACGGCAGTCCGGTGAGAATCGCCGCCGGGAAGAACAGCGCGCCGGTGGGGTCGCCGTCGTACTGTCCGTGCAGGAGTGTGGCCCCGCGTTCGACGGCGGTACGCACCGCTGCCTGGTCCTGCTCGTATTGCTGCCTGCTCACTACGGCACCCATCCGGACCTCGCTATCAAGCCCGTCACCGGTGGTGTAGGCGGCGGCCTCCCGAACCAAGGCGTCCAGGAAGGCGGAGCGGATGCCCGGTGTCACGTAGACGCGGGAGGTTGCTGTGCACGCCTGGCCGGTGAGGCCGAATGCACCGGCGGCGACTACCTGCGCAGCTTTGCGGGGGTCGGCGTCATCCAGCACCAGAACACCGTTCTTGCCGCCCATCTCGAGTTGGACCCGGGCGCGCCGGGCATTGAGGATCTCCTGCAGCCCAAGGCCAACATTGGTGGAGCCGGTGAAGGACAAACCGGCGATGCGGGGATCGCGGGCCAGGGCGTCACCCACCACGCGGCCCTTGCCGTGCACCACGTTGAACACCCCGGCGGGTAGCCCGGCGTCCTGCAGTGCACGTGCCAGGTGGGTGGTGGACAACGGAGTGAGCTCGGCCGGTTTGATCACCACGGCGTTGCCGCTGATCAGGGCAGGCGCGGTTTTCCATGCAGGAATGGCGATGGGGAAGTTCCACGGGGTAATGAGTCCCACCACGCCCAACGGTTCCCGACGCGTTGTGATGGTGGTGTCCGGCAGGCCGCTCGGCAGGACTTCGCCCGTTGCCGCCCAGCCCAGCGAACCGAAGAAGCGCAGCACGTCCGAGGCGCGCCTGACCTCCCCCTTTGCCT
Organism: Arthrobacter sp. 1088; assembly: GCF_031455315.1. Taxonomy (NCBI): domain Bacteria; kingdom Bacillati; phylum Actinomycetota; class Actinomycetes; order Micrococcales; family Micrococcaceae; genus Arthrobacter; species Arthrobacter sp. 1088. The sequence goes on from NZ_JAVDSM010000003.1 coordinate 220,240, forward strand.
CCGCGAGTGTTTTTCCTTCCTCACGGACAAGGTCCTCGGCGATTGCGTGTTGGCGCTCGTTGAGCAGGTTTCCGGCCGCGATGAGGATGGCGCCACGGGCTGGTGCGGGCAGGGCCGCCCATGACGGCTGGGCTGCGGCGGCCGCGGTGATAGCGGCGTCCACGTCCTCGACGGTGCCGCTGGGTGACAGCGCTGCGAGTTCGCCTGGCCGGGCCGGATTCATTCGCTGCGTGTCCGCGTCTCCGAGCCACTGGCCATTGATGAGGTGCTGGGCGGCAACCGTCTGTGGGTCGGTGATCGCCTGGGGGTCAACTGCTGTGGAAGTCATGATGTTCCTTAGGATTTCGGGAGGGGAGGCTAGAGGCTGCGGATCAGTCCGCCGTCGCACCTGAGCGCGACTCCGGTGATGTACGACGCCGGCGCGCTGCACAGGAAGGCGGCAGCGGCACCGAACTCCGCAGGTTCTCCATAGCGTCGGGCGGGGATGGTCTTGCGGGATTCGAGCTGGATGTCTTCCAATGTGGTCCCGCGTCGCTTGGCGGCGGCGTGGTCAAGTTGTGTGACCCTGTCCGTGGCGATGCGTCCCGGCAGGAGCAGGTTCACTGTGACCTCGTCCAGGGCAACTTCGGCAGCGAGGGTCTTGAGGTAGCCAGCCAGGGCAGCACGTCCGGTGTTGGAGACCGCGAGGTTGGGAAGCGGGGCTGTCACGCCGCTGGACCCGATAGCCAGGATTCGGCCCCACCGCCGTTCCCGCATCCCGGGAAGCACGTGGGAAACCAAAGCGTGCTGCGGTTTGACCAGGAGATCAAACGCCGCCGCAATGTCATCCGAGCTCAGCGTGGCTGCGGCACCGGGTTTGGGGCCAGGGCCGTTGAGGACGAGGATGTCGATGGGTCCCAGGTTCGCGACCGTCTGTTCGACTGCCGATTCGATGCCCTCGGGCGTTGTGAGGTCCGCTTCGATCGCCACGGCGTCGAAACCGCTCGTTCCAAATGAGCCGGTTCCGTACGCGGCCTGCAGTTCCGCGACGATCTCCTTTGCACGGTCCCGACGGCGGCCCACGATGGCAACGCGAACGCCTTCGGCAGCCAGGGCACGCGCTACAGCCAGGCCCAGCCCACCCGTGGAGGCGGCAACCAAAGCGGTCTTGCCCGCGATTCCCAGATCCATCACAGGCTCCTTGCAAGAGTCGTGTCATTTTCAAGGGCTGACGCTGCCTCGCGAAGATGTGTGCCCATACTCCCGCGCAGGGCTTCGGGGAAGCCCGCTGCAGGGGCGCGAACGCCCGGGTCCTTGATGAGTCCCCGTTCGCGCAGGCACTCCTTGCGAATAGCCAGCGCCACCTTCGCCTGCTGCTCAAAGTTGATCAGCGGCAGGTAAGGGAGCAGTTCGCGCCGTGCTGCTTCATAGCCGTCCTGCTGCCATGCCCGCACGCAAGCTATGAGGGCTTCAGGGTAGGAGAAACCAGTCATTGCGCCTGCTGCGCCGGCCATCAGTTCATCCAGCAGTCCCTGTCCGCCGAGGCCACCAAAGACTGAAACCCCGACGCCGGCACTCAGCTCCGCGATCGCGACGCTGGTGGGAGGTGCTTCGGCCTTGACGGCTATGACGAAATCACAAGAGGTCACCACCTGGATCAGAGCGGCCGTGGGGATGCTGACACCACTTGCCAACGGATAATCCTGAAGGACAACCTTGGCGCCAGTAGCCCTGTGGGTGGCATCCAAGTGCGCAATCACTGTCTCCGGCCTGGCCGAGTTAGCCTGCACCATCACAGCTGCCAGGCGTTTTCCGGCAACATCCTGGGCAGCCCGGACTTCCTCAATGGCAGTCCGGGTGGCCAAGGCGGTCACGCCCACCACCAGCGGCAGCGCGGTGCATTCGACGACGGTCTCCAGTACTTCCCGGCGTTCCCCCGCCGTCAGTGCGGCTGCTTCGCCGAAGACTCCCAGTACGGTGAGTCCCGTGGCACCGATGGCCTCGTAATGCTCCACGAGCTCGGACAAACTGTCCAGGTCAACGTCCAGCGTGCTGCCCTGGAATGGCGTGGCAACAACGCCCCAAACGCCTGGAGACAAAGATTCAGGGTGCTGCATTGGGTGTTCCCGGGATTCGAGCGCAGCTGATGGCTGCATCGGTATCTCCTTATCTTCGTTCGAAGTGATGACTGGCATTAGCGGCCCGGCCAGACGGGTGCGCGCTTTTCCTGGAACGCGCGCACTCCCTCGGCGGAGTCTTCGCTGTCCAGCGCCGCCATGAGAGCGGGCAGGCGCAGGCCGCGGGCTTCCTTGGCCGTCAGGTGGGAAGTCTGGGTGACCATTTGCTTCACGGCCCGGACTGAGGTGGGGGCGCACGCAAGGATCTGGTCCACCCAGCGCTGCACCGCGGCGTCGAGCTCTTCTGCAGGAACTACTTCGTTGACCAGCCCCATGGACTGCATCTCGGCAGCGTCTGCCTTTCGGCCCGTCAGGAGCATTCCCATGGCCTGGGTATACGGGATCCGCCGCACCAACTGGTGGATGCCGCCGTCGAGCGCCAATCGCCCAACCCGAGGTTCCGTCAAGCCGAACTTCGCGGTGTCGGCTGCCACCACGATGTCGGCGCCCAGCACAATTTCCATGCCCCCGCCCAGGGCGTAACCGTTGACCCGGGCGATGACGGGGATATCCAAGGTGGTGCGCAGGCTCAGGCCGCCGAAGCCGTTGGGGTCCAGTCCGGCCCAATACTCCAGGCCGGTCTTGTCCACGGCCGAGGTTGACATGTCAGCACCAACGCAGAAGGCGCGGGACCCGGCACCGGTAACAACAACTGCACGCACTGAAGGATCGTTCTCCAGCTGGGCCCAGATCTCGTTGAGGCGTGCATGCGTGGTGGCGTCCACGGCGTTGAGGACGTGCTGACGGTCGATAACAACCGTGGCCACGTGGTTCTGGATGGTCAGGGTGACGGTATCCACCGGAGCTTCAACCACAGCGGTCATCGCAGGACTCCCAACTGCTGCAGGCGCTCGATCGTCTCTTGATCGAAGCCGTTCTCCAGCAGGACCTCTACGTTGTGCTCGCCCAAACGTGGTGCGGCACGGCGAATAGTGGGAGGGGTGGCGGAAAGCCGGATGGGGGCATTCAGCATCCGCACCGTGCCCACAGAGGGGTGTTCGGCTTCCACGACCATCCCATTGGCCTCGGTTTGTGCATCGGCCAACGCCTGTTCCAGGGTGTGCACCGGAGCATTCAGCAGCCCCTGTTCCTCAAGCCGGTGTGTCCAATACTCAGTGGTATTGGTGGCGATGCGCTCGCGGAAGATGGCCTGCAATGCCGGCTTGTTCTTGAATTGCTGCTCAAGGTTGGAGAATTCGGGCCGCTGTGTGAGGTCCTCGTTCAGGCCAAGTGCTTCAGAAATCCTGGCCAGGGGATCGGGCGTGAAACCACCCACCATGCACACGGCCCCGTCAGTGGTTTCGAAGACACCGCTCAGCGGCATGGCACCCCAGTTGACCTCGTAGCCGCGGTTAAGCTGCATGCACGCTTCCTGCATCTGCAGATGCAGCATCGAGTCGTACATGGTCACCTCCACCTTCTGGCCCACCCCCGATGCCTCGCGTGTGCGCAGTGCCAGAAGGATGCCCTGCATGAGGTGCATGCCGGTGATGTAGTCGCACAGGGTGGTGGGATAGATGGAGGGCTTGGTGTCATCGGATTCCCTGCGCCACATCACTCCGGAATACGCCTGCGCGATGGCGTCCTGGCCGCCCTTGTGGGAGTAGGGCCCCTCGGGGCCGAAGCCCGTGCCCGAGGCCCAGATGATTCCCGGGTTCGCAGCTTTCAGCTCCTTGTAGCCGAAGCCCATCCGTTCCATGACTCCGGAGCGGAAGTTGCTGACCACCACGTCCGCATCAGCCATGAGCCGGTGCAGCACCTCGCGCCCTTCCTCAGTGCGGGTATCCACGGAGACGCTGCGCTTGTTCCGGTTGATGGACAGGAAGATCGGGTTGTCCTGGCCGTCCTGGTCCGGGAAGGAATTTCGGGAAATGTCGCCTGCGCCGGGACGTTCCACCTTGATGATGTCCGCACCGTAATCGCCCAGCAGCTGGGTGCAGGACGGGCCCATGAACACCTGTGTGAAGTCCACGATTTTGATGCCGTCCAGCGGAAGCGGCGTGTGTAACGGAGCCCCGGCGGCGAGTGCCGCCGTCGTGCTTTCCGCTGTCTGTTCCAGAATCACGGTGCTCATGCCGGCACCGCTGCTGTTGCGTCGACGGTAGCGTTCGACGACGGGACGTCGCCTGGGTCAGCACCATGCCGGCGCATGCCCTGCTGGATATCCAGCGCGGAGACGTCGCGGACCAACACGTTGTTTTCCACGGCGAGGGCCGCTGCAACGCCGACGGCCTGTCCCATTGCCATACAGGGCGGGATCTCGCGCGACATTTTCTGTGCCTCAGGGGTGGCGGAGTAGTGGCGGCCGGCCACCAGCAGCTGGTCCACTTCCTTGGGGAGCAGCGAGCGGTACGGGTAGTAGTAGTCACGGCCGCGGGCAACGGTGTCCGCGAAGTGGCGGCGCTGGGTGACGTCGTCCTTGGTCATGACGTACTCGCCCTGCAGGAGCCGGGTCTGGCGGACACCCATTTGGGAGGCGACATCCAGCATGTAGCAGTTTTCGAAGCCGGGCAGGTTCGCACGGACGTACTCCACGGCCTCGGAGATCCGGTCCCGGGCTGCGAACTCCGCGGCAGTCATGTCGGCGGGATCGACGCCGTCGAAACCGGACATGTGCGGGGCGTTGCACCAGACCACGCCGTCGATGGGTGTCTTGAGCCACCACAGTTCCCAGGCGCCGCCGAGGAGGCGCTTGATCTTACGGTTGATGGCCCGGGCTTCCTTGGGGTTGGCCTGTTCGAAGGCTTCGGCCGCGTTCGTATCCACGTTGCCCAAACGGAAGACCAGCGTGGTGAGGTAGTTGTCCTTGGCATAGCTGGCGCCGGCGCGGGAGGCGACGTCGATGTCGCCGGTGGTGTCGATCACGACGTCGGCCATGAAGGCCTGCGGACCGAGTTTCGTTTCGCAGATGACGCCCTTGATCACGCCGTTGTCCACGATGGGACGGGAGAACCAGGAGTGCAGTCGGAGGTCCACGCCGGCCTCGCGGACGAGGTCGTTGGAGACGCGCTTCCAGCCGTCGGGATCGAAAGCGGCGGCATAGCAGATGGGCTTCGGGTTGGTGTGGGAGTGGAAGTCGAAGGTGCCGTAGCGGCCCCACTTGTTCCAGAGTTCCTCGGAGGTCTTGCGGTCATCGGCGGGCGGGACGATCGCCAAGCCCAGCTTCTGGAGGCGCTCCACGTATTCGGAGACGATGCCGGTGACGGTGATTTCCTGGCCGTTGATCATGTCATCGAGCACCAGGACCATGCCGCCGGAAGCGAGTCCGCCCAAGGACGAGTAGCGTTCCAGGAGCGTGACCTTTGCGCCGGAGCGAGCCGCGGTGACTGCGGCCGCCACGCCTGCAGGACCACCACCGACTACCAGGACGTCGGACCGTGAGATGACCGGGGCGGTGAGGTCCGCCGTCGTAGTGCTGAGTTCAAGCGAGTTCATGATGAAGTCCTTACTTTCCGACGAAGAGGCCGTTGGAGCGGCGTGCGGCGAGGTAGAAAACGATGCTGAGGATGGAGAGGACGGCCACGTAGACCGGGAAGACCCAGGTGAGGTTCAGGGATTGGAACCAGACCAGAAGGTAGGAGGCAGTGCCGCCGAAGAGGGCGACGCCGATGCCGTAGCCCAGCGCAACGCCGGTGCCGCGGATGTTCTTGGGCATCAGGGACGAGCTGACCACGTTGTACAGGGTCATGTTCAGGACCAGGACGATCGAGCCACCCAGGAGGACCGCTGCGAATCCGCCAATGCCCGGCTGGACGTACATCAGCATGAGGAACACGGACGGGATGGCGAGGATGCGGGTCACCAGGAACCAGCGGGACATTGCTTTGCCGTCGGCCAGCTTGCCGATGACCCAACTGCCCACTACGAGGATGACGGCCAGGATGGTGGTGAGGGCGAAGACCGCGGTGGGATTTTCCTTGAAACCGCTGCGGGCTGCGGTGGGAAGGCCAACGTTCCAGGCGTAGTTGTAGGCCTGTGCGGCACCCACCACGAAGATGATGGCAAGGACGGAGAGCCAGTGCTTACGGACTCCGGACCACACGGCACGCGGCGTGTTCGTGGCCATTTCCTCGGCCTTGAGCGTCTCCGGCAGGGAGCGGCGAAGGTAGAGGACCACAAAACCGAAGGCTGCGCCGATGATGAACGGTACGCGCCAGCCCCAATCCGCCATGGCTGCGCCGCCGAGGACAAGGCTGCAGAGGAAACTCACCAGCGAGGCCAGGAGGATGCCGATGTTCACGTAGAAGGACATGATGCCGGCTACGTAGCCTTCGCGGCCTTCCGGAGCGAGCTCCACAGCGTGGGAGGTGGAGAGTGGGGCTTCGATTCCTGTGGAGATACCCTGCAGGATGCGGCACACCAGTAGGATGATGCCGGCCCAGGCGCCAATGGTGGCGTAGTTGGGCGTGATGGCAATGATCAGCGTGGTGCCGGCCATGAGCATGATGGACAACAGCATGACCCGACGCCGGCCGATCCGGTCTGCGAGCGTCCCCAGCAGTATGCCGCCTAGAGGGCGGAAGGCGAACCCGACGGCGAACACGGCCAATGCATTCAGGGTGGCGGAGAGTGGCTCTGTGTTGGGGAAGAAGTTCGGGCCGATGAAGGCTGACAGGAGGCCGAAGACCATCCAGTCGTACCATTCAAGGGCGTTGCCGAGGCCCAGCCCCAACAGTCCCTTGCGGACCTGCGGAGTGAACTTTGGGTTCTTTGTGGGGGAGGAGTGGCTGGTGCTTGGTGACGGGACGGCGTTGTCCGTCGTTTGGGTGTTGAGCATGGAAGTGTCCTTACGCTGACGCCCCGGAGGGCGTGGGAGGGTATGACGCAGGAACGCCTGTTGGAGGAAGCGCTTCGTGCGAAAGTGGCAAGGATTGTCTGCGGCCACGGTTCGTGTCCGGACAGTTAAGGGAAAACGCTGGCGCCGTTAAGGGGCGGCAGTGTTACCACGCGTGTGGTGCGTTGACCCAGATGGCTACGCATACCTCTTCGTAGCTGTTTTTGTACCAGTGGGGGATTTCTGAGGAGTAGGTGATCGAGTCGCCCTCTTCCAGGCTGTAGCAGACGCCGTCCAGATAGACGTCCTTACGGCCGGAAATGATGTAGCAGAACTCTTCACCACTGTGGGTAAAAGGGGTGGCGCTGGTGTCATGCCCTGGGGGCGTGCTGATCCACTGCGCTTCAATGCTTCCGTCGCGGTTGGGAGTCAGCAATTCATGTACAGCTTCGCCCACGGATTCACGGGTGACGTTCTTGAGGTTGCGTCGCTCGGATCTGCGGACCACAGGTGAGGTGGATTGGTCCTGGCCAATGAAGAATCTCCCTACAGGGATGTCCAGGCCGTGGGCCAATTGGGCGAGGGTGGTGAAGGAAGGGTTGGCCATTCCGCGTTCGATTTGGCTGACGATCGCCTGGCTGAGGCCGGTGATGTCCGAGAGCTGGGCGAGGGTCATGCCCTTTGCCTTGCGCATGGTGCGCACCTTGTTCCCCACAGTTGCCAGCAGTTCGCTGGTGGCTGGCGGTGCAGGAGTCTCGGTAATCATTGCCGCATCCTTCGTTGGTGAGCTAACTCACACAACTATAGTGAAGATTTTTAGCGAGTCAATGGTTTTCTTTATTTTCGTGAAGATCTTTACGAGATCGAGGGTTGCAGTTCGCAAATCGTACCGAACACGAAGGCCTCGATCGTCTGCACTTGCTCCCTCAGTTCCTGAAGGTGACCGGCGTTGGGGAGGAGCCTGATGCTGATTTCCAACTCCGTGGCCAAGCGGCGCATGCAGATGGCCCCCACCATGTGGCTTGAAGTCTTCAGGCTCAGTACCGCGTCCATGGCGTCTTCAATGTCCAGGTTGTTCAGTGCGTGATGCAGGCGGCCAACCCGCCACGGCAGGAGATCGATGTAGTTACGGACGAACCTGGTGACGATGGACCGGTCTCCGCCAAGCTCTGCCTGGAGTTCGGTGAGGACGGTGGGATCAACCAGTGAGTCTGTGCACTCGTCATACTCAGACACCAAACCCCTCCCGCCTCCGAACAATAGATGCACGATTCAACAGTAGGTCCCGGGGAACTATCGAAATGCCCGAAAGCGAAAGCTTGATCCAATCTTGAGCGGACTCAGAGGGAGTCTTGATCGAAGTCGCTGAAAGTAAGTAAAGGAAATGGAGTAATCGCCGAAGTGGGGGATCAAGGCGTGGGTAAAGGATTGGAAATCAGCATGAACGGTGATGTTCGGCCCTCAGCGGGGCTCATGGTCATCATCGTGTTGTGCCTGACGGTGCTGCTGGGTATTGGTGGAACGTCGGCGTATGCGTTGTGGGAGCAAGGTTCACACAACAGCGCTGATCAATCGGACTCCGCTGGGTCCGCCGGGCATGCCGGGCCGAAGGCGCCATAGGGCGAATGGCCCTCCAACGGCCCCTCCAGGAACCCCGTCAGCCGTTCTTCGAGGACTGAGCGGTCCCGCAACTCGCACTCCCACACCGTCAGCACGTCCCAGCCGGCAGCGCGCAGCTGTTCCCTCTGTATCTGATCGCGTTCACGGGTCCGCGTGCGCTTGGTTTCCCAGAAGGCCGCATTGGCAGTGGGGGAGTGCAGGCCAGCCCTGCAATCATGGAAGTGCCAGAAACAGCCGTTGACGAAAATGACCTTACGACGGCCGGAGAACACCAGATCCGGCCGACCCGGCAGCTTGGTCCCGCCGGCTTGCCCATGCAACCGGTAGCGGTACCCCTTGGCATGCAGGAGTTTGCGGACCAGTAACTCGGGCTTGGTGTTTTTGCCCCTGATCCTGGACATGTTTCGGCTACGCTGCTCCGGCGTCAGCAAGTCCCGGCTCTCGCCCATACAGTCCAGCCTACCCAGGGATTACTGTCACGGTCCGGGGAGCCTGGAACGATAGCAAACGGAGCCATTCGGGGTTGGGGTCCCCGAGCCGGACCCCGTTCAGCGCCGCGGTAGTTTCCTGAACCACGACGACGGTCTCCAGCTCGGCGAGTTTGGCACCAAGGCAGCGATGGATTCCGGAGCCGAAGGCCAAGCCGTAGGGCGTGGGTCCCTGATGGTCGGTGGCTTCCCCGGCAGACTCACCGCTGCCTTCACCGGCTGCCCACGGAAAGCCGTGGTTCCCGGTCAGCTCCACCAGGATTTCCTCGCCCGCAAGGATGTGCTCGCCGTTAAGCTCGGTATCGCGGGCGGCCACCCTCCGCCAAGTGGGCACGGAAGACTCGGTAGCCAGCACATGACGAACAATCCCGCGGGCTTTGGCGCTGGAGGAGGCTTCGTCCCAGGAGATTCCGCGCGAGCCCTCGGCCAGACGGAACAGCGTGGTGCTGATGAGCTGCGTAGTGGTCTCCTGGCCCGCGATGAGCAGGAAGTAGCCCAAGGAACAGATCTCCGGCGTGCTGAGTCCGTGGTCTGCGAGTGCCCTGAACAGGTTTGTTGCGCCGGGAACTATCGGTGCCTCCACCGATTCCAGGACCAGCTCCCGCAGCCAGGTGTAGAAGTCCGCCGCGGTCTGGGCCAGCTCGAGCTGCCGTTCAGAATCCGGCCAGCCCCAGAACAACTCAAGGGAGTCCAGGCTCCACGCCTTCAACCGGGGGAGGTCGCGGACAGGAAGCCCCAGCATCTCCAACATGATGACTGCCGGCGGATACGCGGCTACTGCCTGCACCAAATCGACATTTCCCGCAGAACCAAGGTCCTGGGCTGCGGCCGCGGCCGACTCCCTGGAGAGCTGCCGGATGCGCGGTTCCATGGCGGCCACCTTGGCAGGCGTGAAGAAGCCCGCCACTACCTTGCGGATAGCTGCATGTGAGGGGGAGTGGTTGCTGGCCAGAACGGGTGGAAGGGCGAAGCGCGCTTTCTGCAGGACGCGGAGAGCCTGACCGCTCAGGGGTGTCACTGCCAGAAGCGCATTGGCAGGGCTGAAGTCTTCGGGCCGGTGAAGGACCTCGCGGACGGTGTCCGGATCGCGCAGCACCTTATAGGGGCATGTAGTAACGGTGCTCATGCCGGCACCCCGGCAAGCCAGGAGGCCGCGTGTTCGCGGAACACGCCCGGGTCCATTCCGGCGGCTTCCTGCCGGATAGCACCCAGCAGCGGCACAGGCCAGCCGGAGATGGTGGCGCGGTTGCTGCGCTCCACAGCGCCAGGGACAGCAGGCCAGCTGCCAAGCACAACACCGACCACCGGCAGGCCCCGCCGATCGAGGGCTTCAAGCGTCAGCGCCGTGTGGTTCAACGTGCCCAGCGACGGCCGTGCCACCACGGCGAAGCCAGCCGAATCGCCCAGGAGGGTGCCCAGGTCAGCCAGCGTCCCGCCGTCGTGGTCCAACTCAACAAGCACCCCACCTGCACCTTCCACAAGGACGTGGTCGTGCGTGTTGGCCAGTGCACGGATTCGCCGGGCATGCGAAGCAAGCTGCGGCAGCACCACCTCATCACAGGCAGCCGCGGGGACGGGAGCCAACGGCTGTTCGAGTACGATGCCGGCCTCGGCCGTAAGCGGGCCGGCAAGCCGCACTACTTCCGCGCAGTCCGAATCGCCGTCCACGTTGCCGCTTTGGCAGGGCTTGTAGACCGCTACCGAGCAGCCGCGTTGTTTGAGGGCCGCCGCGAATGCCGCCGTCGTGATGGTTTTCCCGACGCCGGTATCGGTACCGGTCACCAGGATGATGCGGGGAAGTTTCATGAGGTTCGCTCCAGGATGTCGCGCAGCACTGCGCAGGCGTGGTCGAGGTCGGTGGGGGTGAGATTGGCACGGGCCGTGAGTCGCAGGCGGGAGATTCCGTCCGGCACCGATGGTGGCCGGAAACAGCCCACCTGGACGCCGGAAGCGTACGCGGCCTGGCTCGCTGCCAAGGCAGTTTCCGCTGATGGCATGGGGATGGATTGCACCGCTCCGGCACACCGCTCGACGGCGGCTGGGAGTTCCAGCGCGGGTTGCAGTCGGGCGGCGAGAGCGGCTGCGTTGTTATGGACGGCCGCGGCGCGCCAAGGTTCCTGCCGGATGATCCCGACGGCGGCCATGGCAGCAGCCGCTGCGGGCGGGGCCAACGCGGTGTCGAAAATGAAACTCCGCGAACGGTTCACCAAGTGCTCCCGCAGCAGCCTGGAACCGAGCACCACCCCGCCCTGGCTCCCCAATGCTTTGGACAGGGTGGCCGTGCGGACAACGCCCGGATGGTCCGCCAGGCTGGTGCCCGCGACCGCACCGCGCCCCTGAAAGGCGCCAACGCCGGCAACGCCCAGGCTGTGTGCCTCGTCGACCAGCAGAACGGCATCGTGTTCCTGGGCCAGGCTGAACAACTCCTGCAGGGGAGCGGCATCCCCGCCCACACTGTAGATGGACTCCACAACAACAAGGGCCCGCGGCTGTGTCCGGTCCGCCAGGAGGCGTGCCGCATCCGCAGCGTCATTGTGCTTGAATTCCCGCACCTCGGAGCGGCTCAGCCTCAAACCATCGATCAACGAGGCATGGCAGTACTCATCCGCCACAATCAACGTTCCGGGACCACCCAAAGCCGTGGTGACACCCAGGTTGGCGAGGTAGCCGGAGGAGAACACCAACGCAGCTTCCGCTCCGGTGAACAGGGCAAGACGGTGCTCCAACTCAAGATGCAGCTCCGTGGTGCCGGTGACCAACCGGGACGATGCAGCGCCAGTGCCCCAGCGCCTGATCGCGTCCATGGCAGCTGCCGCCATACGCGGGTCGGTGGACAGGCCTAAGTAGTCGTTGCTGGCGAGGTCGATCATCCCGCGGTGGCTGCCGCTATCACTGCCGCGGGCGCCTTCACTGGCGCGGGCGCGGTCACTGGCGCGGGCGCCGTCGCGCACTGTCGGCCTCCGCACCAGCCCCCGGCGCTCGCGGACCTCTGCCTGTTGTTCCAACCAAGTGGTCATGGAGACGCTCATGCTCTGGCCCCCATCCTCTCTGCGGCGGCGGAGACTGCCGCCACCATGCCCGCGGTGATGGTCCTGATCTGGGAGGTTGAGCTGATGTACGGCGGCATCGTATAGACGAGGTTGCGGAACGGGCGGACCCACACGCCATGCTCCACGGCAGCCCGGGTCACTGCAGCGACATCCACCGCGTCCGCCAACTCAATGACGCCCACCGCCCCGATCGTGCGGACGTCCCTGACGCCGTCGAGCCCCAACGCCGGGGCCAAGCCCTCCGCGAGGCCTGCGCCTACGCGGTCAACGTCCGCACACCAATCCCCGTCCCGCAGTAGTCCGAGGCTCGCGTTGGCCACGGCACATGCGAGCGGGTTGCCCATGAACGTGGGGCCGTGAAGTAGTGCCCCAGCACCACGATTGGAGACCATCTGGGCAACCTCACCCGTGCACAACGTTGCGGCCAGCGTCATGTACCCACCCGTGAGCGCCTTGCCGACGCATAGCATGTCCGGGACAACGCCGGCATGGTTCGCCGCGAACAACTCGCCTGTTCGTCCGAAACCAGTGGCGATCTCGTCCAGGATGAGCAGCAGGCCATACTCGTCAGCCACCTCACGGAGGATTCGCACACACTCTGCCGGGTAGATGAACATCCCTCCGGCCCCTTGCAGGACAGGTTCCACAATGATCGCGGCGAGCTCGTTGGAATGCTCACGTGCCAGCTCCTCAACTGATGTCCGCCACTCACTGATAACTGCTGGGCTGGCCGTCGCCGCGGCTGGAGGACGCGGCGCGAACACGTTATCCGCCAGCAAGCCAGGGAACGCGGAGTGCATACCGTCAACGGGATCACACACGCCCATCGCCGCGAACGTGTCGCCGTGATAGCCGCCGCGGACCGTCAGGAAACGCTGCCGTTGTGGACGCCCGGACGCTGTTTGGAACTGCACCGCCAGCTTCAGGGCAACCTCCACTGAGATGGAACCGGAATCAGCCAGGAACACGCGCTCCAACCGACGGCCGGGCTCGCCTGGTGCCAGCGCCAGCAGGTTCTCCGCAAGATCCACTGCAGGCTGATGCGTCAGCCCACCGAACATCACATGGCTGAAGGACTCCAACTGGCGCTGAACCGCGGCATCCAGCACAGGATGGCGATACCCATGGATCACCGACCACCACGACGACATTGCATCCAGTACCTCATGCCTTCGGCCGTCCTCGTCCCGAAGCCGCAGCGCCACGCCGTCGGCCGCTTCAACTTCCCAGAGCGGCAGCGTCCCGGACGCCGGAGCGTAAGGATGCCACAGGCTCGCCCGATCGCGCTCGATCAAGGAACCTCGCTCGATCAGGGACTCCCGCTCGATCAGCGACGTCATCGGGACAACCGTCCGTGACGCGAGCACTCTGCCGACCATCCCAGCGGCGTCACCTGGACCTTCATCCGGCGGCGGCACTGCGCACAATACCTGGGCGGTTCCATCGCCAACCGTTGTTGGCAGCCCTGGTGGGGGTCCGATGTCGGGTGGGGGTCCGATGTCGGGTGGGGGTCCGACGTCGGGCGCTCGCCTTGGGTGCCGGCAAGCGCGCCCCCGCAATGCCCGCAGTAGTCCGCCGTCATTGCGCCAACCGCGGTCATAGTGACTTCTGGAGTTCCTTGATGGGCATGTTGAGCTCCACCAGGAGGTTCAGGTCGGCGGTGGCGGGGCGGCCCAAGGTGGTGAGGTAGTTGCCCACGATCACGGCATTGATGCCGCCGAGCAAGCCATCGCGGGTTCCGAGATCCCCGAGGGTCAGTTCGCGGCCGCCAGCGTAGCGGAGCACTGTGCGGGGCATGGCGAGCCGGAAGGCGGCGATGGCGCGGAGGGCGTCCTTGCCGTCCATGATGCCCTGGTTTTCCAGCGGCGTTCCAGGGCGCGGATTGAGGAAGTTCAGCGGAACTTCGTGCGGTTCCAAAGCCGCCAGCTGGGCGGCGAGTTCGGCCCGCTGCTCCAGGGTTTCGCCCATGCCGATCAGGGCGCCGCAGCACAGTTCCATGCCGGCGGCCTTGACCATGTTGCAGGTGTCCAGCCGTTCCTCGTAGCTGTGTGTGGTGACGACCTCGGGGAAGTAACTGCGGGCGGTTTCGAGGTTGTGGTTGTAGCGGTGGACGCCCCACTCGGCCAGCTGGTCGACCTGGCGTTGGGTCAACATCCCCAGGGAGCAGGCGATGTTGATCTCAACTTCCTCGTTGATGCGGTCAATCGCGAACTTGATCTGGTTCATGAGCTTGATGTCCGGGCCACGCACAGCTGCGACGATGCAGAACTCCGTGGCGCCGGTGGCGGCTGTTTCCTTGGCGGCCTTCACCAGCTCGGGGATATCCAACCAGACGCCTCGGACAGGGGAATCGAACAGGCCGGACTGGCTACAGAAGTGGCAGTCTTCAGGGCAGCCGCCGGTCTTGATGGAGATGATGCCTTCAACCTCGACGTCCTCGCCGCAGTGCTTCAGCCGGACCTCGTGGGCGAGCTGCATGGCCGCGGGTATCGCTTCGTCAGGAAGTTGGAGGATCTCCACAAGTTGGGCTTCGTTGAGGCCTTCACCACGCTCAAGGACCTGCTCGCGTGCGATGTCCAGGATGGCGTAGGCAGCGCCTGCTGGGGTTCGATCAGTTGTTTGGGTCGTCATGGACTTGACGGTATCCGTGGGCGCGTTACGCGATTTTGTGGGGTCCGCACAAAGTGGACTCACGGTTTTTGGAGCGCCCTTATGGCTTAGGGGTGAAAGAGCTGGTGCAGAAGTTACAGCTGTGAAACATCGTTGTGACTGATTTGACCCGCCGCGTGACTAGCGTCGTTGGCGAAGCACCGACCACGAATCTTGAAAGTGAGCCCGGATGAGCGACGTTCTGACAGACACCCAAAGAGCTACGACGGCGGGGAACGCCGATGCGATGAGCGCGGCGAAGGAGAGCCTGGAAGACTACACGCTCCGGTTCGCCCCGCGCTCCTACCGGAAGTGGAGCGCGGGTGTGGTGGCGACCAGTGCGCTGGGCGGGATCGCCTACCTGGCTGACTTCTCGATCGGGGCAAACATCGGCATCGCCTACGGCACCGTGAACGCGATCGTCGGCATCATCGTGGCCGCAGTGATCATCTTCGCCACGGGCTTTCCTCTGGCTTACTACGCCGCCCGCTACAACATCGACCTCGACCTCATCACGCGCGGGTCAGGCTTTGGCTACTACGGTTCAGTGGTCACGAACATCATTTTCGCGACCTTCACCTTTATCTTCTTTGCCCTCGAGGGCTCCATCATGGCCCAGGGCCTGCAATTGGGGCTTGGCGTCCCGCAATGGCTTGGCTATGCCGTGTCCACCATCATCATCATTCCGTTGGTGATCTACGGGATGAAGACCCTTGCTACTTTGCAAGTGTGGACCACGCCCTTGTGGCTGCTGCTCATGGTGGTTCCCGTTGGCTATCTGCTGCTGTCACACCCGGAGAGCATCGACGCCTTCTTCGCGTACACCGGTGCTTCGGGCGGGGGCGGGACCAACCTTGCCTCCGTGATGCTGGCTGCCGGTGTTTGCCTTTCGCTGATGGCCCAGATCGCCGAGCAGATCGATTACCTGCGCTTCATGCCACCCAAGACCGCGGAGAACAAAGGCGCTTGGTGGCGTGCCGTAATTCTTGCCGGACCCGGTTGGGTTATTTTCGGTGCCATCAAGCAGGTCGTGGGCATGTTTATTGCCATTTACTTGATCGCCCGGCTGGACCCCGCCGCGTCCGTGCACGCCAACGAACCAGTCCACCAGTTCCTGGGCGTGTACCAGGAGATGATGCCTGCGTGGCTCGCGATGTCCCTTGCCGTTGTGTTGGTGGTCATCTCGCAGATCAAGATCAACGTCACCAATGCCTATTCCGGCTCGCTTGCCTGGACTAATTCGTTCACCCGCATCACCAAGACCTACCCGGGCCGCATGGTGTTCGTGGTGGTCAACCTGGTGATCGCATTGGTCCTCATGGAGTCGAACATGTTCGAGTTCCTCAACACGATCCTTGGCTTCTACGCCAACTGCGCCATGGCCTGGGTGGTCACAGTCGCCTCCGATATCGCCATCAACAAGTACCTCCTGAAGATCTCGCCCAAGGTTCCTGAGTTCCGCCGGGGCATGCTTTACGCCGTCAACCCGGTCGGTTTCGTTTCCATGCTGGTG
Source organism: Arthrobacter sp. 1088 (assembly GCF_031455315.1). Classification (NCBI taxonomy): domain Bacteria; kingdom Bacillati; phylum Actinomycetota; class Actinomycetes; order Micrococcales; family Micrococcaceae; genus Arthrobacter; species Arthrobacter sp. 1088. The sequence goes on from NZ_JAVDSM010000003.1 coordinate 236,490, forward strand.
TCGGCGGGGGTGTCCATCGCGGTCTTCTTTGGGGCTTTCGGTGCCGGAGTGCAGCCGTACTCGCCAATTTTCGCCGTCGTCCTTGCTTTGGTACTTCCCCCGGTCCTGGCTTTGGCGACGCGTGGCCGCTACTACCTCCGCCGCGCCGATGACGGGATTGACCTTCCCATGTTCGACGCCGACGGAAACCCCAGCGACGAGAAGCTCCTCTGCCACATCACCGGACTTGAGTTCGAACGCCCGGACATGCTCCGCTCAGGCCAGGACGGTCCCGACGGCGAACCCCGCTTCATCTCTTCCCTTGCCTTGCCCACGGATAAGTCAGGCGCACTGGTGCTGCCGGCTCAAAAATAGGCGCGCTGCCCCAAGTAGGTCGCATTAGATGTCGTTTTGGGCCCTCAAAACGGCATCTAATGCGACCTAGTTGGGCTGACGCTGCACGCGAATAGTCAGGGTGCTTAGAATGAGGCATGGCACAGGATGAGCGGAATGAAGAGGCCGGGCAGGTCGAGTCAACAACCGACCTCGACGAGGACATCGTGATGGCGCTGGAAAACCACGTCCTGAACCCGGCGGAGGATCCTGAAGAGGCATCAGATCCACGGACGATGTATCCGTCGGGGGAGTTCGAACCGCAAACCCAGGACTACCCGGGCTGGACCGAGGCAATGATTCCGCGCCCGGATCACGGGGAGCAAAGTTACGTGGGCCATCACCGGATGATGGGTTTCCGGACCTTGATTACAGGCGGCGACAGCGGGATTGGGAAAGCCGTGGCGATTGCCTTCGCCCGTGAAGGCGCAGATGTGGCGTTCACGTATTTGCCGGAAGAGGAACAGGACGCCGAATTGACCGTCCAGTTGATCGAGGCCGCGGGCAGCCGTGCCCTCGCGCTGCCGGGGGATCTGCGGGACGAGGAATTCTGCCAGGAAGTCATCGCCCAAACCATCGAGGAATTTGATGGGCTGAATGTCCTGGTCAACAACGCAGGTTTCCAAATGACTACCAGCGAGGGGATCGAAGACCTCACCAGCGAACAGTTCGACCGGACCTTCAAGAGCAACGTCTATGCGCTCTTCTGGCTTACCAAGGCGGCCTTGCCTCATTTGCAGCCGGGGTCATCGATCATCAACACCTCATCGATCCAGGGCTACCATCCGAGTCCCTCGCTCATTGATTATGCCGCCACCAAGGCAGCCATCAACAGCATGACGTTCTCGTTGGCAGAGTCCCTCGGTCCTAAGGGAATCCGGGTCAATGCGGTTGCTCCGGGGCCGGTGTGGACCCCATTGCAGCCACCAACCCAGCCGGAGGAAAAGATCGTAAAGTTCGGGCAGGACACACCCCTCGGCCGGGCCGGTCAGCCTGCTGAACTTGCCGCGACGTATGTGCTCCTTGCGACAGAGGAGTCCAGCTACATTTCCGGCTCGGTTATTGGGGTTACCGGCGGGAGGCACCTCGCATAGGGAGCCTCCTGGTATCCAGCCGGTATAGCCAGCCAGGCAGTTCCATCAATGAGATCCTTCACGAAATCAGGGCTTGAGCACCACCTTGATGCAGCCGTCCTGCTTCTTCTGGAATTTCTCGTACAAGTCCGGTGCATCGTCCAAACCACCAGTGTGGGTGACCAGATGCATGACTCCCAGCGGATCGGCGTCGTCCTCTACCAAGGGGAGCAGCTGGTCAGTCCAGTTGCGGACGTTGCATTGCCCCATGCGGAGTTGGACTTGCTTGTCGAACATGGTCATCAGCGGCATGGGATCGGCCTGGCCACCGTAAACGCCGCTGAGTGAAACGGTGCCGCCGCGGCGCACCATATCCACAGCTGTGTGGAGGGCAGCAAGGCGGTCCACGCTCATCGTCTCCATGGCTACCTGCGCCGGCTTGTCAGGGAGCAGGGAAACCGCCCGGTGCAGGAATGATGCCACCGGGGAGCCGTGGGCTTCCATGCCCACTGCATCCACTACCGCGTCCGGGCCCCGGCCGAGGGTCTGTTCGCGGATCTGGGCTGCAACGTCCGGGCTGTAGTCCATGGTCTCCACCCCATGTTCTTCCGCCATGGCCCGGCGCTCGGGAACGGGATCTACGCCAATGACACGGAAACCCTTGTGGAGGCCAATTCTGGAGGCGAACTGGCCCACGGGGCCGAGTCCCATAACCGCCAACGTGCCGCCCTCGGGGACGTTCGCGTATTCCACGGCCTGCCACGCAGTGGGCAGGATGTCCGAGAGGAACAGATAGCGTTCATCGGGGAGGTCTGAATCTACTTTGATGGGCCCATAGTCCCCGAAAGGCACACGCAGGTACTGTGCTTGGCCACCCGGGACAGAGCCATAGAGTTCGGAGTATCCAAAGAGTGCGGCCCCTGTGCCCTTGGCTTTGACCTGCGTGGTTTCGCACTGCGACTGGAGGCCTTGGTTGCACATGTAGCACCGGCCGCAGGAGATGTTGAAGGGCACAACTACCCGGTCGCCCTTCTTGAGCCGGTGGACCTCCGGACCCACTTCTTCGACGATTCCCATGGGCTCGTGGCCGATGACGTCGCCCTTGTGCATGTAGGGGCCCAGGACTTCATAGAGGTGCAGGTCCGAGCCGCAAATGGCTGAAGATGTTATTCGGACGATGACATCCGTGGGTTCCTGGATAGTGGGATCGGGGACATCAATAACGCTCACTGAGCGTCTTCCTTGCCACGTCACTGCTTTCACAATCGCTCTCCCTGCTTTGGGGGCTGGAGGTGTCCCGCGCTGCAGGAGACCTTCCCAGCGAAGCAGAGTTGGCAGCGGCGCACAAGGTCTTCGGTAGCCTCGACAGCCCCGGATGCCGGGCCTAGATTGAGGCTATGAGCGAAGCATTGAGCGAACCGGACCAAACGTCTTCCGAAAGCGCAGCGCCCGCTGAAGCCTCAAAGCCCGCGGTACCTGCCGACGTCGAGCATGAGGGCAGCAGCGCCGGGACGGGTGACTTCACTACCGAAGTGGACCCTACCTTCATCCCTGATGAAAGCGGCGAGACGCCGGAGGAGAAGCGCGCCAGGGAGCATCCAGAGCCGACGGGCAGCTAAACGCGCCTGATTTTGCAGCAGTAGAACGACGGCGGTCCGCAGCGACCGTCCCGGGTCACCTGCGCGCGCCACTTAGTAAGTAACCTGATAATTGGTGTTAAGCTGAGAGGAGATAGCTGTCCACGTGATCATAAAGCGTTTGGAACGAGCACGGGATGGGTACAACTTTGGGTACTAAGCACAGCATGGGCTAGGGGCGGCGCCCAAACAAAGCCGTTCGCGAGGGAGGCAATCCACATGGACACAGGACAACTGGTATTGATCATCGTGTTGGCCGTCGTCGTAGTCGCAGCTGTGATTATTGCGGTAGTAGTTGGGCGTAAGAAGAAGACCGAGCTCAATCGCCGTCGGGCAGGGGAACTGCGCGAGAAGGCAGACCAGGAAGCCGTCGGCGCACACCAGGCGAAGGCCCAGTCGGCACAAGCCGAAGCAGCTGCCGTTCAGGCAGAAGTCGAGGCCAACCGGCTCCGGCGCGAAGCCGACCGGCACGCGGAAAAGGCCGAAGAAGCCAGTGGCCGCGTTGAGGAGCACCTGCGCCATGCCGACAAGGTGGACCCCGATGTCAGGACCGGCCGCGACCGGGAGAACGACACCGATCGTGAACGTGACCGTGACATGGGTTCGCGTGACGAACGGCTAACACGGGATCGCTCGGCACGGGAAAGTGTCAGGGAAGAGCCTTTGCGGGACGACTCTGTGCGGGACAGTTCCAGGCGGGACGGAGATAGGAACGTGTAAGTTCCTACGGTGAAACGGAGGCAGGAAGTGAGCATCGTGGTAAGGCGACCGGGACAGGTGGTGCGCCCGACGGATTCAAGGCAAAAGAGGCATGCAGTTGACGTCGTTCTTGGCCATTTGGGCGAGATCGGCCCCGCGGTAGCGGCCCTGCGCCGTGAATCGTCGCGGCTCGCTGAATGGGGTGAGGAACTGGCCCGTGTCCGTCTTCGTGGCGGAAGCGTTTTTGCTGCCGGCAGCGATGGCTCTGCCCACGAGGCACAGAGATTCACCTCCGAACTGGCGGCCCACGATGCCAATTATGGTTCGCCCGGCGATGGTTCTGCCTTCAAGGCCATATCTGTCAGCAATAGCGCCAATGACGGCGACCGCGCAAGCATCAGCGACCAGATTCGAGGGCAGGTTCGCCGCGGCGACATCGTGGTGTTGCTCGCTGCGAAGGGAATCACGGATGATCTCCGGGAGGCCGCTGCCGCTGCCAAAGCCGCCGGAGCACGTGTTTGGGCGTTGACCGGCAAGGAGTCCAAAGACCTTGCCCAGGCGGTCAACGAGGCGATCTGCATCGACACTGATCCGCCGCATGCTGAAGAAGCGCACCTGGTTGCCGTGCTGGCCCTTTGCGAATGCTTCGACGACGCCATGAAGCTGCGGGGCCAAGGCTAAACAGTCTGTGATCTGCCTCTCAAGCGGAATAGTTGCAGACGCTGCACAGTTGCCCAGAATGAACCTGATTCATTCTGAAAGGAACTGCGCATGCTGTTTTCCCCCTTGGCCCTCGGTGAGCTTGAACTTCCCAACCGACTCGTGATGGCGCCTTTGACCCGGCTGCGGGCCGGTGCTGAGGGAGTTCCGGGGTCACTGATCGCCGAACACTACCGGCAGCGCGCGTCCCTTGGTTTGATCGTCAGCGAGGGAACATACCCGACGCCGGCTGGTCAGTCGTACCCGGGCCAGCCTGGCCTGGTGACGGAAGCGCAAATTGCAGGCTGGAAGACGGTCACCGACGCCGTTCACTCGGAGGGTGGACGCATCTTCGCCCAGATCATGCACGGTGGCCGCGTTTCGCACGCCGACATCACGGGCGGCCACGAAATCGTGGGCCCGAGTGCTGTTGCCATCGAGGGCGAAGTCCGCACGCCCAATGGTAAGCAGCCTTACCCGGTGCCCCGCGAACTCCGCACCGATGAGCTGCCGTCAGTCATCCAGGAGATCGTCACTGCTTCCAAGAACGCGATCGAGGCAGGATTCGACGGCGTGGAACTCCACTCCGCCAACGGTTACCTGCTGCACGAATTCCTTGCGCCCAACTCCAATATCCGGACCGACAGCTATGGTGGGTCCCCGGAGAACCGCGCGCGCTTTGTGATCGAGACCGTCAATGCGGTGGTTGAGGCACTGGGTGCAAACCGCGTGGGTATCCGTATCTCCCCGGAACACAATGTGCAGGGAATCGCCGAGACGGATGCAGCCGACGTCCGCGCTACCTACGAAGTGCTGGTGGAGACCATTGCGCCGCTCAACCTGGCGTACCTCAGCATCCTGCACCACGACCCCAAGGGCGCCCTGGTCCAGGATCTTCGCGAACGCTTCAACGGCACGTTCCTGGTGAACACTGGCTTCAGCCAAATCACGACGCGCGAGGAAGCTCTTGCATTGGTGGCCGATGGCCTCGCGGACGGTGTTGTGGTTGGCCGCCCAGCCATTGCCAACCCGGACCTCGCCCGCCGTTGGCGTGAAAGCCTCCCGCTCAACGAGCCGGATGCGTCCACGTTCTATGCCGAGGGCGCAAAGGGTTACACGGACTACCCGTTCTACGCCAACTAACCACGCAGAACCCCAGCAAGACCGCGACGCCGGCACTCACGCGAGTGCCGGCGTCGTGCTTTAACGTGTGCCCGCCCAACTAGGTCGCAGCACTGCGCGTTTTGACGGCTCAAAACGCGCTCTGCTGCGACCTAGTTGGGGGGAGTCGGGGCGGAATGTGACAGGGTGAGATAGCTGGTGCGGGAGACGTCCCGGGCTTGTGCGCGCCCGTTCCTATAGGATTTGTGGCATGTCTGAACCTTCGCCGGCTCTTGCCCGCCCCGGCTTTCCCGTCAGCCGCCAGGTGTTGGCCGATCACGTTTATGAAGCCCTCCTCGAATGGCTCATGGATGGTCGGCTCGAACCCGGGGCGGCCGTCAGCATTGACGGAATGGCGCGGGAACTGGACGTTTCCCCCACTCCGGTACGTGAGGCGCTGGCGCGACTGGAACATACGGGCATGGTGCGGCGCGTAGCGCTGAAGGGGTATCGCGTAGCCCCCGTGTTCACGCGGGAGGACTTCGCGGAACTCATGGAAGCACGGCTTTCCATAGAGCCTGTGAATGCCCGCCTGGCGTGCGAGCGAATGACTTCGGAAGGCTTGGACGCATTGAAGCAGGCTGTTGAGGATCTCAAGACGGCACCCAGGGGCGGTACGTTTGCCGAGTACCGCAGCTACCTCGAGGCTGACGAGCGTTTCCACCAGTTGATCGCGGCGCAAGCCAGGAACCAGTTTCTCCTTGCCGCTTACAACACACTGGGCGGCCAGATCCAGCGCTTCCGGTTGTTTGGGGGAGTGGGTATCACGGATGCGGAGCAGGCTATCGCCGAACACCAAGCCGTGCTCGACGCGATGTCCAGCGGAGATCCGGGGAAAGCGGCGGAGGCAATGATCCAGCACGTGGAAAAGGTGCGGGGTAGGGCCATGGCTGACGCGCCCGAAGACTGAACACCCACCGATCCCTAAGGGCCTGCCGCGAACGCGGCGGGCCTTTTTCATGTGCAGCGTGACCCCCTTCACAGACATATGTATGACATATAGGATCTAGGAAGTTTCGCGAAAAGGGTTGACAGCTTTGCTTGGTTCGTAAATCCTATAGGAAACAGGATTCCACGAAGGAGTGTTCACCATGGCGTATACCGCCGAGAATTGGCCCATCACCGCGGCCCTCCTGCAGTTCCCCGGCACCGACGCTGCGGGGCGGCACATCAACGACGCCGATGCTTCCGTGTGGGCGGGCGTCCTCCAGGAAGTGAAAGAGGCGGGCTTTGCCAACGCGGACCTCACCGACAGCTGGGTCCGTCCGGGCGATCTCAGTACGGATCGCCTGACCGAGTTCAAGCAGACGGCTGACGAAGTGGGAATCGGAGTGCCAGTCATCTCCGCAATCCGCCGAAGCGTCATCCACCAGACGGACTGGGCCGACAACCTCGCCTACAGCCACCGCACCATCGAGGCCGCTGCGGAGCTCGGATGCGAGGTTGTCTCCTTCGGACTTCACCAGGCCATCACGCGGGAGCAGCAGAAGCAGTTGTGGTTCTGGACGGTGGAGGGTTACAAGGACCCGGTAGGGGACAAGGAAGCGTGGGGCAACGCCGTGTCCCGCCTCCGCGAACTTGGCAAGCACGCAGCAGAAGCCGGCATCCTCATCTCCCTGGAAATGTACGAGGACACCTACCTCGGCACCGCTGATTCATCCGTGCAGCTGGTCCAGGACATCGGTCTGGACAACGTCGGCCTCAACCCGGACCTGGGTAACCTGATCCGCCTGCACCGTCCCATCGAGGACTGGCGCGAGATGGTGGCCAAGACCCTGCCGTACTCCAACTACTGGCACATGAAGAATTACATCCGCGACGAAGATGTGGCCCGTGACAGCTACATCACCATGCCCGCACCCATGGAAAGCGGTCTTATCAACTACCGCGAGGCATTCAAGTTCGCTCTCTCGGTCGGCTTCCAGGGCATCCTCTGCACCGAGCATTACGGTGGCGACGGGCTCAGCGTCACGGCCAGCAACCAGGAATACCTGCGCCGTCACGTCCTGCCGAAGACCGAGGGTTACAAACTCGGCACGAGCCAGGTCGCGCAAGGCCGGCAACAGCCCGCGACAGAATTCGCAGGAGTCTAAGGAATGACACAGATTTTCGACAACCCTGCAGACTTTGCCGATGAAGCCCTGGACGGCTTCGTGGCTGCCAACCGGGGCTATGTTGCCAGGGTGGATGGCGGCGTGGTCCGCTCCACCGAAGTACCTGCCGGGCAAGTGGCGTTGGTGGTCGGCGGCGGTTCCGGGCACTACCCGGCCTTCGCCGGATTGGTCGGCCCCGGTCTCGCAACCGGCTCGGCCTGCGGCAACATGTTCGCCTCCCCGGCGGCCGGCCAGGTATACCGCGTGGCCAAAGCGGCCAATGCCGGAGGTGGGGTTCTGCTCAGCTACGGCAATTACGCTGGCGACGTCCTGCACTTCGGACAGGCACAGCTCCGCCTCAACGCCGAGGGCATCGAAACGCGCACTGTCACCGTTACTGACGACATCGCCAGTGCACCCATCGACCAACTCGGGAAGCGCCGCGGCATTGCGGGCGACCTGACGGTCTTCAAGATCGCCGGTGCCGCCGCCGAAGCGGGACTGAACCTTGACGACGTCGAGCGTTTGGCCATCAAGACAAACTACCGGACCCGGTCCCTCGGCGTGGCTTTCGACGGTTGTACGCTGCCTGGTGCCAAGGATCCGCTGTTTCACGTGCCGGCCGGGCAGATGTCCCTGGGCCTTGGAATCCACGGTGAGCCCGGCATCTCCGAGCACCCGATGCCCACCGCGTCCGAGCTTGCACAGCTTCTGGTTTCGAAGCTGCTCGCGGACAAGCCTGAGGACGCGGGGGATCGCGTGGTGGCGATCGTCAACGGCCTGGGCACTGTGAAGTACGACGAGCTCTTCCTGCTGTTCGGCAAGGTCGAAAAGCTGCTCACCGCCGCTGGCCTCACCGTTGTTGAACCGGAATGCGGCGAGCTGGTGACCAGTTTGGACATGTCCGGACTGTCCCTGACGCTGCTCTGGCTGGACGATGAACTCGAACAGTATTGGGCCGCTCCCGCCGATACTCCCGCTTTCCGCAAGGGCAGCATGGCACCCCGCGCAGCACGCGCCGAGGCAGCGATCGTCGACGCCGAAACCGCCGACGTCGAACAGCCCACCCAGGCGGCGGCGGAACTCGGGCGGCAGGCCGTGGCGGTTCTCGGCCAGGTCCGCGATGTCGTCGTCGAACACGAAGACGAGCTCGGCAAGCTGGATGCCATCGCCGGCGATGGTGATCACGGAATCGGGATGCGTCGTGGCGTCGACGCTGCGGCTGCTGCGGGCGAAGCCGCATCCGGCTCATCGGTAGCGCGGGTCCTTGCAGCGGCCGGCGAGGCCTGGAGCGAACGGGCAGGCGGAACGTCCGGCGCGCTGTGGGGTTCGGCGGTCATCGCGGCAGGCCAAGCACTCGGCAACCGTGAATCGTATTCGTCCCGCGATGCCGCCGCCGCGGTGAAGGCCTTCGTCCTGGCCATCACCGAACTCGGCAAGGCCGAGCCCGGAGATAAGACCATGGTCGACGCCCTCCTGCCATTCCGGGACGCCTTCCTGACAGAGCTCGACGGCGGTGCTCCCGTTGATCGAGCACTGGCAGCAGCCGCTGCGGCTGCTGAATTGGCTGCCGCGCAGACCGCTGAACTGCGGCCGCTCAAGGGCCGGGCGCGCCCACTTGCCGAGAAGAGCCTCGGCCATCCGGATCCCGGGGCAGTCTCCTTTGGCCTGATCGCCACAAGGATCTCCCAACACATTGATTCACTACTGGCCAGCGCTGCTTCAGCGTCTCCGGCCGGAAACGGAGCCTAAGAATGAGCGACACACAAGGCTGGCGCATCGTCGTCGGCAACGACGAAGCCGGAGTGGAATACAAGCAGGCACTCCTGGCCTTGCTGGAATCCGACCCGCGCGTTGCAGCAGTGACCGATGCCGGAGTCGGTGCCAACGATTCAACGGCCTATCCCCACGTTGCAGTCGATGCCGCCCGCAAGGTAGCTGACGGTGAGTTCGATCGGGCCCTCCTGATCTGCGGCACCGGGCTGGGCGTGGCCATTGCGGCCAACAAGGTCCCCGGAATCCGTGCGGTGACCGCCCACGACAGCTACTCGGTGGAGCGGTCCGTGTTGAGCAACAATGCACAGGTCCTTACGCTCGGGCAGCGGGTGATTGGCTTGGAACTGGCCAAGAAGCTCGTAGGGGAGTGGCTCGGCCACCGCTTTGACCAAAACTCATCCTCCGCCGCGAAGGTGGACGCCATTTGCTCCTACGAGCCCAACTACACGAAGGCAGTTTGATCATGACCATTCCTGAAGCAACCGAAGGCACCGCGAAAAACGCAGCCCGGAAGATCGCCGTCGTCGGCTCCGGTTACATGGGTGGCGGCATCGCCCAGGTCCTGGCACTCGGCGGAGCGCGCGTGGCTTTGGCTGATGTCTCTGCCGAGATCGCGCAGAAGAACTTCGACCGCCTCCTGGTTGAGTCTGACCAGTTCATTGCCGATGGCCTTTTCCCTGAAGGTTCCACGGAGATCCTCAAGCAGAACCTGTGGGCCGCGAAGGACATTGAGGAAGCCGTTGCGGACGCCGACTTCATCGAGGAATGCGTTCCCGAGGTCCTGGAAATCAAGCATCAGACGCTCGCCCGGATCAGCGCAGCTGCCCGCCCGGATGCCCTGATTGGCTCCAACACCTCAACGATTTCCATTGCCTCCCTGGCAGAAGCCGTGACCAACCCCGAGCGGTTCCTGGGCGTGCACTTCTCCAACCCGTCGCCGTTTATCCCCGGCGTCGAGGTGATTCCGCACGCCGGCACCGACGCCGCCACGGTAGCCGCTTCCCGCGAGCTGGTCCACGCGGCCGGCAAGCAGACCGCCGTCGTGAAGGACGTTACGGGTTTTGTGCTCAACCGCCTGCAGTACGCGCTGTTCCACGAAGCTGCGCAGCTGGTGGAGCAGGGCATCGCAACAGCGGACGACGTCGACACCCTGGTGCGTACGACGTTCGGCTTCCGCTTGCCGTTCTTTGGTCCGTTCGCGATCGCGGACATGGCCGGTTTGGACGTTTACAACTTCTGCTACAAGTCCCTGCAGACCGGCTTCCCGGAGCGGTTTGCGACGCCGAAGATCCTATCGGACCTCGTGGAGGCAGGCAAGCTCGGCACCAAGACCGGCGCGGGCTTCCTCAACGTCCCCGCCGAGCGCACCCCGGAGCTCATCGCGTACCGGAACAAAGCCTACGTCGCCATGCAAAAGCTCATTGAAGAGCTCGGCCCGGCACCCATCAACTAACTTTTTCAGGAGAAAACACATGTCTTTCCCCGCTGAACGCACCGCCATCGTCACCGGTGCTGTTTCCGAGCGCGGCATCGGCCGCGCCACAGTGAACTACCTGGCCGCCCAAGGCTGGAACATCGGCATCATCGATCTCGATGACGCCGCCTGCAAGGCTGCAGCCAAGGAAGTTGCTGCAGAATATGGGGTCCAGGCCCACGGAGTCGGCGCGAACGTCGCCAGCGAAGCCGAAGTCCGGGCCGCCATCGATGAACTGGAAGCGGAGCTGCCGCAGATCGTCGCCCTGGCCAACGTTGCCGGCGTCAGCTCGCCCATCGGCTATCTGGAACTCGAACCTGCCGAGTGGGACCGCGTGCTGAACATCAACCTCAACGGTGTCCACTACGCCACCCGCCGGGTGGCCGAATCCATGGTCAAGAACCGGATCGGCCGCATCGTGAACATCTCGTCGGTCTCCGCCCAGCGCGGTGGTGGCACGTTCTCCAAGACCCCTTACTCGGTTGCCAAAGCCGGTGTGATCGGCCTGACCCGTGCCACGGCCCGGGAACTGGGCGAATACGACATCACCGTCAACGCGATCTCACCAGGCCCCATCGACACCGACATCATGGGCGGCACGTTGAGCCAGGAACGCAAGGACGAACTGACCAAGGACCTCGTGGTGAACCGCGTGGGCTCCACCAGGGACATCGCCGCCGCTATCGCCTTCCTCATCAGCGAGGACTCCGGATACATTTCCGGCCAGACGCTGAATGTGGATGGCGGGCTGTACATGCACTAGGGCGGGCCGTGAAGACCCCTGACGTTATGAAGACCTGGACCAGAGAACGCAAGATCTACCTTGCCGTGGGCGTCCTTGCCTGCGCAGTGGGCATGGTGCTCATTTTCTTCCCGCGCTGATGGCGCGCTTCCTAAGCCATCGCAACCCCAACTGAATTGCTCAAAGAGGAGTTTCAATGTCCGTTGCCTCAACTTCCACCAAGGAGTTGCTGGATTCACCGATTCTGAAGTCGGCCATATCCAAGGCTTCGCTACGGCTGATGCCGATGCTCGTCATCCTGTACGTGGTGGCATTCCTTGACCGCACCAACGTGGGCTTCGCCGAAGCTGCCCTTGGGGTGGACAAAGGTATCACCGCAGGTGCTTACGCACTGGGTGCCGGTATCTTCTTCATCGGCTACGCATTGTTCGAGATCCCCAGCAACCTGCTGCTCACCAAGTTCGGCGCGAAAGTCTGGCTCGCGCGCATCGCCATCACCTGGGGCGTAGTGTCCGCGTGCTTCGCCTTCGTCCAAGGTGAGACGTCTTTCATCATTCTCCGCTTCCTGCTGGGTGTCACCGAGGCAGGTCTCTTCCCGGGCGTCATCATGTTCCTCGCCGCCTGGTTCCCCAACAAAGTGCGCGTGAAGATGTTCGCCATCTTCTATCTGGCTCAGCCTCTCTCCCAGATGCTGGGTGCTCCGCTGTCCGGCTGGCTCATCAACATCGGTGACCAGGTTCCTGGCGTCGCAGGCTGGCAGGTCATGTTCTTCGTTGAAGGTTCGTTGGCCATCGTGGCCGGCATCGCGTCCTTCTTCTTCCTCATCAACAGCCCACAGGACGCCAAGTTCCTGAGCAAAGAAGAGAAGGTAGCCCTGACTGATGTCATGGCACTGGAAGACACCGTCAAGGAAGAATCAGGTCCGCGCGGTGTGCTGGCTTCCATGCGTAACGGCCGGGTCTGGTACTTCACCGTCATCTACTTCTGCCTGCAAGTAGCTGTCTATGGCGTCACGTTCTATTTGCCGCAGCAGGTGTCCCAGCTCACCGGCCAAAAGGTGGGGCTCGCCGTCGGGCTCCTTGCCGCTATCCCATGGTTCTTCGGGATCTTTGCCTGCTACTTCGTTGGCAAGGCTGCAAACACTGTGGCACGCCGCCGCCGCTGGGGGACCGCATTGTTCGTCTCCACAGGCCTCTGCATCTTCGGTTCCGCCTGGGCCGGCGCCAACCACCTGCCGGCGTTGGGAATCATCTTCATCACGCTGGCGGTGTGCAGCTTCCTGTCGACCGGTCCTATTTGCTGGTCGTATCCGACCGCGTTCCTCACCGGAACTGCTGCGGCTGCCGGTATCGGGCTGATCAATTCCCTGGGCAACCTTGGCGGTTTCGTCGCCCCGATCCTTCGCACCACGGTCAACCAGGTCACGGCCTCGGACACAGGCACCATGGGTGTATACGCCCTGGGTGTTCTGCCCTTCCTGGCCGCGCTGATGATGTTCGGCACCCGGGCCTTCACCAACAAGGCCGACGAGTTGCTGGACAAGTAGCCGTGGACAAGACTGCTTTTGATTTCCGGGCTGCTCCTGTCGGGGCCTTGTTCATCGGGGTCAGTACCAAGATGTACATGGGCTACGAGCAGAGTTTGGCGTGGCTGGAGCAGTTGCTGGCAGAAGTGGACGCCCGTCCGGCCCTTGCGGCCGGGCGGGTGGTCCCGTTTGTGATCCCTTCATTTCCGGTGCTGCCCGCAGCGTCCGCGATGCTTCAGGGGTCGAGAATGGTCCTTGGGGCACAGAACTGTGGTTGGTCGGAAGGGCCGTGGACTGGCGAAGTCTCCCCGTCGATGCTTGCCGAGCTTGGTGTCGGCCTGGTGGAGATCGGCCATGCGGAACGGCGCCGCCACTTTGCCGAAGACGATGCCATGGTGGCTCTGAAGGTTCGTGCCGCCGTCGACGCTGGCCTGACGCCATTGCTGTGCGTCGGAGAGAGCGTGGTAGATGAACCTGGAACTGCCGCCGAGGCCGTGTTCAGGCAGGTTAAGGCGGCCGTGTCCGGGGACTGGTCCGTCGCTTCCCAATTGGTGATCGCCTACGAACCCGTGTGGGCGATCGGTGCTGCAGAGCCGGCGTCGGCTGCCTACGTTTCCCAGGTTGTGGCTGAGCTGCGGGTATTGCTCGCTGCCCACGTGGTGAAGCAGCTGCCCATCATTTACGGTGGCTCGGCGAAGCCGGGTCTCCTGCCGCAGCTGGAAGGGGTTTCCGGGCTCTTCCTGGGCCGCTTCGCGCACGACGCCACCAACTTCGGCCGTGTGCTGGACGAGGCCCTCTCCCTGCCCAAGTAAGTCGCAGCAGATGCCCTTTTGAGCCCTCAAAACGGCATCTGCTGCGACTCAGTTGGGCGGGGCGAAGCGCTTAGGTGACTCCGCGCTGGCAAAGGGCCACAAAGCCGCCAAGGTTCTCCAGACCCTCGGGATGCGTCGGGAGGTAGTTGGTGAGTTCGGGTGAACGCACGACGACGGCACGCCACTGCCCGCGCGACACCGCCACGTTGATCCGGTTGCGCAGGAGCAAGAATTCCATGCCGCGCGGTACCTCCCCTGCGGCTGATGCGGCCATGGAGACGATAACCACCGGCGCTTCCTGGCCTTGGAACTTGTCTACCGTTCCCACCCGGACCTTGGTGAGCCCGGCCTCGCGGAGCTGGTGCTTGATGAGCTGGACCTGGGCGTTGTAGGCGGCGACCACGAGGACGTCGGTCTCCATGAGGGGCCGCGGGCCTTCCTCCTCTTCGGAGGGGTCCAGCCACTGGAGGCCCAGGTGTGCCCGGACCTGCCGAACCACTTCTGCCGCTTCCTCGGGCGAAGAGCTCGAGTTCCCTGTGTGGTCAACGTAGACGCAGGAAATCCCGGGCTCTGCTCTGTCCAGCTGACGCTTCGAAGCCGCGGGGGCCGCTTCCAGACGGCCGTCGTACGACAAGTCCGAAACAGCAGAGCAGAGGGCCGGATGCATGCGCCACGACAAGGCGAGGAAGTAGCCAAGCTCCGGTGGAAGGGTGTTGTAACCATCGGACAGCCAGCCCAGCGCGGACTCGTCAACCGGTTCAGGGTGTATTCCCTGGGTGACTTGAGGTAGTTGCTGGGGATCGCCCAACAACAGGAGGCGTTTTGCTGCGCGGCTCACAGCCATGGTGTTGGCCAGGGAGAACTGTCCGGCCTCGTCAATGACCAGCAGGTCCAGGGAACCCGCGGGAACGGAACTTCCCACCATGGTCCAGGACGTTCCACCGATCAGGGCTCCGCCAGGCTTGGATAGGATGTCCTCCACGTCGCCCTTGGCGCACCCGTTCCACGGCACAGGTTCGTTGTGCTTGACTTCCTTGGCCACCCGCAACGGATCCACTCCGGCTTTCTCCACCGCTGCACAAAGCATGTGTTCCACCACGGCGTGGGATTGCGCCACGACGCCAACTTTCCAACCATCTGCTACAAGCCGGGCCAAAACGCGGGCACCAACATAGGTCTTTCCGCTGCCGGGAGGGCCTTGGACTGCCAGGTACGAGTTGTCCAAATCCTTCACAGCAGCGGTGATGGCGTCGATGTACCCATCGGGACCCGGTTCCACGGCGGGCAGCGACGCGAGCGTGCGAAGCTTAGGTGGTTGTCGTCGAACCAGATCCAGCGAACAATCCCGCGGCCACAACGGCAGGGAGGCCCGGAGCTTTGTTGCCAGTGCTGCCAATGCGGCTCTCTGCCCGGTGGTGTAGAGGGGCTCGTCAGGCGTCAAAGCCATGGGCAGCTGCTTGAACTCGGTGGAGTCGTTGCGCAGGCTTTCCTCCATGATCACGGACTCAAGCTCGCCTTCTTCGCCAACCTCAATGACCTCAGTCTTGCTCCAGCCAGCCCTACCCAGCACTGATGATTCCTTACCGACCAAGGCGTCAGGCAGCGGGGGACCATACATACGGAAGTACGTCTTGCCAGGCTCCAACCCGGCACCGTCACCGGAACGGCCAATGAGTTTCACTGTCCGTACGCGGTTCCGGCGAGGCGGGCGCTTGGCCCAGTCCTGCAGCACTTCCGCATGGTCAACCGTGAAGATGTCGCGGCCGTCTTCCCACTGGGAGGTTGGCTTTTCCAAGCGGTCGAAGTGCCCCCACCAGTGCTGTTTGTCCTCACGACGGTGGTACCCAACGCCCGCTGCCACAATTGCTATCGCCCGGGAATCCGCTGATGCCCTTTCTTCCCCAGGGAGACCGTCAAGGTAGTCGAACAGCGCCTTTTCCTCCGGCGCAGCCTGGTACTTGTCCTCCTCAGGCGTGGGCTCCTCCTGCGTCATGGAGCCTGGGACGATGGATCGCTCGGCGGCGCGGGCTAGAAGCCAATTGCGCAGCTCCAAGGTTGAGAGACAGTCGTACTCGTTGTAGTCGCGGATGCTTTCAAGGATGGCTGCGGCCTGCTCAGCCTGCCCGGTGTCCCTCGCCGTGCAGAAGTCCGCGTAGGCAACCACGGAGGCACCGGCGTCGGTCACGTCTCCGGACCGGAGGTGCTGGCCCATGTAGAGGGGTTCAAGTTTCTTGATGCTGTACGAGTTCTCGGAAACGCGGATGCTGTGGCGGACGGTGTCGTAAAGGTCCACCAGGACGCCTTGCTTCAGGAGGTCGTCGACGGCGGTTTCGCCCACCACGTGCGTCAGGGAAAGGTTGCGAAGGGCCGTCTTCTCGTAAGCGGCGTAATGGTAAATGTGCATGCCCGGGTACGTAGCCCGGCGTTTGGCAACGTACTCCAGGAAATCAACAAAAGCCTGGCCCTCCTCCTCCCGGGAATGCGCCCAAAACGGACGAAAGACCGGTTGGGCGCCGGGCTCCGCAGGGTTTTCGATGACGCCGAAAAGGTACTCGAGGCCCCATTTGCCCGTGACGGGATCCTGCCACAAAGGATCGCCCTCGAAGTCGAAGAAAATATCGCCGGGATCCGGTTCCGGGAGCCTGCCGAGGGTGTTCTCCGGCAGGATCTTGTAGCTGACAGTTTTGGCTTCGCCTGCTTTGTCCGTGTACTTCACTGTCCCGTCCGGAGTCCCTGCGCCGGTCTGCAACTGTGCTTGCTCGCGCAGCCGAAGCAAGGTGGGATCAGGGGCATCGGGGAGTGCCGCGAGCTGGTCGATCGTGGTGACTCCGGCCTCTATCAGCTTCTTACGGCGGCTTATTCGCATTCCGGCAACCATGAGGAGGTCCCGATGCAGTTTTACTTGCTCGGCACAGTAGTCGCAGCGGCCGCATGCGGAGAAGCGGGAGTCGCCCCATTCGATGGGTCCTGAAGCAGCCCGATGGGCCGTGGTCATTCCAAGAAAGCGTTCGCGGCGTTCCTTGAAGACTGGCAAAATCTCCGCGAGCGGGTGATCGCTGTGCACGCGGTTGCCCAGGACCAAGGTGACTGTGGGATCCGGCGTAATACCTGCCTGAAGAAGTTGATCGCCATAGGCAGCCAGCTGCAAAAGTGCAGTGACCTTGGCATGCCGTGCAAGCTTTGTGTCGAAGACGGCGTACTGACCGCCGGGACGCTTGACCAGGAAGTCGGAGCGGCCGTGGAATTGGCCGTCAAAGAACGCGGCCTGGAACACGATGTCCGCTCCGGAACGCAAGGCCTCGATGGATTCCGCATGCTTGGCCAAAAGGGTGGCGCGGTCCATGGCGGAGGCGGGAACGACGTCGTAAACGCCCTGTCCTGTTGCTGGGTCCCAGGGCCCGAACTCGGCCACGAACTCGTCCAAGACCCTGTGCTCATGGACATCGCCGAGCTTGGCCGTGCGATCCAACATGGCATCTGCCGCGAACTCAGCTTTGGGGGAGCGGCCCAGTTTTTCGTCGAGTTTCCGGAGCAGCTGGTACTCACAGGTGGCAGCGATGACCAGATCACTGGCTGAGAACACCAAATCCTGCGGCGCGCCAGCTATCTCCGAATCGAGAAAGAACACCGTGACCTACTCCCTGTTGCCGGATGAACCACTCCGAAGTGGACCATGAAGCCAAGCTATCAGCGGCCTCCGACAATTTAGACTGCACCCATGACTGAAACAGCACCGACCACCGTCGATCCCGCTTTCGAAGCCGCCTACGAGGCCGCACAAAAGAGTCTCAGCGAGGGCGGGATCCCTATTGGCGCCGCCTTGGCCCGCGGTGGGAAGATCATCGCGAGCGGGCACAACGAACGTGTCCAGCATGGCGATCCGATCGCGCATGGCGAGATGTCGGCGTTGCGCGCTGCCGGCCGGCAAAAGACTTACCGGGATACGACGCTTTACACCACGTTGGCGCCGTGTGCGATGTGCACCGGAACCATCATCCAGTTCAAGATTCCGCGCGTGGTGGTGGGCGAAGCGAAGACGTTCCCGGGGGAATTCGATCTCCTGCGTTCGCGTGGTGTTGAGGTGGTGGTCCTCGATGACCCCCGGTGCGTGGAGATGATGCGTACCTTCCAGGATGAACACCCGGAACTCTGGGCGGAGGACATCGCGGAGTAGACACGAAGGGAGCGACGGCGGCACCCATCTTTTCGAGCGATGGAGGGTGCCGCCGTCGCCGGCTGCGGAGGAGCCACATGCCAAACGGTCATCCGACGACTATTTGGCAGGCTTCCTCGGAGCCGACCGGCGGGAACGGGCCGCCGGAGTTGAAGGGATCAGTTCCTTGACCTGTGCCAGGACTGTGGGGTTTACGCCGCGGGAGCCCAGGTCCTTGGCGAGGGTTTCCACTTCTGACTTTGCGGCTGCGGTGTTGTCCGCCTTCACGTGCAGTTCCGTCCGCAGTTCCACGAGCTTCCTGTAGGCCAGGTTGTTCGCTGCGCTGCTGCCCTTCTGGTAACTCGCCAGCCCGACATCCGTCAGCGCCAGCGCCCGCTCAGGATCGGCGCTGTGGTGCTTCACCATTTTGTCTTCCTTGCGGCGATAGAAGTCATCACCCACGGATTGTGCGACGGCGGTAGCCGCCTTGACGCCCAAGGGCTCACCGCTGAATCGCTCGGCTGCCTCGGTCAGGGCGTCCAGCCCTTTGCTCAGGTGGGGTGACATGGACCCTTCGAAGGCGAGCGTGAGTCCCACTTCCCGCGTGAAGAACTCCGGTGCAAACCGGTCCTCCTCCCGTGTGACCGGGAAGCCGACCCGCAAAGGCAAGGTGTTGGACGCCTGGACGATGCCCTCCGTTGAATAGATGGCGCGGACCAGGTACTGGCCGGGCTCATCGAACGCGAAGCCTTGCACTCCAAATGCCAGCTGGACCAGTTGGCTGTAGCGGTCGCTGCCATCACTCGTGGCGCCGGCGGCAGGCTCCAGGGTCACCGGTTCAGGGAGGCCATAGAAGCAGACCACTGATTCATGCAGGACCACCGTTCCGTCCGGCTTCTGCACGTAAACAGTGGTGTTTCCGAACCTGGGATCCAGCCGGCCGTCCACCACTAGTGGTACGTCGCTGGTGTTCCGCAGGCGGAATTCGATGGACACAGGCTCCATGTAGTCGAAGTGGCTCTTGGCTGAGAGGGTCAGTTCAACATCGCTGCCCGGCCCGGAGACGGTCATGGAGCCGGCTGGGGATTCCAGGTGCCCACCGGAAGCCCAAGGATCTCCACCCATAATCACGGATGCACGGTCGCCATGGCGCATGTGGAGCAGTTCGTCGTCGTCGAACCGGAACCGGAAGTTGCCCCAGAAGGTGTCGGCGCCGTTGCGCTGATCGTATTTCCAGTCGTAGTTCATCCAGGACAACGAATCCGGCCTCGCCTTGTCCCAGGCATGCAGGAAGTTGAACGCGTGCCCTGCCTCGTGGACCCACGTGTACAGGAAGTGGCGCATGGCCCAGGCCTGGTCCTGCGTGGTGGGGTTCGAGACAAGGTTGGTGAACCAGGAGTGGTTGCGGAAGACTGCGAAACCCTGGCGATCCGGACCGCGGCCCGCGCCGCCAAAGCCTGCAGCGGCGTCGAACATAATGCCACCAACTCCGGCGCTATCGAAGAGGCCGGCCTGCACGCCCCAAAGGTTCCATGCAGGCCATCCGGAGTTGAACTTGCCGAAGGAGGTTTCCATGGCGTCGTGGAGTTCGCCGACGTTCCACGAGGCGAAGCCGGCCGCACTGTCATCGATCACTGTGTGGACAGGATCGATGGTGACGGCGATTCCCGCGTCCAGGTACGAGGATTCGATGGTGATGGTGCGCTCAGCCAGGTCTGCTGGGCGGTTGTTATGTGAATGGCTGTTGTAGACGGGCGCCTTGGGTTCGATGTCCACGGACGTGCAGTAGTCGAGTTCAAGGTTCATATCGCGGAAGCAGCCCGAACGGTAGTCGCAGGCGTATGGCTGCCCGGCAACGCCGCCCGCCGTGAACGTGGCCACTGCGCCGGTGATCGCGCCGTGGGACCAGGACACGTCGATTTCCACTGTTGTGGCGGGGTGCGTGCCTTTCCAGTAACGGACCGTTCCAGTGATGTGTGCATGCGCACGGGTCATGGTGACCACCGGGGCGTCCACGATCCAAGACTCCACATACGTCTTCACGAGTTGGTTGAGCCCACCTGCTTTGACCCAGCGGGTGCTGTATAGATCGCCACTGACTTTGTTCAGCACCGGGGATTCCACGCTCTGGCGGGGATCGACATCCAAGCGGAGGTCCAGCGCGCTGCCGACAGGACCGTTGCCCGCCTGGTTGCCTTCATAACGACCGCTCACGGGAGCGGAGCGCCAGCACCTCCAAAATTCTTCGGAGGGCCATGCCAAGGTGCTGGGCTGGGGGCCATAGGTGTGGGGTCCAAAAGCGTCAGCCCCACGAGTGGGTGGGAACGGGATTTCAGAGGGGTTGCCGGGGACAGGGTTGTAGTGGGTGCCGGGGACGTTGGGGGTGTCCATGTGAGGATCTTTCTCGCTCTGCAAGCAGTCAATATGCGTTCGCCCATCACGGGATGTACCGGATGGACGGCATGACGGTTCAGGGCGGGGCGATGCAGGTGAGGAGTCCCAGAGGGGTGAAAGTGGCCATGCCCAGAAGCCGTGTGTAACACAAAACGAGGATACTCCAACGAATGGATTATATCTAGGGAGGTGTCTTAATTTTCTGCCGGGCAACCTGCCGGATCGCCTAGTCAGCCGCAGCCGCCAAGCGTAGGCTGGCAGCATCGGCGTCGGTGCCGAAAGGACCATCCCGGAGGACCCCGCGTCGATGAACCCCATTCGATGAAGGAGGACCCATGAGTGTCGTACGTGAATTCATGACCACAAATGCCCAGTGCATCCCGGAGGACCAGACTCTCCAGGACGCCGCCCGCATGATGAGGGATCTGGACTGCGGTTCACTTCCCATCTGCGGCAATGACGGCAAGCTCACCGGCTTCATCACCGACCGCGATATCGTGGTCAAGTGTCTGGCCGAGGGAAAGGACGCCCGCGAAGTCCGGGCCCGCGACCTCGCCACTGGTAAGCCGTATTGGATTGACGCTGATGCCAATGTTGATGAAGCCATCGCCATGATGGAAGAGCATCAGGTTCGCCGTCTTCCCGTCATCAAGGATCACCAGCTCGTAGGCATCATCAGCCAGGGAGACATTGCCCGCAACCACTACGCAGAACAGCGCGTGGGCGAAATGGTGGAGCACATTTCCGCCAAGGAGCATATGTCCCACTAGCGGCCGACCAGCCGGCAGTAATCCAGGTAATCCAGCCGCCGCGAAGCGCTCCCGTTAGAGGAACGCCTCGCGGCCCGTTCCTTCGCGCAGCACGAGTTCGTCATTTTCTATCGAGACGATCAGGCTCCTTGGTTTACCAGCGAGCTTTTTCGTTGCGCTGAGCTTTCTGCTTCGGACTTCAACTCCCACCGTGGCGCCTTTCGCCGGCAGCTCCACCGTGATTTCGTCGGCCATTCCCAACAGCATCTTGGTGGACACATCCCGTTCGGACACGGCTTCCTTGCCGTTGACGGTCACGCTCACGTCATCGGAAACAAACCCGTCCTGAAGGATGATGAGCAGTTCCTGCATGGTCCAACTACAGCACTAACAGCGCTCCCGGCATAGGCCTTGCGGAACCGGACCTGAAAACTGTCGGTCATGTGAGGCAAACTGTCATGGTGACTCAATCTCTCCAGCACCAGTCAGCCGATTCTGCCATCCATCAACTCATCGCCAACGAACTCGGCGTGAAGGCCTGGCAGGTCAAGGCCGCGGTGGAACTGCTCGACGCCGGATCCACCGTTCCCTTCATCGCCCGCTACCGTAAGGAAGTCACCGGGACGCTCGATGACACCCAGCTGCGCGATCTTGAGGAGCGCCTCCGGTACCTGCGGGAGCTGGAAGAGCGGCGCAAGACAGTCCTGGAAGCGATAGCAGCCCAAGGCAAGCTGACACCGGAACTGGAAGCCGCCGTCGTGGGTGCTGACACCAAGGCGAGGCTGGAGGATATCTACCTTCCCTTCAAATCCAAGCGCCGCACCAAAGCCCAGATAGCCCGCGAAGCCGGGCTGGAACCGCTGGCCGACGTCCTGCTCGCCAACCCACAGTTGGACCCCGAAACCGAGGCCGCCAAGTACCTCAACGCCGAGCACTCCATTGAGGACGCGGCAGCAGCGCTCGCCGGCGCCCGCGCCATTCTTGTGGAGCGCGTTGCCCAGGATCCTGATCTGGCCGAGGACCTGCGCGAGCGGCTCTGGAATCAGGGGCGCATGGTCTCCCGGGTCAAGAAGGGCATGGAGGCCGAAGGCCAGAAGTTCAAGGACTACTTCGAGTTCACGCAAGTCCCGTCAGGCATGCCGTCGCACCGGGTGCTCGCCCTGCTGCGGGGTGAAAAGGATGGCGTCCTTGAGCTGGACCTGGCCGAAGCTGACCCCGCCGACGACGACGCCCTGGCCGCCGCCCGTAGCCGCTACGAGAACGCTGTGGCCAAGTGCCTTGGGGTCGCCAACCACGGCCGTCCCGCAGATCTCTGGCTCACCCAGACTGCCCAGCTCGCCTGGCGCGGCCGCATTCTGGACCGTCTCACCACGGATCTTCGCGGACGCATGTTTGCAGATGCCGAGGATGAGGCTGTCCGCGTGTTCGCCGCAAACCTGCGTGACGTGTTGCTCGCTGCGCCTGCAGGCAATCGCTCCACGCTCGGCCTGGACCCGGGACTCCGCACGGGAGTCAAGGTGGCAGTGGTGGACGGCACGGGCAAGGTGGTTGCCACGGACACCATCTATCCCCACGCGCCGGCAAAGAAGTGGGACGAGGCTTTGGCCACGCTCGGCCGCCTGGCAAAGCAGTACAACGTGGAACTCGTGGCAATCGGCAACGGCACGGCGTCGCGGGAAACGGACAAGCTGGCCACCGAGCTCATCAAATCCCTCGAAGCCGCGGGTTCCAAGGGTGTCCAGAAACTCGTTGTTTCCGAAGCCGGTGCTTCCGTGTACTCGGCATCGGCCCTGGCAGCTTCCGAGCTCCCCGGCATGGACGTTTCACTCCGTGGTGCGGTCTCCATTGCGCGACGACTTCAGGATCCGCTGGCCGAACTGGTGAAGATCGAACCGAAATCCATCGGCGTGGGCCAGTACCAGCACGACGTCACCGCCGCGAAACTGGACCGCTCACTGGATGCCGTGGTGGAAGACTGTGTGAACGCCGTGGGCGTCGACGTGAATACAGCGTCGCCCGCGCTGCTTAGCCGAGTGGCCGGCGTCGGGCCTTTGCTGAGCGAAAACATTGTGGCGTACCGCAATGAGAATGGCCCGTTCGCCAAGCGGAGCGACCTCAAGAAGGTACCGCGACTGGGCGCGAAGGCGTTCGAACAGTGCGCCGGCTTCCTTCGGATCACCGGGGGAGCGGAGCCGTTGGATGCTTCCAGCGTGCACCCGGAGGCCTACTCCGTTGCGCGCAAGATCCTCGTCGCGGCCGGCGGCGGACCCACGACTTCACTGGATCCGCAGGCATTCGTGGACGGCACTTTCGGACTGCCTACCGTCAAGGACATCATGTCCGAGCTCGAGAAGCCGGGCCGTGACCCCCGTCCCGCGTTCAAGGCGGCATCATTCTCGGAGGGGATTGAAAAGATCTCCGACCTCAAGCCGGGCATGATCCTGGAAGGCACCGTCACCAATGTTGCCGCTTTCGGTGCTTTCGTGGATGTCGGAGTGCACCAGGACGGGCTGGTCCACGTGTCCGCGCTGTCCAACAAATTCGTCTCGGACCCCCGGGAAATCGTGAAATCCGGTCAGGTGGTGCGGGTCAAGGTGCTGGAAGCCGATCCCGAGCGCAAGCGCATCTCCCTGACCTTGAGGCTCGACGACGAACCCGGCACTGCGGGCGGCCGCGGTTCCGGTGGACGTTCCTCGGCTGGAGGCAACCCGGGTGCGCGGGATGCTGGAGGCCAGCGCTCGGGTGGGCAGCCCGGCCAGCGCTCGGGTGGTCAGCCGGGGCAACGTACGGGTGGTCAGCCGGGCCAACGTTCGGGTGGTCAGCGTGGTGGTGGGCAGCCCGGTCAGGGTGATCGCCGCCAAGGCAAACCCCAGCAGTCTGAAGCTCCAGCCAACACAGCCATGGCCGAAGCACTTCGTCGGGCAGGGCTCGGGAAGTAGCCGGCGACCAATGTCCGATGGACGACACCCCCTAACGGACTATTCACCACCGCGTGCGCTGGTGAATAGTCCGTTAGTGGGTGACAAGTGGGCTAGGGGGTTGCTGAGGGCGTCGGCTCCCGCAGGTGGGCATCGCCGTCGTGCTCTTTTTCCTTCTGCCACGGCCAACGGCCAGTGATCTCCAGCTCGAGGGAGAAACTGAGGAATGTCCGGATCAGCACGATGATCGCCAGGACGCCCACGCTCTCGAACGTAGGGGTTACTGCGACCGTGCGGATGATGTCGGCTGCCACCAGGAGTTCCAGGCCCAACAGGATGGACCGTCCCAGCAATTGCCGGTAAGCGCGATAAGGCGAGAACGGGGCGAGGCCGCTGGCTCGTTTGGGCTGGTAGCCGCGGAGGGCAAGCGGAATCGAAACGAGCGCTCCAACAACCATGACGGCCACGCCGGCAAAGTCCATGTACCGGCCAACTACTTCGATGATGTGCTGGAAATCCATGGTCCTCCCCGGGTGGTGCGCGCCGTGTGCCTCCACCGTCTCATACGGTGCCATGAAATCGACCCATAACAACGACGGCGGCACCTGGGTTCCGCGTAAAAACGAAACCCACGTGCCGCCGTCGCGCGTTGGTGTTACTGTGCCGGTGCGGGGACCGGGAAGAAGACCCGGGGATCCTGCAGCAGTGCCGGGTAATCGAAATCGGTGCGCTTGACCACGTCGGTGACTTCGAAGTTGCGCGCGAACTTGCCCTCAACTGTGATCGGCCGTCCATGGATCAGGCCGACAGCGAAGATCTGGCCGTCATCGAACGGGACGGCGATCTCGGTCTTACCGGGAAGCGTATTGAAGGCCGCTTCCTGGGCTTGGCGTTTCCGGGTGGGTTTCTTCTCCAGCACCTTGGCAGGACGCTTCTTGGGGCCCTTGAGTTGGCGGCGTGACTTCTCTTCCGCGTACACGAATTGGTACTCGTCGGATTCCGGAGCTGCGGCAGCCTTGGCCTTGCCATGCGGCGGCATGCTCACCGTGTTGAGCTGTTCCGGACGGAGGTCCTCCACGTTGGCGCGCAGGATCCAGAGACGGTCCTCTTCAGGGTCTTCGGGGTGGAACTCGTGCTTGGGCTCGGGCCAGATGTATTCCAGTTTCTCTTCGACGCCCGGGAAGAGCGGTCCGTAGAACCTGGGGTCTTTCCCAAGGAGCTTGGAACGGTGGCTGAGGTGCAGGTCCTCGTAGCCCAGCCATGGCGGCATGATGATCCTGGATGCGTAGTCCGGGTGCGCGGCCTGCGGTGCGAACTCCGCGATGTTGTTGCGGGTGTTGTCCGGGTGGCCGCGCTGGATCCACTCGTCGGCCATCGCCAGGCCATACATGGTGAGCGCGGGGACGTGGCCCATCCACATACGGACGGCGGGGTGCTGCTGCCAACCGTACTCCGGGATGACCAGTGCGCGGAGGACCTGGAGGGCTTCGACGCGCTGTTTGCCGAGCCTTGAGGTGTCGAGCGCCGCGGCGCTCTCACGGAAATCGGCGAAAGGGAGGAAAGTCTGCATCCTTTCAGTTTGGGGGTCCCGCGGCGAAGAACCAAGTTGAGTGCTCCGGGACACGTGCACGGATGGGGCCTAGAGTTGTCGAGTGGAAACTTTTGGCGAGAAAACGACGACGACGGCGCCCCCGGTTGCCGAACTGCACCTGCACATCGAAGGGACTCTCCAGCCAGAGCTGATCTTTGCCCTGGCCGAACGCAACGGCATTGAACTGCCGTATGAAGACATCGAAGAACTGCGTGAGAAGTACCAATTTACGGATCTGCAGTCCTTCCTTGACCTGTACTACGCCAACATGGCCGTCCTGCAGACCGAGCAGGACTTCACTGACATGACCCGCGCCTACCTTCAGCGCGCCGCAGCCGGGGGAGTGCGCCACGCGGAAATCATGATGGATCCCCAGGCACACGTGTCCAGGGGTGTCCCGCTTGAGGTGTGCGTCAACGGTGTCGCGAATGCGCTCGCGACGTCGGAGGAAGACTTCGGCGTTTCGACGCTCCTGATTGCAGCGTTTCTCAGGGACATGTCCCAGGAATCCGCGCTCGATGTGTTGGACCAGTTGCTCGCGATGCACGCCCCTATAGTCGGCATCGGGCTGGACTCGGCAGAGGTGGGCAATCCGCCGTCGAAGTTTGAGCGCTTGTACCAGCGTGCCGGTGAGGCCGGGTTGCGAAGGATCGCCCACGCGGGTGAGGAAGGGCCGGCTGCCTACATCACCGAGGCGCTGGACGTGCTGCACGTGGAGCGGATCGATCACGGTATCCGCTGCATGGAAGACACGGAGGTGGTGCAGCGTCTCGTCGCGGAGCAGGTGCCCCTGACTGTTTGCCCGCTATCCAACGTTCGTTTGCGTACGGTGGACAAGCTGGCTGATCACCCACTGCCGGAGATGCTTGCCATCGGTTTGAACGTTTGCGTGAACTCGGATGACCCTGCCTACTTTGGCGGCTATGTAGATGACAACTTCGAGCAGTTGGCCAAGGTCCTTGAGTTCTCGGTTCCGGAACAGGCCACTTTGGCGGCAAACTCGATCCGATCCTCGTTCGCCAGCGACGCCCGGAAAGCCGTATTGCTGGATGAAGTGACCGAGTGGGTCAAGGCGTCTGCGCCTGCCCAATAAACCCTGAATTGGCGCTGGAGGCGAGACTCGTCGATCACTTCCGGCCCTCGGAATGTCATACTCGGTCACGACACACGGTGTTTACCAATATCAGTCGCGCGAATTAACAATTCATTGGCAAACTGCAAGGGATTATCCACCGTAGAAGGAGAAGCATGGGCGCGAACACCGCCGAGAACACCAACCTTCGTCTGAAGGCCGTACTGGACATCCTCGCTGAGGGCGTATGGTCTGGAGCCACGCTGAACGCAGGGGAAGTCCTGGCAGAGGCCATCGGACGCGTTCCTTTCAACGATCATGAGGCTGAACTTCTCAGTGGGGGCATTCCCCGCGGCCACAAAACCCTGACGTCGGCTTCGGCCAAGCTGGTCAAGGCTGGCTGGCTGGTCAAGGGACGTTCGGGCTGGACCATCCCGGAAGACGGCTTGCGGGCGACAGTCGCCTTCCCTGACGTTTCGGCTTTTGCAGAGGCCCTCGACGCCGGAACACCGGTACCAGCCGATGTTCCCGTGCCTACGGCCCCTCCCGCCAAGGCCAAAACGAAGCGCGCGGCAACGTCGAAGAAGGCTGCAGCTCCGAAGGCTGCCACCACGAAGGCTGCCGCTACCAAGGCTGCGCCGGCCGCGAAGAAGGCTTCCACTCGTAAGGCTCCTTCGAAGGCAGCGGCGGCTCCCGCCGTCGAGACCCTGCCGCAGCCGGACGCCGTGGCGATCGCCGGTGACTTCAACAAAATCCTGGGCGCTCCCGAAGACTGGGCTCCCCAGTACGACGAAGTCCAGATGGAGTTCAACCCGCTGGTTCAGGTATGGACCCTGACCGCCGACCTGCCGGCCGGTTTCTATACCTACAAGATCGCGCTGAACCGTTCGTGGGACGAGAACTATGGCGCGTTCGGCGTCCGTGACGGCGCCAACCACGAGCTAAACCACGACGGCGGCCCTGTCACGTTCACGTACAGCCACGCAACGCACGACATCGTGACGGCCTAGTTCCAGGTTCCTCCAAGTCCCAACTCCAAATTTGCTCCACGTTGGAGTTGGGACTTGGAGAAACGGGTCGTCCTGACGCGGGATGATTCGCGGGGTTACATTAGGTCCATGGCTGAGTCCCCAGAAACGCACGCCGGTCCTGCCAACGATGCTGTGAGGCTCACGGCTCGCGTGAGCGGCGTGGTTCAAGGCGTCGGATTCCGGTACTGGACCGCGCGAAAAGCGGACGAACTCCTCCTCACCGGTACGGTGCGCAACCGTTACGACGGCTCTGTGGAACTCGTGGCCGAGGGATCCACGGCGCATGTTGGCCGCTTCCTGGACTGGCTTAACTCACCACGGGCTCCGGGCAGGGTGGAGAACGTGGAATCAGACGTTTCCCCGGCGACGGGGGAGTTCGACGAGTTCCGGATAGTGGGCTAAACCCTTTGGTCAGGCCCCGGGAGACGACGTTGTGAGC
This sequence comes from Arthrobacter sp. 1088, assembly GCF_031455315.1. Lineage (NCBI taxonomy): Bacteria > Bacillati > Actinomycetota > Actinomycetes > Micrococcales > Micrococcaceae > Arthrobacter > Arthrobacter sp. 1088. Next base: position 264,900 of record NZ_JAVDSM010000003.1, read on the forward strand.
CCAGACTCCACTCCTGCCAGCAGCAGTTCCTGGTCGTAGCACCCCCCGCAGAATCCGCTGGACTGCACAGCTCAGGCGGTCTGCGCAGTATGTCCTGTCGCCTCGATGTAGTGCGCCAACGACTTCAGCGCTGGCTGTGACGAAGCATCCCGCACAGCGTCCGCACCTACGGCGTTGGCCACAGCCAGGGCATGGCTGTGCTCAAGTCCGGAGCGAAGGGCCAGGACCAGCGCGGCGCAGAAAGCATCGCCGGCTCCGATCGTGTTCGCGATGTCCGTGACCCGAACTGCAGGAGCTTCGGCTACCCGTTCGCCGTGCTCGAAGATCGCCGAGCCCTCGCCGCCATACGTCACGGCAACAAGGGGTGCCGTGCGAAGGGCGGGGATCAGGGCGTACTCGGTTTCATTGACGATCACCAGGTCGCAGCGTTCCAGGAGTTCCGGGAGGATGGGCGCGGCGGGTGCCGCGTTGAGGGCAAAGTAGCCATTGGTTCGCCGGGCGGCTTCAAGCACCACGCTCTGGTCCACTTCAAGTTGGCACAGCACGGCTTCCTCGTCGGCGAAGGAGACTCCATGCACGGACACTTCCCCATTCGCGCCGGGGCACACAACGATCTGGTTCTCGCCATCGCCGTCCACCAGGACCAGAGCCGTTCCCGTCGCAGCATCCACCTGCGCGATGTCCTGGACGTCGACGCCGGCACTCGCCATTGCTTCGAGGAGGCTGCGGCCTGCTTCGTCCCGGCCTACTGCCCCCACCATGCGGGAGGCGCCGGCGAGCCGGGCTGCAGCCACGGCCTGGTTGGCGCCCTTGCCGCCGGGCTGCTGGCGGAGGACGGCCCCGCCGACGGTTTCGCCCGGCGTCGGGAGGCGGTCCGCGGTAGCTGTGATGTCGAGGTTGATGCTGCCTACAACGGTGAGTGCGGTGCTCGCGGGAGTCAAAATGGGCGCAGAAGACTGAGGGGAGGAGCTCATGGATGGACCTTTTCGGGAGGATTCAGGAGGACTGGATGACGGAGAGGTGGCCGGCCTTGGCGGCCACGAGGCATTTGGCCAGGTAGAACGGAGACCCGTTGCGGCGGACGTACTGAGTTAGGACCAGGACCGGCTCGGACGGGCGAAGGTCCAGCAACTTGGCGCGGCTGGGACCGGCGGTGCTCAGGCTGATTTCGCATTCGCCAGGTCCAAGTGACGCCCCCGGAAGCCCGCTGAGGACCTCCAGGAGGGTGGAAGCCGAAAGGGTGGGAGCTTCCGCCGCTTCTGAGAGTGCCTCGGCCTCGGGGATTCCCTGGGCGACGTTTTCCTGCAGGTGTGCCACGGGCTCGCCATTGCGGATCAGCACGCTTTCCCAAAACCAGCAGTCTTCGCCGGGCTGAACGCCGATTCCGGGCGCCACGAATTCCGAGGCAGGCTGTTTGATCGCCGCAACGCGCTTGACCTGGATGTCCTGTTCAGAGCCGCCAAGGAGTTGATCGAACGGGCGGATGTGTTCGATGCCGATCCGTGGCAGCGAATCGGCCACGAATCGTCCGACTCCACGCCGTGCCCTGGTGAGTCCGTCTTCCTCCAGCAGCATCAGCGCTTCCCGGATCACGGTGCGGCTGACGTCCATCATGACGCCCAGCTCGGTCTCGGTGGGGAGCAGCGAGCCGGGAGGGAGGAGCTTGGTCCTGATTGCCTCGGCTATGCGTGAGTATGCCGCAACGCGCAAAGGCTGGCCGGGTTGCGGCGCAATGGGTCGGGACAGGAACTGGACGGCATTGTCGGTCAAGGGTGCCTCACTTGGTTTGGTTACGGACACTGTACCGGAAAAATGTGATAGGTTGCACAAGCTCGTAATACATGCTTGTATAACAACTCGCATCTCGTGGCGCCGCCCGCGCCCTCGGACAAAGGAGTTTGATGTGAATATCCCCAACACCGCGGTAGAGGCGCAGCCTTCCGAAACCGCAGAAGCGACGACGGACACCCGCCCCGGCGGTCGTGCTGCAGCCCTGCTGATCACCACGCTGGTTCTCGCCGTATTGTCGTTCCAGCTCAACGCCAGCATGATCACCCCGGCACTCCCGCACATCGGTTCCTTCTTTGGTGAGACGCCCGAGGCAGTGGCGCAGGTGCAGTCCATGTTCTTCCTTGCGGGCGCCATCTCCGGACCCGTGATTGGACGCTGGAGCGATTTCATCGGGCGCCGCACCGCACTGCTCTTGGTCCTGGCCATCATGGGCGCTGGAACTGTGCTGTGCATCTTCGCCCCGAACCTGCCGCTGTTGGTCACAGGTCGCTTCATGCAGGGTGTCTCGAGTGCCATCTTCGCGCTCTCCTACATCGTGCTCAACGAATACTTGCCTGCCCGACTCTTCGGCACGTCCATCGGCATCATCGCCGCCATCAACGGCGGTGTGGGCGGTGTTGATGGCTACTTCGGTGGACTGATGGCTGAAACGCTTGGCTTCCAGTCGATCTTCGTTGCCGTGCTCGCCCTGGCCGCGATCGCCGTCGTCTGCGTCATCAAAGTAGTCCCGGGCGGGAAGTCCGCTGTGGCTCCGGGCCGGATGGACTGGTGGGGTGCAGGTTCCCTGTCTGTGTTCCTCGTGTTCATCACGTACTTCGTCTCTACAGGTTCTTCGGCGGGTTGGACCTCCCCTGCCGCGCTTGGCCTGCTCGCCGGTAGCATCGCGTCCTTCACCGCGTTCTGGCTCATCGAGAAGAAGCGCTCCACGCCGCTGGTCGCAGTGCACCACCTCCGTTCGCGCCAGGTATGGCCGGTCATCGCCACTACTGTGCTGACGCTCGCTGGCATCTTCGCGATCATCAACTTCACCGTGGTGCTTCTCAGCCAGGACAAGGACAACGGCTTCGGTTTGTCGGCCTCGGTCGCAGCATTGCTGTTCCTGACTCCGGCAGCCCTGATCGGCGTGTTCGCGGCCCCGCTCGCCGGCTGGATTGCCGACCGCCGCGGCTGGATCAAGACGGTCCGCGTCGGTACAGCCACCAGCCTGGCCTGCGCCATCGCGGCTGCCCTTTTCGCCGACAACCAAGTAGCCGTCCTTATCGCCATTGCAGCCTTGGGCATTTTCTACAACGGCTTCTTCCTTACTGCGATCAACGGTCTGTCCGTCCTGCTCTCGCCCAAGGAAGCGCCGGCTGCACTGCCGGGAATCAACGGCGCCTCCTTCGGCATCGGGGCAAGCCTCGGCGTCGTGGTTGTTGCCCCGTTCGCTGGTCAGGGCACCGCAGCCGGGTACTCGGCGGCGCTCTGGATCTCGGTATGCATCACCGTCCTCGCCTTCCTTGTCAGCCTGTTCATCACGGCACCCAAGGGCGAAAAGATCTAACGCCCGACGGCGGCACGCGGCACCGCGCGTTCGCCCCGTTCCTCTTCACAACACACCTCTTCACAACTGCCCGCATCATCCTGAAACGAGAGACCATGATCCAGACCACCGCAGCTCCCTTCTATCTCGACTGCGATACGGGAATCGACGACGCCCTCGCCCTCGCCTACCTGCTCGCAACCCCGCGGGCGGAACTCGTGGGCATCGGCACCGTGAGCGGTAATATCAGCGCCGCCGGTGGTGCCCGAAACACCCTGGACCTGCTGAAACTGGCCGGGCATCCGGACATCCCCGTGGCGATCGGCGCACATGACCCGCAGGTGGGCACCTTCCACGGCGGTGCACCGCACGTCCATGGCGACAACGGAATCGGCGGCGTGGAGCTGGTTCCGTCGGATCGTGAGCCCGTTGAGGCGACTGCTGCTGAGCTGCTGGTGCAGCTGGCACACAAGCATGCCGGGGAGCTGCGTATCGTGGCGATCGGTCCGCTGACCAACATCGCCGAAGCACTCCGGCTGGAGCCGAAGCTGCCGGAGCTCATCGCTGAAATTACCATCATGGGTGGTGCGGCCTTGGCCCCGGGAAATATCACTCCCGTTGCTGAAGCCAACATCGCCAACGACCCCGAGGCCGCGGCGGAAGTACTTGCCGCAGAGTGGAACCTGACGTTGGTTCCGCTGGACGTCACCATGACCAACGTCCTGGAGGAAACCCACCGCCAGGAGCTGCTGGCATCCGAGCACTCCGTTTCGAAGGCACTGGGCGAAATGCTTGGCTACTACTTCGGCTTCTATGTGGACATCTTCGGGCGGGCTTGCTCAGCGATGCACGATCCCCTGGCCGCTGCCATTGCCGTCAGGGGAGTGGAGTTGACGGTGGCGCCGACCGTTCGCGTGGAGGTGGACACAACAAACGGTCCCAGCCGCGGACAGACCGTGTGCGACCTTCGTGGACAGTACCTCGGGTTCCCCGACCAGCGGGGTGCGCGTTGCCGCGTGGTGCTGGAAATTGGCGAAGACTTCGCCCCGCACCTGCTGGGCACCATGCAGGCAGCCTGGCTCTCCGAAGAGGAGCTCACCGCTCCCGTCGCCTAACTGGCGGGAGGCAACAAGTAGCGACGACGACGGTGGGAAGGTCCCGCCGTCGTCGGGGCTTAAGCCGTTCCCATGGTTTAACGTGTCTAGGCGTACATGAGCGAGCCGGGCGTTGTCAGTGTTTCGCCTGTTTCGAGCCACGTCTTGAGCCCGGAGAGGATCATGGGCCAGCCGCCGTACAGCTGCTCGTTGGCGCCTTCGCGGAGTTGATCGTGCGTAACGATGAGGTGGCAGGAATCGCCCACGGGTTCGATTTCCCAGGTGATCCGCGACGTTCCTTCCGCTTTGACGTCCTCGCCCCACAGCGCTTGCATCGTCTGGACCAGCCGATGCGGGGGATCGACCTCGATGTTCTCGCCTTCGCCCAGGGGCTCCTCCGCTTTGACGTTCCGCATTTCGAACCGGCCGCCGGGAGTCCAGTCAGCCGTGAACGTGTTCCCGAACTGGTACTTGCTGCGGATTTCGCTGTTGGTGATGGCTTCCCAGAGCCGTTCCGGAGTGGTCTTTATGTAAATCTCGAAGATCTTTTCCATGGGACTTTCCAATCTGGATTTGAGGTCGCTGAGTGCAGCGGCCCATGGTTCTGCGTATTTGCTCACCCAGCGGTCATGGATGAGCCTGATGGGGACGGGGTTCAGGAAATGCAGCTTTTCGCGTCCTCGGCGGCGCGTGACCACCAGTCCGGCATCCTCCAACTGTTTGAGGTGCTTGGCGATGCCGAAGCGGGTCATCTCGAACCGGGCTCCGAGTGCGGAGGCGGATTGCCCGTCCTCGCGGAAGAGTTCGTCGAGCAGTTCCCGCCGGGTGGGGTCTGCCAGTGCCTTGAACACGGCGTCCATGGGTTTAGAATAGGTGACCATTTAGTCACGTGTCAACGGTTTTGGACTTGCCGTCTTGTTTCCGCGGACAGGGTCCTGGACCGTGCTTGGATAGTCGCATGCCTGCTACTCCGAGCGTTGCCGTCTGCGGCCCGGCGTCGTGGAACCAGCTCATCCTCCTGGATCACCTCCCCGAGCCCGTCCCGCACATGCAGTTCGCGCGACGCGCCTGGGAGACAGTCGGCGGAACGTCGGCGGGGAAAGCGGTGCACCTTGCGGACCTGGGCATCGGCGTGCGGTTGTGCTCCCCACTTGGAGCTGACGACGACGGCGGGCGGGTCCTCCGCGCACTCACCACCGCCGGCGTCACTGTAGAAAAGATTGCCTCCGACCGGACAGAGCGCCATGTCAACCTCATGACCGACGACGGCAGCCGGGTATCGCTCTACGTCTCGGTGCCTTCCACCCCCGCCGAGGAGGATCTCGCGACGGCGGCCGCCGCGGTGGCTGCAGCTGATCTTGCCGTTATTGACCTCAGTGAATTTGGGGTGCTGCTGCTGGAGCGCGAAGAGGTTCACCAGACGCCTTTATGGGTGGACCTTCATGATTACGACGGAACCTCGACGTTCCATGAGCCGTTCCTGAGTGCGGCCGGCGTGGTGTTCATGAATGACGACAGGACAGATGATCCTTGGGCGCTGATGCATTCCTGCCTTGCGCGCGGGCCCCGGTTGGCCGTGTGCACTCTCGGTGCGGAAGGTGCAGTCGCCTTGGAAGCTGACGGTACTCAACATGAGATTCCAGCCGTTCCCGCGAACGTGGTGGATACCAACGGCGCCGGCGATGCGTTCATGGCCGGCTTCCTCGCTGCGACCCTGCGGGGCGCACCGGTTTTTGATGCCCTCGAGGCGGGGGCGGTTCAAGCCCGCGTCGCGATTGAGAGTGAGCATCTGCATCCGGTTCTGGGGCATTGAGCACCGGATAGGCTGGTTTCAAGTCCGATAGTTTCTGAATTTGATCGGAAACAAAACTAGGTATCGGTTTCTACGTGCGCGCCATCACGGCCTCGTAGAGGTTTGAAAGTCCGAGTTTCCTCAATTCTTGGCTGCAACAACAGCTAATAATTACGCTCCAGTTTCAGTTAGTGGACTGTTGTTGTTGCGTAAAGATATTGAATGCTGCCTATTCGATTGTCATGAACTTGAGCTCAACAAAGTTCAGGAGCACACGACCTCTACTTCTTTGAGGCTCTCTTATGTTCTGAGGGGTGTGTGGTGGTGGTTGCGTCGTGGTGTTTGGTGGGGGTCGATGTGTGGGGGTGGGGTGAACCAGGGCACGCCGGTGGTGGTGGTGATGGTCCATTGTTCTTTGTGGATGAGGTGGTGGTGGTGGCTGCAGAGCAGGGTGGCGTTCTCGGTGGAGGTGGCGCCGCCGTGTGACCAGTAGGTGATGTGATGGGCTTCGCACCAGGGGGCAGGCATGGTGCAGTCGGGGAACGCGCAGCCTTGGTCCCGGGCGGTGATGGCTTTGCGGATGTGGGGCGGGAAGATCCGGCTGGTGCGGCCGATGTCCAGGACGCGGGAGTCGGTTCCGAGCAGGACGGGGAGGATATCGGCGTCGCAGGCGATTTTGCGGATGGTGTTGGGGTGGATCGGGCCGGCGAACGTGGCGGAGCCGGAGCTGGGCCGGGGGTGTTGCGGGCCGGGTTGATTCGTGGGGGTGCCGGTTGGGTGGGGCGGGGTGTTGGTTGCACGGGTTGGCGTGTTGGTTGCGCGGTTGGGGGTGTTGGCTGTGTTCCTGAGTTCCTGGAGGAGGTCGTGGTGGTTGATGGTGACCATGACCTGGGGGCGGAGTCCGCCGTTGGCGGGCAGTTTCCCGGTGGTCAGGGCCACACCGCAGGCGCCGACGAGGCCGTCGAGGAGTTTCTGTGCCCGGGAACGGCGGTCAAGGTCCGGGCTGGCTGGTTCGTTCCCGCTGGCTTTGTTCCCGCTGTCACTGCCCTGGGCGGATCCTGATGCTTCGCCGTCACCCTTCCCACCGCCGCTCCCGTGAACGCTCTCGTCGCCTTCGATCGTGGCTGCCTTGGTTCCGGCGGCCTCGCTGTGCCCGGCTGCGTTGGTTCCGGTGGTGTCGCTGTTTCCGGTGGTGAGGCGTGGGTTGGTGGCGGTGTTCATGGCGGTGGTGAGTGTTTCGAATTGTTCGGTGGTGGCGAAGATTTCCAGGTGGTGCAGTCCGTGGCGGGGTTTGCGGATGAAGGTGCCTTGGAGTTGGCGAAGGAATTCTTCGCTGGGTTCTGGCCCGTCCTGATCGATCAAGTCGGTCCAGCGTTTGGCCATTTTCAGGACGAAGTCGGGGTCGGACTCGGCGGCGGTGCGGGTGAGGGCGTGTTCCATTCCGGTGAGGGTTTCTTCGTCGGTGAGGAGCCGTACTTTGTCCAGGGCAGCGGTGATGATGCTCGCAGACCGGGTGGGTATTTGTGTGGATTCGAGCGCCTCGGCCAGGATTTCGCGGCGGGGCGGGATGTGTTGCCCGGCGATTCCGGTCCGGGGGAGTGCCTGGGCTGCGAGGGCGAGCCGGCGCCGGGCTTCGCTGATGCCGATCCGCAAACGGGCCCGCAGGAATTCCGCGGCGTTGCGGTAGCCATCATCGGCCACCGCAGCAGCGTCCGCCGCAGCAACAGCGGACCCAGCGGCAGTATTGAACCCGGTAGTAGCGAACCCAGTAGCAGTATCGGACCCCGAAGCGGTGGCGGTGGCGGGGTTTGGTCCTGTTGCCGGGGCCGGGACCGCAGGGTCTGTGGGTACGGGGTTGGTCCAGCCTGTCTGCCATCCAGTGCCCGCCGCGGAGGAGGGCCGTGCCTGCTGGGCTTGGGTGCGGGTCCGTTCCACGGCGTGCGCCGCGATGACCTGCAGGTATTCCACGGTGCGGGCGATCTCCTCCACCCGCCCGGCGAACCCCGCGGCTTCGGCAAAACCGAACCCCGGGGCACTGGCCACGGTGACGGAACGCAGACTTTCCAAGGCCCCAACGCTATCCGCCAGCGCATCCGCAAGTCCGAGCGCATCCCCAAGTCCCAGCGCACCCTGATGTCTTAGCGGACTCCCAAGTCCCAAGGAACCGCCCAGTCCTGGGGAAACAGGGGTGACTTCAGGATCGACCCTAATTTCAGGATCGACCTCAGAGGTGGTGGCGAAGGATTTCGGTTCAATGCCGCGAAGCAGCGCCATGGCCCGGAGCTTCTCCGAATCGCCGCCTGCCGCCGCCGTCGGGCTTTCACAGCCGGCATGGCCGCTGGCAGGACCGGTGTGGTTTCCTCGGGGAAGGCCCCGGGGGCGCACCGCGACGCCAGGCATCGCTGCCCGTCGCGCCATGATTTCCCCAATGCTTCCCATGAATAAACCCTCTCACCAGGGTCTGACATTTTTAGCTCCGTTCCATGTGGAACCAGGAAACGCGGGAAATAGCGGTTATCTGCTCGTGACTTGCTCCCGCAGGATGTCCGCATGACCGCAGTGCTGTGCAAGCTCGCGCAGCATGTGCAGATACGCCCAGCGGAGGGGGAGTGGACCGCGCCGGTTGCCACGCACCAAGTCGTCGAGCGCCAAGGCCGCAGCCCGCCGTCGTGATTCTTTGCAGGCCTCCTGATACGCACGCTGGATGCTTGCGATCGTGTCGGTGTCCTGGAGAATGAACGACTCGTCAGGTGTGGCGGGGATGCCTATTTCGGTGCGCGAGCGGCACGTGATGGCTTCGTCAAACCAGACTTTCTCCACGAAGGTCGCGTGCTTCACCAAGCCCAGAAGAGTCGTGCGCGACGGCACCAGCCGCCGTCGTGCTTGTTCCTCCGTCAGCCCATCCAAGGATGCGTAAAGTGCACGCCGGTGCTCATCAAGGAACGCATCGAATTGGGCCCGGGCGTCGTGGTTGATGACGTCGTCAGCGAAGGTCGGCGGGAAGGGGCTCATCCGAAAACCACCGTGCCGTCCTCGTCAATTCTCCAGCCCGGGTTGTGCGCTATCTCCCAGATGATGCCGTTCGGATCCTTGACGTGGCCGTGGAAAATGCCCCCGAAAGCGCTGGACTGGGCAGGCTTCAGCAGGGTTGCGCCGGCAGATACCAGTTGCTCGATGGTGCTGGAAACTTCGGCTGCGGAGTCGACGTTGTGCGAAAGCGTCACGCCGCTGACACCGCCGTGTTGGGCGCTGCCGGCCAGGTCCTGGTCGAACTTTTCCGCATCGAATAACCCGAGCACCAACCCCGGTCCAACCTGGAAGAAGATAATCTCCCCAGGCACGTCCATGAGCGGATCCCAACCGAGCCCGTCCTTGTAGAACGAACGGGCACGGTCGAGATCCGCGGTGGCAAACGTGATGAAGTGCAGTCGCTGGTCCATACGGCCATGCTAGCGACAGGGTACGACGGCGGGACTTAGCTCAGGTGCTGACGGGCGCCGTTGAGGTGGGAAGCCGGCGCCGCGAAGAGCGCAGAGACGTGGTCGCCAAGCTCGTTGACGTGGGTGTAGCCCGGAAACTTGCGGTGCGGAGCAGCTGCCTTCATTGCATCGTCAAGGAGCGCCTTGACCACGAACACCACCGCGGCGGATGTTTGTTCTTTGGGTTCAGTCTTGTGGCCGGACTGGGCTGCCTCGAAGCCGTCTGCGACACCGAGAACCCATGCTTCGGAGGCGGCCTTGATTGCGGCATAGCTGGCGCCCGACGCTGTGGGCTTTGCTGCAGCGACAGCCGAAACAATGGCCAGGCGTCCACGCGGCGATGCTTCCAAATCGGAGTAGAACGCGCGTGAGGTGTTGCGGAGGGTCGTCATGATGCTGGTGTGCAGGACGTCCCAGTCCTCGTCCTTCTGGCCAACGATTCCTTCGCCGCCACGCCATCCGCCCACAAGGTGGATAAGACCATCCACCGATCCGAACTCGCTCCTGACGGAACCTGCCAACGCCTCTACCGATTCCGGGTCTGAAAGATTGCAGGTGTACGGCACCACACCTTCGTGGGAGGCCGCGAGTACTTCAAGGCGGGCAGCGTCAAGATCCACGGCGGCCACACGGGCTCCAGCAGCAACCAGCGAGCCGACCACGGCTTGACCCGCGGCACTGGTGGATCCCGCAACGACGACGTTGAGGGGCTGAGCGGATCGAGTGCCGGATGCCACGTCGTTGTGGTCATTCGTGATTGGCAATGTGTGTCCTTCCAAAGGAAAAAGTGGTCAGAAGGAGCCTACCGAGTGATGAAGCTGACTTATCAATAAACGGCCTGAGCATAAGAATATCTCATGCTCGCGCAGCTGTGACTCTGTCTGAGAGCACGGACGAGGTTGGCTCGGAAGTGGGAGGATGAATCTGTGGAACCCCTCTTCGACTTCCTTGGCAGTTACTGGTGGCTCATTTTCCCTATCGGCGGGATGGCCGGCGGGTGGGCAAGGTCATGGTCCAAAGCCAGCGAAGAGCGCCATCGCCGCAATGTGGAGTTGTACAAGCTGAAGAACCAGCTTGCGGTGCACGAGCAAGCCAACCAGGCCGAGGTTGTCTCGTTGATGGCAACTCACGCTGCCGTGAACCATAAATGGCTGGACTACGAGCTGGACGTTGGGAAGCTCATCGACTATCCGCTGATGACTGACGTCCGCGAACCTCTGACTGTCGCATTCCTCCGAGCCAAAAAGGAAGCGGACGGACTGCGGCCAGCCGCGGCACAGGACATAACGACGCCGGCCCGGCTGGCTGAGTATCGGGCCGCCGTCCACAGCTTCGAACTCGCTTTCGATGTGGCCGAACGCGAAGCCAGGCGCATCAAGGACAGCAACTTCACTGGCCCGGAACGTCAAAGACTGGCAACGGCGCGGAAGCTGCTGCGTATTGCAGAAGACTCCGCAGCTACCCCGGCAGAACGTCAAACGGCGTACAAGCGTGCGCGCAAGGAACTCGATGGCCTGATCGTCCTTCCGGAGGCGACCGTTGCTACGCTCGAAGGCAGGATCGCTGGAATGCTCGGCGCGCGGCAAGACCCTGACACGGACGCACGCATCGCTTGACGCGGACAGCTCGCGGCTTCCCGACCTTCTTTGAATCCCGGGCGGCCGTTTGGCATGGGCAGCCCGTGGTGCAGATGGCTGAGACGGCTATGCGGGCGCTGCTTCGGCATCTTGAAGGCGACGAGGAGTTGCCGCAGCGGATCGAGCTCGGAAAGGAGCTTGTGGTGCGGGGTTCCACCGCGGCCCCACGTCCGGGCAAGTAGCCCTAACGTCTGTTTTCGGTTTCAAAGCCCTGCCTCTGGACAGCGGCCTGGGGGCGCGACTATGTCCCAGATATTGAACAACAGGCCGCTCATCAGCAAATGTTCATTATCATCAACAATTCTTGAAAGGGTTGATATGGTGAATATATGCAACATTCTGAGGAGACGCCCTTCTTTCGAGCTATTGATGCCAAGTCCTTTGGAGCGGCTGTCCGTGGTGCCCGCCAAGAACGCGGATTGACCCAAGGTGAGCTGGCCACGGCCATCAAGGCCAGTCGGCACACGATTGTGCGCCTGGAGCAGGGCGAGAACGTCTCCTTGGAGACGGCCATGGCCGCCGTGCGGACGCTAATGCGGGACGTTGCTTTAATTCCACGCTTCGCCAGGCTGGACGTGAAGAGGTGAACGCAGGGAAGCGTCTGGCGGTTTGGCTCCATGGGCGACACATCGCCTGGCTGACGGGCACATCGATGCGGCCCAAACTGGAGTATCTTCCTGAGGTTGTCGCCGAGTACGGCGCGGGGGCGGCATTACTCTCCCTGTCCCTTCCACTCCGGCGGGAAGCGATCGTGGGGCCTGAGGTCTACAACTTCTTCGACGGACTGCTGCCCGAAGGTCAGGTCCGGGCGCGTCTTGCGTCCATGGCAAAGTCTTCCACCACTGACATTAAGGCGCTCTTGGCGAAGGTGGGTGCCGACTGCGCTGGAGCGGTCCAAGTACTTCCGGAAGGGGTGGATCCCTCGGGCGTTGGCGAGCTGCTCGAAATGTCGGACGCGGAAGTCGTAGCCGCCGTTGAGTCCCTTCCCACCTGGGACCTACCGGACGACTTTGCCATCTCAACATCGCTGGGAGGTGTTCAGTCCAAGATTCTGCTGACTCGGAAAGGTGACAAGTGGTGTTGGCCAGCCAATGGAGCGGCCTCAACCCACATCATAAAACCGGACCCCCTGGATTCCCCCATTCCACATCTCCTTGCCGCAGAGCACTGGGCGCTGGAGCTGGCCAGTACTGCTGGATTGGCATCAGCAAAAACATGGATCCAGCATTTCGGAAGTCGGGATGCATTGATTGTTGAGCGGTATGACCGCACGGCCGAAAGCGTCCGAATTCACCAGGAGGACTTTACCCAGTTGTTAGGCCTCTCCTCGGCGGCGAAGTATGACCAATCGACCACTGCGCCTTCGCGCTTGACCAAGGTTGTCGAAGTGGCGGCATTTCACTCAAGAAGTCCTGAGGTTTTCATGACTGATTTGCTGAAAGTGGTTACCTTCAACGTCCTCATTGGCAACGGCGACGCGCACTCAAAGAACTATTCCATCCTCATTGGCGAATCAGGTGAAGTTACTCTAGCGCCCGTGTACGACGCGGCGCCCACCTTGTTGCTGTACGCGCGTAGCTCGAACGCCGGTCACTCCATCGCGGGGCAGGCGCGGCTCAACTACATCACGCTTGATCACCTGCGGCGGGAAGCTGCAGCCTGGGGTCTGGATATGGACGTTGCTCGTGGAGCCATCGAGGAAACCGTGAAGGCTCTGGCGCAGGCCGGGGTTCCTGCACCGCAAGCAATCCAACACTTGCCTGACCTTATAGCCAGACGTGCCGACGACCTTTTGGCGGGCAAGTCGGCCAGGCGGGAGTAGGTGCCCACACGGCGATTGGTCGTTGACGTCCCGGGCGTGGTGCTTTCGTCTCAGCCCCGGCCTATGCTCGTCGATGGGTCCTGGTCACCCTCGGAGGGGTCTGCCCGGAGTTCGTCCGGGGTTCCATCGGGCAGGCCTGCGGGTCCGGGGACGTCGCCGGATGCGGCGGGTACGTCGCGGTCGCCTTCCCGGTCCTGGTTCATGTCGCCGTCTGTTACTCCGGCAGTGCGGGCCGAGGGTTCCTCGTGGGCCTCGCCGTCGCCAGCCACAGCGAACGAGCGGCCCGACGTTCCCTGCGCCTGCTCTTCAGGCGTGTCCGAGTCCATCGCGTTGGAACCTTCGCTGATGGAGGAGTGGACATGGATGTCGTCGTCCTTCTCGTTTGGCTCCGGAACCTGCCCTTTGTCAACGGGATCGGACGTGCCGGCCAGGTCTTCCATCGCGTTTTCGGCGGCTTTACGGATGCTGTCTTCAACGCCCATCAGAGGTTCTCCTTTTCACGAATGGGTCCGGTGGCCGGACTCGAATAATAAAGTAAGCCTACTTACTTTCTGTTCGATGTGACACCCTGCCCGGATTGACAAAGTGGGCCCCGGTTTGATTCATGTATGTGCAGGTCAGCGCATGTCGTGCCGCACTTTGTACCGTTGAACGTTGGGCGATATGGTGTCTTCAGACCGTTTTGCAGAGGGCGGCAATATTCGCTCCTTTGCTGTCTGCTGGGGACGCTTTTCAGTCAGTAGGAACGTGCCACATGGTCAACCCCCGCCCCGAGCAGGAAGCTCTCCAGAACGGATATTTTCTGGATCTGGTCCTGGGCAGCGAAGACGTCGAGGCTTTTCTCGGCGATCTCGCTTCTTTCTCGGCAGAGAGCCTCTCTCACCGCAAGTCTCCTGTTTATTGCGGCATCACAGTCCTCCGTCGCAAGAAGTCGGCCACGGCCGCAAGCAGTGATGACCGTGCCCGCGTCATGGACGAACTCCAAAACACCTTCGAAGGCCCTTGTCTTACGGCCATGGACAAGCTGACCTCCGTTTTGGTCCCGGATCTTCTTCGCGAACACCGTTGGCCGGAGTATGTTCAGGCCGCCTCCCATCAGGGGCTTCGGTCCATCTTGAGCGTGCCGCTGCTGGTCGAGGGGGACACCCGCGCTGCCCTGAACCTCTATTCAGAGCGGACCAATGCATTCAGTGACGATGATGTGGAACGCGCCGAAGTATTCGCTTCGCACGCTTCGAAGTCTCTGCGGCTCGCATTGAAGATAGCGCAACTCAGCGATGCACGGAATGATCTCGCCGCTGCGATGCAATCTCGTACGGTGATCGACCTCGCGGTGGGTGCAATCATGGCGCAGAACCACTGCAGCCAGGAAGAAGCCTTCACCATCCTGCGGACTGCCTCCAGCAACCGGAACATCAAGCTGCGGCATTTGGCCCAATCGATCATCGCTGCCGTGTCCTCGGGGAAGATTACGACGCACTTCGAGGAGTAGGGGGACGACGAGTTTGGGGGTGGTGTTTCACCTCACCCGCGTCCGCGGATTGGCTGTATTGACCGCCTTGCACGGGACGCAGTCTCCGGAAACGTGTTTCAACACAAGCATCTTGCCTTCGACGGCCCACTCATACACCTCTTGGGCCGGCTGACCCTTCGCAATTGTCATTCGATTGCCATCAGTGGACCACGTGTCTTCAACATGCGCATTCGCGGGTGCCGGGCAGTCTGGCAGAGGCTTCTGATCAATCGCGAATTTGCCATCTTCCTTGAATTCCCAGCTGAACGTCCCAGTGTTGTCACACAAGAATTCCTGCTTGAAATCGGGAACCACCCGTAGGGCATCTTCCTTCGTGACTGTGGAAGCCCATGTTCCGACCAATGCATGTTTTTGGTCCGGTGTGGCTGCTGGTGCACAGGATGAAAGCAGGATGGTGACCAGAATCGCAACGGCGATTCCGGCTGTGGAGATCGCAGTTTCCTTGGCGGCGCGTGTCCCGTGCTTCATGATTGCTCCGCTCCTCCGCGTCGCCAATTTGTCTCGAGCCCAGTCAGACGCAGATTTTCTTGGAAAGAACGCTACTCCCGACGGTTCCATGGCACCAGAGCCTGCATTGACGTGAGTGCAGCCGCCATACTGGTTGCCCTCAGACGGTCTTCTCTGTCCGCCCCGCGAACGTGTTTCGTAACCCGAAGCAACTATGGAGCAGACTTGGGTGGGTGACGACGAATAGACCCCGGCCCGGCCTCGCCATTGCTGCGCTGAGCCTTGGGACGGCGCTGAACCCGCTGAACTCGTCGATGATCGCGGTCGCGCTGGTAGTGCTGCGGCAGGATTTCGCGCTCGACGTCGCCACCGTTACCTGGGTGATCACGTCGTTCTACCTCGCGTCCGCGGCCGGCCAGCCGCTCATGGGCAGGCTCGCTGACCGCTTCGGCCCCAGACGCTTGTTCACTTTCGGCATGGCTCTGGTCGCCGTCACCTGCGCCATCGCGCCGTTCCTTCCCAGCTTCGCTTTGGTGTGTGTGGCCCGCGCGCTGATGGCGGTGGGGACCGCGACGGCGTATCCCTCGGCCGTCGTGATGGTCACCGAACTGAGCAAGCTGGCTAACTTACCGTCCACCCGGCCGCTGGGCAGGATCCAGATGGCAAACACGTCGGCTGCTGCCGTGGGTCCGGTGGTGGGCGGATTGCTGGTTAGCCTGGTCGGCTGGCAGGCTCTGTTCGCTATCAATGTGCCGATTGCGCTGCTTGCGCTGATTGTGGTGCACAAGGCTGCGCCGGCCGACTCTGGACGGGAAACGGGCAGGCTGTCGGCTCTGATCCGCGACTCCGACATCCCCGGCATCCTCGCATTCGTCACGTCACTCATGCTCGCGATGATGGCGTTACTGAACGTGATGCCGGCTTACCGCTGGTGGCTCTTGGCCGCTGCGACTGTGATCGGCGCGCTTTTCGCCTGGCGCGAGCTGCGCTTCCGCCCGCCGTTCCTTGACCTCCGCCTGCTGGGCAGGAACCGGCCGCTGTTGCTGGTGTATTTGCTGTTCGTGGTTTTCAGCGGCGTCTACTACTTTGCCTTCTTCGGACTGCCGCAATTGCTTCAGGAAGCAGGTCATTACGACGCCGGTGTAGTAGGCCTGCTCATGCTGCCCCTTGCGGCGTTGTCGGTTGTGGTGACGCCACTGACGGTGCGGCTGATGGAGCGGTTCGGCGTGCGTTTCGTCCTGATCACAGGTGTGCTGATTCTGACTGTTGCCGCGGTGGGACTTGGCGCGCTCACGTTGTCGCTGTGGGCGCCTTTGGTGTTCGTGCTGACCGCAATGATGGGCATTCCCTATGGGTTGGTGAGCACGGCCTCGAACCAAGGGCTCTACGTTTCTGCCCGCCCGGAAGAACGGGGGGTAGCTGCCGGAATCTTCCAGACCTGCCGCTACCTTGGCGCGATCACTGCAACCGTGCTGATCGGTGTGCTGTATGGCTCGGGTGTGAATCAAGCAAACTGGGGACTCATGGTCCTGGTGATGCTGGGCCTGAACGTGCTGGTGTTGGTGCTCGCCGTGATGTGGCGGAAGCCCACCGCGGGCACGCGATAAAACAACTGACCCAAAGAATCGGGCCTTCCGCGACACGTTCCGGCATTCACTCGTACTCACCACTGCAATAGTTACGCCCCGGATTGCAGGAGAAGTAGATGCTTGGACTCGAAAATACCCCGGAAATACCCAGTGGCTCGCCAGCGCCCGAATTGTGGCTGCTGCTGGTCACCGTTGCCATTCTTGTGACCCTGGTGGCTCTCGCCGCAGTGGTCGTTTCCCGTTTGGCGTTGCCACTCTCTGCCTTGTTGCAACGAGGACGGCGTGGGAGGGGGCCGCGGCATCGCAGCTCCCGCAAGCGGGAGCTGCCCCGGGGAAGGCACTAGCCACATACCTTGCTTAATACGTTAGTGACCACTAACGTATTATTTGTGTTGGATGCCCTGGAGATAGCTGCCGAGCCCAATCGGCGTCGGCTGCTTCATCTCCTGGCAGGCAGCGAGAAGGCGGTCAGTGATTTGGCGGCTCATTTCGAGGTCAGCCGGTCCGCGGTTTCACAGCACCTGTTGTTGTTGGAGAAAGCGGGCCTGGTGATGGCCCGCAAGGAAGGGAGAAACCGGTACTACAGGCTCGATCCCCAGGGGATGGGCCGGCTCCGTGATCTTGTTTCCCAGTTCTGGACCAACGAACTGGACCTGCTGGCTTCCGATGCTGCCGCTCTTGCCCAACGGCGGGGGCACCAGCATCAGCAACACCCAGACCACTAATAACTTCCAAAGGCGAGGACGCACATGAGTTTCGACAAAACCATCCACCTGCCGGTCACAGCCGACGAGGCCTTCGCCCTCATCACCCAGCCCGAGCGACTGCGGCGCTGGCAAACGGTCGCAGCCCGCGTGGACCTCAGGATCGGTGGGGATTTCCGCTGGACCGTTACCCCCGGCCACCATGCCGCCGGAACGTTCCAGGAAATCGAACCGGGCAAGCGCGTCGTCTTCACGTGGGGCTGGGAAGACGGGGGCGATCTGCCTCCGGGTGCCTCGACCATCAGCATCACCTTGGAGCCGGATGCCGACGGAACGTCCCTGCGGTTGCTGCATGAAGGGCTCACCGAGGAGCAGGAGACATCCCATGCGATGGGCTGGAACCACTACCTGGATCGTCTGCTGGCTGAGGCTTCATCGAAGGACGGCGCTGGCCGCGACGACTGGGCATGGGCACCTGATCCCATCAACCAGCTGAGCTCAGCTGATGCGTCCCTGGCGATCCTTCTTAGCGTGCTTCGCAACGTCACTCCCGGGGACACAGCGAAAGCCACGCCCTGCGAGGAGTTCAACGTCAGCGAGTTGCTGGACCACTTGGCCGGATCGCTGAAGGGCATCGGCCGTGCGCTCGGTGCAGCACCCGTGGACCGCGCGGACGCGTCGCCCGAGGTGCGGATCGCTGAATTGGCCCAGCCCGCGCTGGAAGCCTTCAGCAAGCGCGGTCTTGAGGGAACCGTCGACATGAAATTCGCCGAATTGCCGGCAACCACGGTCGCCGGGATCCTGAACCTCGAACTGCTCGTCCACGCCTGGGACTTTGCCAAGGCGACGGGACAGCAAGTGGAGGTGTCCGACGTCGTCAGCGATTACGTGACGGAACTTGCCCGGCAGACCATCTCCGAGCAGGTCCGCTCCGGCGGCAGCTTCGCGCCAGAGCAGCCGACGGCGGAGACAGCCAGCAGCCTGGAACGGCTCGTAGCCTTCACCGGCCGCACAGTCACCCTGTAAACCTCCTTAACCCCAAAACAAACAGCAGGAAAGAAGGACCATCATGTCTAAGTATGTTTTCATCTACCACGCACCGATGACCCCCGCAGAGGCAGCCCCGCCGTCACCGGATGACATGGCAGCCGTCATGGGGGAGTGGAATGCGTGGGGTGCCAAGGTGGGCGATCGCCTGGTGGACTTCGGCACGCCGCTGGCCAACGGAGTCCGCGTGGCCTCCGACGGCAGCACGTCGCCCAGCAAGCGTGAAGTGGCCGGCTACAGCATCCTCGAAGCCGACAACCTCGACGCCGCAGTCGAGCTCGCCAAAGTCCACCCGCACCTGAACATGCCCGGTGGCTGTGAGATCGAAGTCCACGAGGCGCAGGAAATCCCTGGAATGTAGCTCGCGTTCCTCAGCGATTGGCGCGTTCCTCAATGATTGGTCAGGGCCGACCCGGCAGTGGTGAGAATGATCAGCTGCTGGGTGGCCCTGGTCATCGCGACGTAGCGGTCTACGGCTCCTTCGATGCCTGTGCCGAAATCCTCTGGATCGATCAGGACCACGAGGTCGAACTCCAGTCCCTTCACTAGTTCCGGCGCCAGCCAACGCAGGCGCGGCGACGCTGCGAGCGAGCCGCATCCGACGTCGTTCTTGCTGATGACGCAAGCGATTCCATCGGCGTGCGCGTCAAGCCACGTGGTGAGGATCGAGTCCAGGTCCGCAGCGGATCCGTGGACGACCGGGAGCTCGCTGCTCCGGATGGACGTGGGGACGTTGGCGTCGGGGAGGGCGGCCTTGATGACAGGTTCAGCCTCGGCCATGACTTCCTCGGGCGTGCGGTAGTTGATGCTGAGATGGGTCAGGTTCACGTTGCCCAGTCCTATCCGCTCCAGGCGTTCCTGCCAGGACTCAGTGAATCCGTGCCTGGCCTGCGCGCGGTCACCGACGATGGTGAAGCTCCGGGACGGGCAGCGTTGCAGGAGCATCTGCCACTGGGCGTCGGTCAGTTCCTGGGCCTCGTCCACCACCACATGGGCGAACGGGCCGGCGAGCTGGTCCGGGTCCACGATCAATACTGACTCGTCCATGAGCTTCTCCTGCATGTCCTCGCCGCGCAGCATGGACATGACCAGCATTTCGGAATCGTCAGCGGCTACGAGGTCTTCCACAACGCGATCCATGAGTTCACGTTCGGCGGCGGCCTCGGCCTTCTGTCGACGCCTTCGTTTGGATGCTTCAGGATCGCCCAGCCGTTGCCGGGCTGCGTCCAAGAGGGGCAAGTCCGACACAGTCCAGGCGTTCGGATCGGCCCGCTGAAGCCTTCCCGCGTCCTCAGTACTGAGCCAAGGGGCGCACAGACGCAGGTACGCAGGCACCCGCCACAGGTCGGCCACGAGATCCGTGTAATGAAGCAGCGGCCACGCCCGGCTGAACGCTTCCACCAGATCCGGATTCCGGGCGAATGACTGCCGAAGCAAGTCCTCCGGAACCTCGTCCGTATCGAACTTGTCCACCAAAATGGTGAGCAGTTCCTCCCAGACTTCCTCGCGGGCCTCATTGTGGGGAGTGCCTGGTGTTGGCACGTCGAAGGCCTCGGCCCAGTCGTCTGCGCTGAGCCAGACGTCGGCCCAGGGCGTCTCGACTTCCAGACCCTCCTTCGGCGGTGACTCGTAGAACCTCACGGCTGGCTCAATCGCCTTCACCAGGTCCGCAGAAGATTTCAGACGGGCAACTTCGTCGTCGGCTTCAAGGGCAGCGTCGGCTCCCTCAGGCACGAGGTCGCGCAGGGTGCAGGTCTGCACGCCCTCTTCACCAAGGCTGGGAAGGACATCGGCAACGTACGCCAGGAAGGGCCGGTGGGGGCCGACGAACAGGACGCCGCCCCTGCGGTGACCGAGCCTGGGGTCCGAGTAGAGGAGATACGCGGCGCGGTGCAAGGCGACCACAGTCTTCCCTGTACCGGGGCCGCCGTCGACCACCAAAGCACCCCGGGAAGACGCGCGGATGATGGCGTCCTGGTCTGCCTGGATAGTGCCGAGCACGTCCCGCATCCGTGCCGAGCGGCTGCTGCCCAGGCTGGCGATGAAGGCTGAAAGGTCCTCAAGCGCAGCGGTGCTGCCGGGCAGTTCCGCCGAGGCCGGGTCTTCCGTGAACGCCTCGTCCCAGTAGTCGGTAACCCGGCCACGGGTCCAGCGATAACGACGGCGGGCCGCCAGACCCATCGGGTTGGCGTGGGTGGCTCCGAAGAAAGGCTCGGCGGCGGGCGAACGCCAATCGATCAGCAGCCTGCGGCCGTCACTGTCCGTGAGGCCGAGTCGTCCAATGTAAAGGGGCTCCGCGTTGTCCTTGCTGACGATCCGGCCAAGGCAAAGGTCCAGGCCGAAACGACGCAGTGCACGCAGCCGACCGGTCAGCCGACGGGTTTCAACGTCCTTCTCCACGGCCTCCTGGCCGAAGCGGCTTGGGGCTTTGCGTATGGCATCGAGCTGATCGGATAGCTCGGAGATGGTCTGCTCAAGGCTTTCAGCGATGGCTGCGAAATGCTGCTCATCGGCAGCGATCAGGGCTGGAT
The DNA here is from genome assembly GCF_031455315.1 of Arthrobacter sp. 1088. Classification (NCBI taxonomy): domain Bacteria; kingdom Bacillati; phylum Actinomycetota; class Actinomycetes; order Micrococcales; family Micrococcaceae; genus Arthrobacter; species Arthrobacter sp. 1088. Next base: position 285,889 of record NZ_JAVDSM010000003.1, read on the forward strand.
CTGCTTTGGGTGCGAGGTGCTCGGGAAGGTTGAACGCGCTGGTTGTGAGGGGCACGTTGTCAGCTCCTTTCTGGGCTGATGACGCCGGAACCGCGCGTCTGAAACAGCGCGTACTCCCGGCGTCGGCTCTCAATTTTGCAGCAACCCCTGGGCCTTGCGGCAAGCCCCCCAGTGCCGTATAGATTGAAAGTGAGGAGACACAACGTGTCTCCTTTTTTCGTGCCTTTTGCTGGGCTGTTTAGGGGTCTCGGCCTTCTCTTGACTTAAGAACTGAGTAAGCTCAGAATTGAGTCAACTCAGTTATTCAGGAGCACCCCCCATGAGAGCCTTCGTCCTCAAAAAGTACAAAGAACCCCTGCAGGAAGTTGACGTTCCGGAGCCGTTGGTTGGGGAGCATGACGTGCTGGTCCAGGTGAAGGCAGCCGGTCTGAACCAGTTGGACGAGAAGATCCGCCAGGGGGAGTTCAAGCAAGTTCTCCCGTACAGGCTGCCCCTGATCCTAGGCAATGACCTCGCCGGCGTGGTGGTCAGTGTTGGTGCGAAAGTCCGGTCCTTCAAGCCGGGCGATGAGGTGTTCGCCCGCCCGGACAAGGATCGCATCGGCACCTTTGCCGAACGGATCGCTGTGGCCGAGACGGACCTTGCCATCAAACCGGCGTCGATCAGTATGGACGAGGCGGGATCCCTTCCACTGGTGGCCTTGACCGCCTGGCAGGCGCTCGTTGAACGCGGGAAAGTTGGTCCGGGCCAGAAGGTCCTGATCCATGCGGGAGCCGGGGGAGTGGGCTCCATCGCGATCCAGCTGGCCAAGTACCTTGGGGCCACCGTTGCTACAACGGTCAGCGCCGCAAACGCGGACTTTGTCCGCGAGCTCGGGGCCGACGTCGTGATTGATTACCGGACGGAGGACTTCGCGGAAATTCTCCATGGCTACGATCTCGTTCTGGATAGCCTCGGCGGCGAGAATCTGGAGCGGTCGCTGAAGGTCCTCAAACGCGGCGGTAAGGCCATCGGCATCTCGGGCCCGCCGGATCCCGGCTTTGCCCAGGAGCTCGGAGCAAACGCCGTGATGAAGGGCGCTGTCGCGCTCACTAGTGCCGGCATCCGGCGTAAGGCCCGTCGTCTCGGCGTCACCTATGAGTTCCTCTTCATGCGCGCCAACGGCAGCCAGCTGCGCGAGATTGCCGCGCTCATCGACGCCGGGGAAATCCGCCCCGTGGTGGGCCGTGTAGTTCCGTTCGACCAGACGCCGGAGGTCCTTGCGGAGCTGGACAAGGGCGGCGTCCGTGGCAAAACAGTCGTCAGCCACTAAGTAAATCCACTAGTCAGGAACAAACATCATGAGCAATGTCATCACCGCCTACAAGGACGCACCGGTCAGCACAGTTACCGCAGGCGGCGTCACCTACAGTTATCGTGAGCTGGGCCCGAAGGGTGGAGTCCCCGTCGTCTTCCTGGTCCACCTCGCCGCGACAATGGACAACTGGGATCCCCGCATCATCGACCCCATCGCCCGGAAGCACCACGTGATCACCTTCAGCAACCGCGGTGTCGGTGCCACAACCGGCAACGTTCCGGGCACCATAGAGGAGATGGCGGAAGACGCCGCGACCTTCATCAAGGCGCTCGGGCATCAGAAAGTCGACCTCTTTGGATTCTCGCTCGGGGGCATGATTGCCCAGGCTTTGGTCCTCAAATACCCGGAGCTGGTGCGCAAGCTCGTTCTTGCCGGCACTGGTCCTGCAGGTGGGAAGGACATCGACAAGGTGGCCCGCGTAACCTACTACGACGTCCTGCGAGCAACACTGACCCGGCAGGACCCCAAGGAATTCCTGTTCTTCAACCGCAATGCTGCAGGCAAGCCCGCCGCGAGGGCATTTATCCAGCGACTCAACGAGCGCACCGCCAACCGGGACGGACCCATCAAGACCAAAGCCTTCCAGACGCAGCTGAAGGCCATCAAGAAGTGGGGCCGTACGGAACCGGCCAACCTGGGCGCGATCACCCAGCCGACACTCATCGCCAACGGCGACAACGACCGCATGGTTCCGTCCCGGCTCTCCGACGATATGCACCTCCGGATTCCGGGCAGTGAACTGGTCATCTACCCGGATTCAGGGCATGGCGGCATCTTCCAGTACCACCAGGAGTTCGTGCCCGTCGCCCTCGAATTCCTGGGCCGATGATCCAGCAACCGCTGATACGGTATTTGAATGCAGGCTGTGCCCCAGACCCTTGGCCGACGCGAGCGGAATAAGCAGGAGAAACTTGACCGCATCACTTCTGCGGCCCGCGAGCTCTTCACCCAGTACGGCGTAGACGAGGTCACCACCCAGCAAGTGGCTGAAAAGGCCGACGTCGGATCGGGAACCTTGTTCTTGTACGCCAAGACGAAGGCGGAGCTGCTTCTCCTGGTCCACAACGTCAAATACGCTGAGGCACTCAACTCGGGCGTCGCCGCCGCGGAACAGGAAGAAGCTGTCCTTGACGGGATCATGGCGATCATCCGACCCATCATCAAATGCAACCGGGTCCAGATCGAGAACGGCCGGACGTACCTGAAAGAGATCGTCTTCGGCGATCCCAGCGAACCGCATCACGCGGAGGCACTTGCCCTGACTATTCGCACGGAAGCTGCCATCGCAGAGGTCTTGGGGCGGGATGAGCAATTGACGGCCCGGGACCCAGCGAAAATTGCCCGGGTCATCTCGGCGATCATGTTCGTCAGCATGAGCTCCTCCGCCAACAGCGGTCTCACCGACGAGCAGGTCGGAGATGAGATCCGCGATCAGATCAAAGTGGTTTTGGCCGCAGGGAGCTAGCGGCCGCAGACGCAGTCTCTAGTGGGAGTGCCCGTGTCCGTGGTGGTCGTGGGCGCCTTCGGTCGTCATTCCCGCAGCCGCGGCAAGATGGCTCCAGCCGGCGTCGCTCAATGCGTGGTAGGCGATGTGGAGTTCCTTGGCAGGCTCGCCAACGGAGGCCGTGTCACGCCTTTCAAGGACAGCGATCAGCTCGTCTGCCGCATGGGTGAACCGGCTGGCAGCGGCCTGCAGATCCGGCGGCCAAGTGATCGCTGCGACGGCGATGTGTGCGTTGCGGATCAACGCGGCCCAGTTCCGGTCGATCTTTGGGTCCGGGCCCGTGAGGGTGGTTGCGATCCCATGAAATCCGACGTTGTCGATATAAGTCAGTGACGCCAGCAACCCGGCCGGTGTCACCGGCTGTGCGCCTGTGTCTGATGGGTCCATCGCAGCCTCCAACGGGTCCTTCCTCCAAGGATGCCTTCAATGCTTCACCTGCTCAAGGGCATCGGCGTAGCCTGTTTCGGAGATGCAAACGAGTCCATCCAAGAAGCCGACGCCGATCACACCTTGCGCAGGTTGGCTTGCCAGGGGCCGGTAGGCTGAAACCAACCATCGTTGACCCGGCACATCGTTGACCCGGCACATCGTTGACCCGTCATCATGGTTGACCCGGCACGCGCAAGGAAGGACTGTTGTGGAACCACGCCCGACCATAACCAGGTTCTTCCTCAGCGCAGGCCTTCTGGCCGCGGTCCTGGCATTGATCGCCGGACTGTTGGGCATGCACGTCATGGTCGGCCCCCACTCCCTGCACACCGCCGTCATCACCACTGCGCCGGACACAGCCGCTACGGCCGTCCCAGCCCCTGGCGATGCCGCAAAGCACACCGGCCATGCGGGCGCGTCGCAGTCTGTAAGCGGAGACACCGGAATGGCGCCGCTGGCGCTGTGTTCCTGCTCCGGGAACTGCTCATCTGCGCATGTGGCGGGCGGTTCCTGCATCCCTTCAGTCGGGCCCGGCGGTCTGGCTGCGCCGGTTCGGGACAGCACAACCACAGCGCCGTCCACCTTCCAGATCCAGGCCCATCCTTCCGGCACACTGTGGTCTTACCAGCCCGGAAGTCCTTCACCGGGTGAATTGTCGATCAGCAGAACATAATCGGTCGCCCGCGCCGAGATCAGCGCCGCGCCAAAATCAGCGCCCCGCCGAGATCAGCGCGCACCCGGATGACCGGGCTGCCCGAATACTTGGGCAGCGGCTCTCTTCTGCTGCCCCCAGGCAGTGCCACTGCCCAGCGGCTTCTGCTGGGCATCACCACAACCTTTCTAGATGGGCGCATCGACGCCCACCCCTCCTTGTGAAGGACCACTCATGAACACCCAAAAACTCTTGCCCCTGTCCGCAGTTGCCCTCGCGGCGGCCTTGGCCCTTGCCGGTTGCAGTACCGGCACTCCGGGTTCGACCGGGACCTCCATGCCGGGGATGGATCACGGCTCCATGGGCTCCTCAAGCCCCGCTGCGTCAACGTCATCGCAAGCTGCGGGAGACCACAACGCAGCGGACGTGATGTTTGCCCAGATGATGATTCCCCACCATGCGCAGGCCGTGGAAATGAGCGACATGATCCTGGCCAAGCAAAGCATCCCCAATGGAGTCAGCGCCCTCGCCACCCGCATTAAGGACGCTCAGGGACCGGAGATCGAGAAAATGACTTCCTGGTTGTCCGGCTGGAACCAGTCGACGCAGATGCCCGGCGGCCACAGCATGGAAGGCATGATGGGCGCCGATGACATGGCGAAACTCGAAGCAGCCCAAGGCGTCGACGCCGCGAAGCTGTTCCTAACCCAGATGATCGCCCATCACAAGGGTGCGGTGGTGATGGCCCAAACTGAAACCAGCAGCGGTCAAAATGCCGATGCGGTGCAACTGGCCAAAGACATCGTGACCGCGCAGGAAGCTGAAATCAAGGAGATGCAGCAACTGCTGACCACCCTCTAAGCAAGGCTCTGGCTGTCGGCCCGAACAGGGCCGGCAGCCCCTTGCAGCCTTGCTCCTCTACCGCAACCACGGTTCGGACGTCGTGAAAATGCCTAGATAACAATGTCCAAGTCACCAGCCCGCATATCGCATCGCGGCCTTCCGGACGGCAGGTAAATGTGAAATCTTCAGACCATGACCGACGATGATTTGACCGAGCTTCGGGCGCAGGCAGACCAGGGCAGCCAGGACGCCGTTGACCAGCTTGTGGAACTGGCCGCTGAGCGAGGCGACCTTGAGGAGCTGCGTCGTTTTGCCGCGCGGGGGAGTACCGACGCCGTGGACCTCCTCATTGAGCTTGCCTCAGAGCGCGGCGATGTGGAGGAACTTCGACGCCTTGCGGAGGGCGGAAGCCGGACAGCAGCCGAGGTCCTCGCGGAGCTTGAAGAAGAATACGGCACCGAATGAGAGCCCGTGGCGTCAGACTTGCCTGGAGCTAGGGCCGAGGCAATTTGCGGTCAACGCGGTATGCGGAGAACACGAGGACGCTCAATCCCACGAGTACCGCACCGTAGTAGTAGAGGACGCCGGGAAACCCAAAGTGCACCTCTAGCACCCCGCTGAGAAACAGCTGCGCGGCGATGCCGACCAGAATGAAAACTGCGGCGATACGTCCAATCTTCGTGCTCTTGGACAGGCCGGTGCCGCGGGGAAAGCCCCCCACGAAGTCAGACACACTGAACTGATCGCCCAGGCTCAGTCTCTTTTCATTGGCTTCCTTGAGGAGTCCGGGAATCATGCTTTCAGCGACTCCCCGTCGCCTCAATGCGTAAACAAGATCTTGTTGTGTGCTGGTTTCCATCGACTTACTCCATTCCGGCGTGATGCGGTTAGACAACATCCTTGGTGCACGCGCCCTAACTAACGCTGGCCAGGACTTGGTCGATGCGCGCCAGGAGACCCGGCCAGCCGTTGCCCATACCTTCAATAGCTTGCCGCCCCATAGGGCTGTCCAGGTTGAAGCCGGCGTGCTCGAAGTAAAAGATGGTGCCGGTTTCGGTGGCTTCCAAGGCCCAGGTGATGGTGGTGTCCAGAACGCCCTCTGCGAAGACGAACGTGATGGAGGTGCCGGGTTCGACGGCGGTGACTTCGCATTGCTGCTGGCCCCAGCCACCCATGTCCATCGTGAAGCGGTGGCCCATCACGGGTGCGATGTCGCCGGCAGCCCACCAGCGGGCGAGCAGTTCCGGGGTTGTCAGGGCAGCCCACACTGCCTCTTTGGCGTGCGGGAACGTGCGCTCGAGTTTGATGGCATTTTCGGTCATGGAGTGTTTTCCTCATCCAGTAGTTCGGCCAGGGCGTCGAGCCGCTGGTTCCAATATTGCTCGTAGTTCTTCAGCCAGTTGCTGGCTTCTCGCAGGCCCTGGGCCTCAAGGTGGTAGATCCTGTGCCGGCCTTTCCGTTCCTCGCGGATCAGGCCAGCTTCCCGCAGGACCGCCAAATGCTCTGACGCCGTAGATCGACTGAGGTCCAGGCGGCCCGTGAGATCGCCCGCCGTCAAGGGACCCTCACGGAGGCTATCGAGGATGGTGCGCCGCGAAGGGTTCGCGAGGGCGCCGAAGACGTCGGGTAGCACCCGATGATGATATGTCGGAAATTTCCGAAATGACAATCCGGGCTGGACTTGCCGGGCCAAAGATAGGGAGATCAGACCAGAGCCGTCATGATGTTCCAGCCTTCGCCGATCTGTTTCCGGGGTTCCAGATGGCGGCTTCCAATGCCGGGATAGAGCCAGAGGATGCCGTTCGTATCCCGGGCAATGATCTGCGAGTATCCCTCGTAATTGTTCTCGAAGTTGCCGGTGGCGATGATTGCTGGGCGGTTTCTAACCAACGTCGCAACAGATCTGAGACGAAACTAGCAGCCACGAGATGGTTCGAATGCCAGTTCGACAGGCCTGCCATGCCTGGCGGGTAAGAGACCCGCATCAATAAGCGTGTGGTTCTACATCTTGGTCGCAACACCAATGTTGAATTAGGTAGGGAAACCGGTGTTTACGCTTCTGGTCCAGCCGGACAGTTCGTGCCGATGACAAAGACCGTATTCCTGCCGTTTTCGGTTTGGGTCTTCAGGGTTTCAGTCAGTTTCATCTCCGAAATCGGGGTTGGCTGCTCACCGTCTGCTCCGGAGGGCTTGGTTACGGCTCCGATGCGGTCGATAACCGCATTGGCAGGAACTGATGGGGGGTGTCCCTCTGTTTTTCGTCAAGCGGTCTGGGCGGTTTTTCTTCGTAGAGGGTGCCGTGTTTGAGCATTGAGAAGATGACGTCGCAGCGGCGGCGGGCCAGGCAGATGACCGCGGCGTTGTGTTTCTTTCCCTGGGCCCGTTTCTTTCGTAGTAGTCCTTGGACGCCGGGTGGTGGCAGCTGGCGATCCAGGCGGATCTGAAGGGCACGTTCTTGAGCTGTTTGTTGCCGGGACGGGCAGGGAATTCCCCGCGGATCGAGGTGCCTGAACGCCGTGTGACGGGTGCGATGCCTGCGTAGGCGGCAAGGCGGCCGGCGGAGGCGAAGGTGCTTGCGTCGCCGATGCTCAGGAGTACGGTTGCGGCGGTCTTGATGGTCAACGATCACCAGCACCCTGCCGTGTTGCTGCATGCGGGTGAACAACTCACGGAGCCTGGTCTCGTCCTGCGGCAAGGGCTTGTCGAAAATCCGCTCGCCCGAGCGGTCCAGGGCGGTCGCGTGATGTTCGGATTTCCCAACGTCCAGCCCGCAGAAAACAGCGAATTCCTCGTCCATACGCGCCCCTTCGCGTCCTCTGGCCGCAGTCACGACACCCGATGCTGGCACCCACGTTACAAAGAGACCTCTCCCTCAAAAAGGGCCGGCCCTGTCCCTATCAGCAGTCAACGCTTGTCTCCGGATCGGGCGACAACACCCCCCGGATCATCAGTGACAGGGCAAGAAAGTCATACTGGGTCCAGCGACCAAATCCCCGGCTCTCGGGGACTCAATAAATGTAACGGGGGGAGTTGCCGGCGCTGCTGCGCATCCAGCCAATGCAGTCGTTGTTATAAGTGCCGCTGCAAGGAAAACTTTGTTGAGGGCTTTCAATAAGTGAGATCCTTCGATGGTCGGACGAACGCTTTCCGGCGTGATCGCGGCAGGCGGAGGCCTGCCGCGACCGGCATGTGGCTATACCGTTTTAGTGACTTTCTTTAGCCCTGCGGGCCGATCGGGGTCTATGCCGCGTGCAAGGGCCAGTTTCAGGGCCAGTTGCTGGAGTGGGATGATTTCGATGAGAGGAATGAGAGCGGGATCGATTCGCTTGGAAGCGTTACCCGCGGGGGTTTCAAGATCGATGACGGTGCCGCCCAGGGCGCGTGAGGCCTGCATGAAGCTATGTACGGATTCGCGTCCGCCTGGAGATGCTGTTAGGGCTATTACCGGCGTGCCTGGCACGACCTGGCCCATCGGTCCATGGGTAGCATCGGCTGCACTCCAGCCTGATGCTGCAATGGAGTTGGTCTCCATAAGCTTGAGTGCACCCTCTTTCGCCGTGGCCATTGAGTAGCCACGGCCAACGATGAGGATCCTCTCGGCGTTGGCGAGGACTTCTGTGAACTCCTCCGCGGGGCCTCGGTAGTCGGCTATGACGCCTGCAGCTACTTCTGCTGCTGCTTCTACCTTGTGGGCGATCTCCGCCCAGATGCCCCCACCGGCAAGGCTCAACGTCAAAAACAAGGTGAGCAGTTCGGCGGTGTAAGTTTTGGTGGCCGCGACAGATAGCTCAGGGCCAGCGCTCAGGCAAACATGAACATCAGCCAGGTCGGCGAGGGAACTGCCATTGCTGTTGGTCAATGCGATAACTGGGACGCCGTTGTTTTTCGCTGCGCTGACGGTATGCAGCAAGTCCGGTGACTCGCCGGATTGCGACACCGCTATGACCACCGAGTTGGGATACCGCAGCTGGGTTCCAAAAGCAGTCACGGTGCTTGGAGTTGAAAGCATAGCGGGGATTTTCAGAAGGTTGTGCGCTAGATATTGACCGTACATGGCGGCATGGTCGCTGGATCCGCGAGCAACGAATACCAGCAGTTCCGGTTGGGAGCGGCGCAGAAGCGCTGCTGCTGCGGTGATGTTGTTCTGCTGGTGGTCAACAAGATCCAGCCAGCGTGCAGGTTGCTCTGCGATTTCGGAGCGCATGTGTGCGCCGGGTTGCAGTCTGTCTCCAGTGATCACGATGCCAGCCCGGTGATCATGGCGACAAGCTCGTTGTGTGACGTATCTGCCAGTGTCCGCGTGGCCACCTGGGTTCCGCGCCGCAGGACTGTGACACGGTCAGCGATCCGGAAGACCTGGTCCATGTTGTGGCTCACGATGAGCACAGCGGCGCCGCGGGCCTTCAGTTTGAGGATTACCTCTTCGACTTTGGCCGTTTCGGCCACCCCGAGGGCCGCTGTGGGTTCGTCCATCAGCACCAGTCCGCTGGCCCAATGGGTGGCCCGGCAGATGGCTACGCCCTGGCGCTGGCCGCCGGAGAGATCACTCAGCGTCGCTTTCGCTGATGGAATACGGACATCGAGTGTGTCCACGAGCTCCTGGGTTTGCCTGGCCATGGCCTTGCGGTCCAGAAGCCGCAGGGGGCCCTTCGTCAGTTCCCGTCCAAGGAACATGTTCATGTAAACAGGCTGGTCCTCGACCAATGCAAGGTCCTGGTACACAACTTCGACGCCTTTAGCCCGTGCGTCGGAGGCGTCACGGAAGCTGACCTGCTCGCCGTTCAGCCATATCTCGCCCTCGGTGGGCTGATAAAGGCCTGAGATGATCTTGACAAGGGTGGATTTGCCCGCGCCGTTGTCGCCGACCAAGGCGACGATTTCGCCGGCCTGGACTTCCAGGTCGAAGGTCTTGATGGCCACGACACCGCCGAAGCTTTTATGGATGCCTTTCAAACGCAATGGCGGGGTGGATGTAGGAACAGTGGTTTCCGCTGCTGACGGCGTGAGTGTCATTGTGGTGTCCTATTCTGTGGGGGTCATAGCCGAGGCAAGGGTCAAGGGGGCGGAGCCGTCTGCGGCCCATACACCTTCGACGTGGGGTTTTCCGGCGGAGATTCCCGAGATGGCTGCGGTCAGTGCGCGGGTCACGAAGACCTGCGGCCGGAAACCGAAGATGACGGTGTCTCCTTCGGCGATATGTTTGTCAGCCGTCGGGATGGTGGCGTAGTAGTCGATGGCTTCCGCTGCGGGCATGTCGACGGGAAGCGCTGGCGCTGCGCTGACGTCGTCTCCGCGGCCGACAACGAGCGCCGGGGTGGTGCTCTTCCCCAGCACGGGGTCAACGTAGAAGCCTCCGCCAAAAACGTAAGCTTTGTTGTTCCACAGATGCGAGACTTCGGTGACGTAGGCGATGGCAGGTTCTTCGACGAGGTCCGTCACAGCGTGCAGGGGTGTTGTGCCGGTAAGACCATGACCTGGTTCGACCTGCGTTGCCCCGTCCCGTGCCAGGCCCTCCAAGACAGACACGGAGGTTGTCCCCGGGGCGTTGATCTGAAACCCAACCCGACCGGAGGCGGTCAGGAGCTTGGCGGCCCTCATCAGGGTTCCCCGGTTTGGTGTGGGCATGGCCGTGCCGGTGTCCGGGTCAAACAAGGTTGCCGGGAAGGTCGTAATGCCTCCGAAGCGAACGCCCGGAATCGAATCGATGAGGTCTGCAGCCGCCACAATTTGTTCTAGGGCGAAGCCGCCTTCGTGGCCGGTGTAGAACCTGTCACCGGGTGCCGCTACCCGCAGTAGAACGTCCTGCGTACGGCCGCGTTTGAGGGCCGCAGCACCAGCTTCCCGGGCCTTGGCTTCACTGAAGACGGTCCAGTACAAAGGTTCCAGGGAAGCGGCCTGGTCCGCCTCGTGCCGTGGAATCTGCACGAGGTGTCCGAGGTGCCCGATACGCAGGCCTCCGCTGGCGGCGGCAATGGCGCATTGAAGATCAACACCGACAGCATGCGTCAACCCCACCCGGACCAGGGCACGGGAGACGTCGGGATTCCTCCCGATCTGTTTGGTCATGGCGAAAGCTGTGAGTCCCAGCCGGGCTGCTTCGGAGGCGAAGGCCTTGGCATTGCGTTCCACGGCGTCGAGGTCGATGGCGTAGCAGTTTACGGGCAGCTCGCCAGCTGCATGAAGTTGGGCGACTGCACGGAGAAATTCCGGGTTGCGTCGTCGTAACAGGTCAAGGAACATCTGTCAGCCTTTCTAGCTCTTTTTGCCGCGCAGGGAGAAGGACACAGCGATGAGGATGATGATGCCGCGGACGATCATCTGTTGGGAGACGTTCAATCCGGCGAGGATGAGTCCGTTGTTGATCATGCTCATGAGGAGGCTTCCGATCAGGGCACCAACTACGGTGGCCTTGCCCCCGAAGAGACTGGTGCCGCCTACAATGACAGCTGCGATTACCGTCATTAGATCGGTTTCGCCGAGTGTGTAGCGGGCACCGTGGAGGCGTCCGGCGTAGAGAAGGCCTGCGAGGGCTGCAGTCATGGCGCTACCTACGAAGACCATCATTCGTACGCGGTTGACCTTGATGCCGCTGACCCGAGCGGCTGAGGCGCTGTTGCCGACGGCAAGTACATGCGCCCCGTATCGGCGTTGCCTCAGCAGGTGCCAGCCCACCAGAACGGCTGCAGCCGTCCACCACAGCATGATGGGGAGCCCCAGAAGGTCACCGCCGCCAAAAAGCCAGACAAAGGCCTTATCGGTGACCGGGACGGACTGGAGGTCAGTGAGCTGACGGGCCAGTCCTGCCAGAAGGCCCATGCTCGCAAGGGTAACCAGGAAGGATGGCAGCCTGATGACGGTGACAAAGAAGCCGTTGACCAGACCGACTGCCAGGCCGATCGCCAGTCCCGCCAGCGCAGCAATCCACCATTGTCCGGTGCCCTGAAGTACTACCGCTGTCGTGAGTGCAGAAAGGGCAACTGTCGATCCGACGGACAGGTCGATTTCTCCTGTTCCGAGGACGAAAACCATGCCGATCGCCATGACTGTGATGGGCGCAGCCTGGATCACGATATTGAACAGATTCGTTGAGTTGAGGAAGACGCTGCTCTGGGTCACTGCGAAGAACAGGAACACGATGGCGAAGCCGATGTAGACAACGTAGTTGTTCCACGCTACCCCCTTGACCTGATCCAGTAGTTTGGGTTTTTCGAGAGTTGGGATGCTCATCTTGCTTGTCCTTTCTGGGTAGTGTCCGGCCATGAGGCGCCGACACGTACGGGCACGGTAGAGGCCGTGCCTCCGGCTTGGAGGGCGAGTTGGAGGGCTCCGGCCAGTGGTGCCCGTTGTCCGAGTTCGCTTGTGTAGATGTTGAGGGAAGATCCATGGCGCTGCAGCCAAGTCCTGATGAAAGGCAACAACTCTTTCCTGCCGCCGATACCGCCTCCGATGACAAAGATCTCCGGATCGAGAACGGCATTGACCGCCACCAAGGCTGCTGCCAGCCAGCGGCTTTCGGTATCAAGGGCTTCGATGGCTGCCGCGTCGCCCTTTGTGGCAAGGGCGAATATTTCCGGGGTTGTAAGACGTCGGCCTGATGCTGCGAAATAGCGGGCGTCGAGACGGTCTCCGGCTACGACCTCCTCAAGCGGACCGCGAACATGGTTTTCCGGGGCGAGGGCGTCCGTTCCCATGGGTAGGTAGCCGATTTCCCCGGCCGCTCCGCTGGATCCCCTCACGAGCCGTCCATCTGCTATAATCCCCATCCCGATTCCGGTTCCGACTGAGACGAACACAAAGTCGGAATGACCCCTTCCGACTCCATAGTGGAGTTCCCCCAAGGCAGAGATGTTGACGTCGTTTTCCAAGACCACTGGATGTTTCAACCGCTCGGAAAGGGCCGGGCCGAGGGAGACGTTGCTCAGTGCCGAAAGATTCGGCGCTTGGGACAGGTGATTCCCTTCGCTGTCCGGTACGCCGGCGGCGCCAATCCCGGTCGCCAGGATCTGATCTGATGTGGCGCCAATGTCGGCGCAAAGTTCCTCCGCGAGCCTGGCAATCTGTTCCACAACGTCAATGCCACCGGCGCTGGTAGGCGTTCTTCTTTCCGCCAGGATCATTCCGCTGGAGTCGGCGATGCCGGCGCTGAGCTTCGTTCCGCCCAGGTCGACTCCGAGGACGTACCCGGGGTGCAAGTAAGTCGGGGCGCTCATGCGCTCTGTCCTTGAGTCAGAACCCGCAAGGGGTTTGCGCGCAGTATCTGATCCGCGTCCGTGGCAGAGAGCCCGTGTTCCATGGCCATGGGGATGAAGACAGCGCCCAGATAGTTGTATCCCCACTCACCATGAGTGGAGGGGTTCAAGTAAACCTCAGCACCCGTAAGGTCCTGGGAAAGGAAGATTTGTCCTGCATATCCGCGCGAGGTGAGCTTTGCGAGGTTCGCTGCTCTGTTGGCGTCGCCGCGGTAGTAGGCGCGCTTGGTGAATTCGCCTTCGTGCGGCTGCGCTGGCCCGGGTTCCAGAACGAAATCCCAAAATTCTTTGCCGATGGTGTCGAAGGCTATGTTGACTCCGGTGTCGAGGACGCGTAGTAGGTAGTCGAATTCGGGCTGGATGTCCATGTGCCCAATCACGACGCGGCTAAGGTCGGCGCCCTCCTCCTGAAGGATGGAGAGCTGTTCAAGGGCCATGGTCCCGTGAGTGGTGTGGGTTGTGAGAGCCACTCCGGTGGATTTGTGAGCCCGTGCTGCTGCTCGAAGACACTTCTCTTCGTGGGCTGTGATTTCGTTGAGCCCTGTGGCTTGCTCACCGAGGATGCCCGCCTTGACCGTTGTTGAACCGATGCCGGAGGTTACGTCCAGAATGAACCGCTCCGTCATTTCATTAACCGATGCTGCGGTGGTCCACTCTGGGCTGTAGGGCTCCAGATACACGGAGCTGCCGGCCACGATGTGGACCCCGGACTGCTTCGAGATCTCCTGCAGGATCGGCAGATTCTCACCGAAAGCGGACCTGCCCACGACGCTGTAAGGACTCAAATCAACGATTGTGTCGAATCCCAGCCTGCTCAGGCCGCTAAGGGCCCGGACTCCGTGGGCGACCTGATCACTGCAGTAGCTCTCGTCTGTGGGTTCGACAACCAACGCACGGGGATCGGCAAGCGTTTCTGGACGCCCACCGGAAAGCCAGGGCCCCGGGACCAGGGAGGTCAGATGTTCATGGTGGAGAATTTTGCCAAGATGGCCCGGGTCCACTGGCCCCAGCACGGTCTGCACAAATTGTGGCAAGTACGTTTCCTTCAGGAGGGTGCCCAGCGGGCACGGTTATCGAGAGGGTGGCAGGTGGTGCAGGAGCGTTCCTGCCCACCCGCCTGGTGCCAACAGCCGCTTAGCTGGTCGCGGTGCTGGCGAAAGAATTTACTTACCGGTGACGCTTTGCGGAGGCTCGACGCCGTAGTCGTCCTTCCATCCCTGGACAAGGTTGTCTTTGGTGACCTTGGTCGGCGTCGTGGCAACAAGCGCGGGGGCAGTCTTGCCCAGCACACCGTAGGCTGATGCAGTCGCCAGGCCCTTACCGAGGGAAATCGAGCTGTTTCCAACGAGTCCCACGGCGTTACCATCTCGCGCCATGTCCGCTGCGAGGGTTGCATCCAGGTCGTTGGTTACGACTTTGACGTCGGAACGACCGGCGTCCCGAAGAGCGGCGAGCACGCCTTGGGCAGCGGTGGCCCACGGGACATAGATGCCCTTGATGTTCGGGTTGCGAGCGATCATGGCTGCAGCAAGCTCTTGAGTTTTGGCTTCATCAGTGAACCCCACCTCAGCGACGATCTTTTCGCCCGGGTAGAGGAACTGGGTCCAGGACTTGAACGCTTTGTCGCGCTGGTTCGTGAACCAGAAATCAGCATCGTGATACATGTAGCCGATGTCGCCCTCACCACCCAGCGCATCCCCCAGGATCGTGGCGTTCATTTTCCCTGCGTCAGTAAGGGATTCAGTCACAATCGATACAAACTCGTTACCTGCGTGGTAGTTGGCCGGCGGTGTCGTCATAACAACGAGCTTTGTGCCCTTGTCCACGGCTGGTTTGAAGGTTGCTTCGGCAGAGACCGGATCGACGGCAATGGTCACGATGATGTCGGGTTTGAGAGCCAACACCGTTTGCAGGTTGTTCGCCTGGGTTGCAGCGTCGAAGTTGGCCTGTGTGCTGGCTACGACGTCGATGCCCAAGGCCGTGAACTCTTCCCGGGCGCCCTTTTCGACAGCAGAGACGAACTCAGACGAGGTGTGCCACACGAACGCAGCTTTGAACTTGCCGCTCTTGACCTTGGCTTTCTCATCGTCCGTCAGCACCAGATCCGTGATCTTGCCTGGCTTTTCACCATTGGGACCTGCAAACTCCAGGCTCGGCTCGGAGACCTGGGCGGCCGTGCTGGAGGAGTCACTTGGTGAACCGCCCTGGGCCGAGCACCCGGATAGAGTCAGCGCCAATGCGGACAGTCCAACAGCGAGCCAGCGTACGCCCTGGGCGCGTGCCGTAAACCTTGAAGATTTCATGAAGTTCCAGACCTTCCTTGAGCTTTGTCGTAGGGAAGCCGGCCGTCCAGTTGCCGGCTCCCGCCAACAGCATTGGGACGGAAGCGTCCTCGACTTGATACACATCAGTTTGATTTCAAGCTGCAATCAAAGTCAATGGTTAGGGTCAAAAAATTTCAAAAACGGCCCACGTTGGCCCGTTTTTGGAGGGCGTCCGGTATCTTTGGCTTCAAGATGATTTGAATTCCGGAAGGAGTTGGCTGCGTGCAGAGTCCCAAAGCCACGAACCGAAGCGCGGTACTTGCCGAAGTGCTCAGGGCTGCCCCGGCCAGTCGAAAGCAAGTCGCCGAGGCGACAGGTATCTCCTCGGCCACGGTCACCCGCGTGGTGGATCAACTCCTAGCCGAGGGCGTCCTACGTGAGGGATCGGAAATAGTCTCGGAAAACAGGGGCCGACGGGCAGTGCTGCTGGATCTGGTGGCAGACCGATCCTATGTGCTTGGCATCGACCTCGGCGCCTCGAACACCCGCTTCATCCTCGCCGACCTCAATGCCAGACCAGTTCTCGTCTGCGAAGTCCAAACACCATCAGACCTGGACACACTCAGACTGGCAGACTGGCTCGCCGGTGAGGTGCGCAGCGCCTGCGGAAAAAAGTGGCCACTGGTGGATTCCATTTGCATGGGACTTCCGGGTGCTGTCAGCCGCGTTGATGGCTCTGTCTCCAACGCGACCCATTTGCCCCAAGTCGACGGGACCGTGTTCCTCGAAGCATTTGAGGGCACGGTACAACTGAAATTACTAACTGACAACGATGCGAACCTGGCTCTGCTAGGGGAACAACGCTTTGGTGCTGCCCGCACGTCACCCACCGCAGCCATGCTGACCCTGGGGACGGGCCTTGGTGCCGGGCTCGCGATCGATGGCAACGTCCTCAAGGGTTCCCACGGACTCATCGGCGAGTTCGGTCAGCTGCCCATTGGCCCACTTGGCGGGAGACTCGAACATATGGTCACCGGCCCCGGCATATTGCAGCGTGCACACGAAGCCGGACTGCCGCTGAATACACCAGCTGACCTATTCGCCGAAAACGCCGGGCACCTCCATTCCCTGCGCGCACACTTTGACCACGCGCTTATGATCGTCCTCACCGCGATTTCGGTGTCGTGTGACCCTGAGACAATTGTCCTTGGAGGCGGAATTGCGAAGTCGCTGACTACCAGTCTTAGCCGATACCAAGCCACCTTGGAGCGAAACCTTCGCGTCTCTCCCACGCTCGTTCCAGCTGAGCTTGGAGACTTTTCGGGGGCAGCAGGAGCCGTCGTTTCTAGCCTGCGTGCCATCTACGCCGACTTGGGAATTCAGCCGGAATTTCTCGCCGATCTGCCGGCAACCCAGGCCCTGACGCCGAGCAGCATAGGCAAAGCCCGTATGATTTCACCTCAAAAAAACGTTCATCTTGGTTCGATATAGGCCAGGGTCAGTGAACCCGCACTCTTGTCTTTGCTGAGTCCGTTCAGCGAGGACTCGTTGAACTCTTCCGCCCATGGGTGACCGGCTGTGCTGGGCGTAAGCTGGCGCCCCAGCTCACGCCTTATCCGCATCGACAAAACGTAGAGCGGCCGACGCAACTGCCCGTCAACCCGCAGTAGGCCGCTCCCGCGGCTTGTTCGCCTTAAGAGAGGACTAGTGCACGGTTTGCAGTCCTCTTACTTTGTTGTCGACTCTTCTTTGCGGCACGGCTCATACTGCCCAGCGGGAAGTCTGGGGAGTACCTGGTGCGGGGTAAAATTCGGGTTATAGGACAAAACGTGTGTAAATCCCGGGTGTGTCATGTGCGTCCGGCCCAGCCTTTGCGGTCCCAGAGGCCTTCCTCGGCGCTGAGTCCGGTGCTGTAGAGCTCGGGCCCGGGTTCCTGCTCGATCGGGGTCCTGGTTTCGGTCTTGGCCGGGTGGTGGTGCTGGGCTTTGATGAGTTTCGCCGGTGGCAGGGGCTGTTCGCTGTGGAGGTAGAGGTACCACTCGATCGCCCGTTTGCGGTGCTCTTCGCTCATGCCCCGGTGGGCCCGCAGCAGTAACCGGAGTTGGGCGTTGGTGCCGCCTTCAATGCGGTTGGTGGTCGAGGCGATCTGGAGGCCGGCGAACTCGGCGCGCAGGTAGGTGAACAGTGTCCCGGCCTGGCTGAGCCGTTCCAACAGCCGGTAGGCCTTACGGAGCCTGTCGTGGGTGTACCACCAGGTTTGATTCGCCCTGACCCACCCGGGCACAACGGCGCTGCCGTTGCGATAGGTGCGGGCTTTGACCAGGTTCCCGTAGCTCTGGTGCCAGTCATGGAGCCCGCCCAGCCACGCGGCGGCTTCGGCCGCGGTGGTGATCCTCGTTAGGGCGCGCCCGAGCCGCAGCAACGCCTTGCCCGCCTCAGTCTTGGGCCGGCCGGTCAGGTAGGTGCGGACGTTGCGTTGGACGTGGACCAGGCACCGCTGAACCGCGGTCTCACTCCAGCACTCGGACAGGGCCGCTGCGATGCCGGAGCCACCATCGGTGACCACGACGGTGGGGGCGGGGAACCGTGCGAGCAGGGCAGCCCACGCGGCCTTCTTGTCGGTATCGCACCACTTGCCAACCCAGCACGTAATCCCCTGCCACAGCGATCAAACAGCACCGCGAGCCCACATAAATCCCGTCGACCTGGACCTGGTCATGGACCTCGCCCGTGGCCGGAATCTTCGGGGCGATGTTCCAGCACCACCCTGTTCGGCGCCGGAAGGAACGGGCGGTGCCGAACGAGGTTGCCGCGGACTGATTCGACGTGCCCAGCAGCCAGCCCAGGAACGCATCCAATTCAGCCCGGCGGCTCACATCGGGACGTTCACCCGAGCGGCTCGCCCCGCACTCCAGGCACCGGTACCGCTGCTTCCCGGCAGCTGTTTTCCCGTTCCGAACCAGCCCGCGACCACAAATCAAACACTCCGGAGATATGCAAGCACCCCAGCCACCCTAAGCTTCAAAAGCTTAGCTAACCCGGATTTCCCCCGCGATCACTGGAATGCAAGCCCCTCCCATACACACGTTTTGTCCTATAACCCTAAAATTCGTAAGACCGCTGCTTGGCATGCCCAGGACTATTTTCGGGGCATTTGCTTTCGGTATGAAGCCGTCGCGGGACCAAGTTCAGCCAGTGATTATCGGGCGGCATCAGTCGCCGCCGTGCGGTGGAATCTGAAACAGTCCGTTGCGCTGGACCAATCGAGAACTGCCCGCGGCCGGCTGTTGATCTGATCGGCGGCGAAATCGACCTCCTCCGGCCCTACGGCGCTCAGGTCCTCTCCCTTTTGGAAATACTGGCGGAGCAATCCGTTCGTATTCTCATTCAATGCACGTTGCCATGGGCTGGCTGGATCACAGAAGTACACACCTGGATCCCCAACGCCGAGGTCACTTCTGCATGCTTGGCCATCTCGGACCCACGGTCCCATGTCAGCGTCCTCCGCATGCTTGCCGGCAAAGCCGCAAGAGCCTCGATGAGTTGGTCCCGCATGTTCTCTGATCGACTTTCCGGCCGGAGCGTGAACGCGATCAAAAAGCGTGATGTACGTTCTACCAACGTGACAATCGCTGATCTATTGGCCTTGCCCATGATGAGATCGCCCTCCCAGTGGCCGACCTCCTCCCGCCCGGCAATATGAGCCGGACGATCCCCGTTCTTCAGGGCATCCGTGATGTATTGGCGCGACTTCACTTTCGTTCTCGATCGGGGCCGTCGACTGAACTTTCCGGAACGCAACAGTCGAGCCGAGCCTGACGGCATGGGACGAATACTCAGGACCATCTTGAACCGGGGCTTCTTCCAGCCGCCAAGGCCATCACCGGGATACACCCAGAGATCGCCTGCTGTGTCACGGGCCAGTACGTCGTGAAAGTAGCTCGTATTGATGCTGACGTAATCCCAGTTGTTGTTGGGGACGTTCATAGCCCGCGTGGCTTGCGCCGGAACCGCTGCGAGCCCCAGAAAAAAGACCGCAACCATGGCCACAGCTGTACCAAGGAAAAGCCCGTGTCGCCGGCTTCCAACCCGTCGGGATGAATGAGTAGTGCGCCGTGCATTAGTAGTCGACCCTGATCGGAACATCACTGTTACCCCCATTAGCAACATAGCCATCACGCGATGGACCGGAGCTTAGCCGGATCGCCGAAGTTTTGTTAGGGGCTGGCGGAAAGCCCTGTCATCCTAGAGACATTCAGGTTTCACCGGTCGGGACGGAATCGAGGGGCTATGAAGCGGGTCCGCTACTTCACAGCGGCAGCAGCGGTTGCCGTCCTGCTACTCACCGGATGCACGGCCACAGCGGACCCCAGCTCACCGCCGTCGGGCGCGTCAGCAACCCCTACGGGCGCTGCCTCATCGACAGGCTCGCCATCCGCAACGCCTCCGGCGGCGCTGGCAAAGCTCGCCAGGATTCCCTGGGACGGTGGACCTGATTTCTACAAGAAGTTCAGCAAGGCCGACGCCGCAGGGTGGGATGACCCGGGCTTCTTCCCCATCGGAGTCTGGTATGCATCCGCGAACGGCGAGCAGATGCAGTTCGACAAAGCGCATGGCATCAACTTCTACGTCCAATTCAACCCTGACACTGACTATTCGCTGTTCGACCAGCACGGCATGTTCTCGCTGATGAAAACGAAAAACGCACCCGATAACTGGGCCCAGCTTCCGGGCAACTACATCGACGACGAGGTAGATGGCCGGTTCGGTTGGGATGAGGGCGTGGTGCACATGAACCAGACCATCAAAGAGCTGAAGTCCAAGGAGGAGGGCCGGTTTACCTACGCCAACTGGACCCCATCCCTCATCAGCTACGACGCGCCCATGGACATCACCAAGCGGTACTGGGAGACCGTGGACGTGTCCTCGACGTCCAACTATTACTACGCAGGTGCCTGCCGCGATTGGCGGCTGCGCACACCGCAGGGATACAACCCGACGACGACGGCCACCTGCCAGACGTCGTCCGCGTACGCGAAAGCCATGCAGGTCATGCAGGAGGTCAACGCAGCGAGGGGTGTGTACTCGCCCATCTGGATGGTCCCGACCGTGCTTAGCCCGGAAGGGGAGCACGACCTGTCCGACCAGATGACGCCGGACAGGGTGAAGGCGCAGGTGTGGGCGATGCTCATCCACGAGTCGCGCGGCATTGTGTGGTTTACGCAGTCGCCCGGCGGCGGGGCCGATAACCCGTGCATGTCCGGAGATGCGCTGGCCGATGTCCGCATTCACAACACCGCCTGCTCCCGGGACCAAGTGCAGGCCATGGGTGAGATCAACGCAGAAGTGAAGGCCTTGGCACCCGTTCTGAACACGCAAAGCTATGTATGGAACTTCGGCGACGGGTTGGACACCATGCTGAAAAGCTACAACGGCGACGCCTACATTTTCGCGATGACGCAGGACGCGCTGACCGGGCAGCGGACCTTCACCCTGCCAACGGGTGTCACTCCCAAGACGGTTGAGGTTGTGAACGAGAACCGCACCATCGCCGTGAAAGACGGGAAGTTCACGGATGATTTTCCCGTTGAATCCACGCATCACGTCTACAAGGTGAGGCTGTAGGGGCGCTGCGCCCGCCTGTTCAGTCCTGTGCATTTCGTTGCCCTTCGCAGTGCAACCGCAAGAAACTCCTTGAGGAAACCCACTCAATGAGGAGCCTCACTTGCACCCACGAACCTTGGCCCGAAGTCTGGCCGCAACCACCGCATCCGCAGCGCTCATCGCTGCCACGCTGGTAGCCGCCGGAGTCGCAGCCAGTCCCGCAGCAACCGCAGCCGAACTGCCTCCGCCACCCACCGGCGTCGTGTATGCCAGTGACGTTCCATGGTCCAGCATGACGAACGGTTGGGGGCCGGCCGAACTGGACATGAGCAACGGCGGGCAAGCGCTCGCGGACGCCAATCGCGCGCCGCTGACGATTGGCGGCACCGTGTATGCGAAGGGCCTTGGCACCCACGCGGCGTCTTCCATTACGTATAACCTCGGCTGGCAGTGCCGCCAGTTCCTCGCCCAGGTGGGTGTGGACGATACCCAGGGTGACCGCGGCCGGGTGGACTTCAAGGTCCTGGTGGATGGACTGGAGCGTTTCGCGGGGGAGCGGAGGGGAACGGACGGAGCCCTGCCCGTCAACGTGGATCTGAGGGGCGGCACCACGCTGCAGCTGAAGGTGGAGGCAGGCCCGGAAGGGAACGGCAACGACCACGCCGACTGGCTGATGCCAGGATCAACTGCTCCGACGGGTTCCTCGCCGCGCCGCTGCGTATGGAGGGCTCAGCCGGGACGAACCTCAACTCGCTGGTCCCGGGGACCCCGGCTACCGTCGTCGTGCGTGACCTTCAGCCGTTGAGCCCCGTCAGTCTCAGCCTCCGGGGCGAAAACGTGGCCGACGCCGTTGCTGACGCTACCGGCGTTGCAACCATCACCTTCGTGGCGCCTGCTGGAGCCGCAGGCGGGACGACGGAGCTCGTCGCCAACGGCACTGGCCCCTTCGACGTGGCGACCACCGGCAGGGTCGGCGCGTTGATCGTGCAGATCAGCGACGCGAAGTTCTATGTGGACTGCTCGGCGGCCACTCCCGGTGACGGCAGCCAGGCCAGCCCGTTCAACTCCATCGCCCAGGTCAACGGCCACGGCGCGTTCAACGCCGGCGAATCTGTCCTCTTCCGGGCCGGCACGGACTGCACCGGAGCGCTCACGCCCGCGGGTACCGGCGTCGCGGACCACCCGATCACACTGTCCACTTATGGCGACGGCGGCAAACCCACCATCAACGGCAACGGCGCGGTGGCGGCCATTCAGATCACCAATGCCAGCCACTGGACGGTCAGCGGACTGCATGTGGTGAACCCGTCGGACACGCCGGTGCGCAGGGTGGGCATCCTCTTTGAGAACAGCGGAACGGCACAGACCGCCGGAATCGTCGTCACCGGAAACCATGTGGAAGACGTGGCCGGCTGGCGCAACAAGGCCACCAACGGCGCTGGGTTCGCCCAGTCTGCCGGCATTATGGTGCGCACCTGGGGCAAGGGCTCGGTGGACGGCATCACCATCACTGACAACGAGGTGAACGATGCCGCCGGCGGTGGCGTGAAGATCTCCGCCCCGGACACCACCGAGCGCTACAACACCAAGGTCTACGTAGCGCGCAACAACATCCACGACGTGGGCGGCGACGCGATCGTGATCCACAACTCCGACGCACCGCTCATCGAGTACAACAGCGGACTCAACCTCGGCCAAGGCGCCCACCCCTATGAAGGCGGCAACTTCGCCGGCATGTGGCCGTACAACTCCAAGAACCCCGTATTCCAATTCAACGTTGTGGGCAACAGCAGCACCTCTGTGTACGATTCCACGGCCTGGGACTGCGACATGAAGATCGTGGGAACTTGCCTCTTCCAGTACAACTACTCGTACGGGAACGCGGGCGGCTTCTACCTGAATTGCGTCTCGAATTGCGGCGGTGGGGCCACCGCGGCGAACGTGGTGCTGCGGTACAACATCGCCCAGGACGACTGCCGGTTGGGCGGCAGCAGCAGCGGCACGGGCAAGCATTACATCTACAACAACACCTTCTACTGCCCGTCGCGCGTCTTCCTGGACGACATGACCGGCCCGCGCGAGGTCCGCAACAACCTCTTTGTGGTGCCCGGCGGTAGTTTGAAAACCGCGTCGGCTGTGTATGCGAACAACGCGTACTTTGGTGGCATATTGCCGCCCGCTGGTGAGACGGGTTCGGTGCTGGGGGATCCTCGGTTGGTTGCTGGCGGGAGCGGTCAGACCTCACTATCTGTTCCGGGGTATCGGCTGCTTTCCGGGTCGCCTTTGCTGGGTGCCGGTCTTCGGATTAACGACGACGGCGGCAGGGACTTCTTCGGTAACCCCACCTCTGGTGCCGGGTCTGTTGGGGCACCGAACATCGGTGCTTACCAGGGACCTGGGGTTGCGCCCGCCGCGCTGCCTTTCGGTTCTTTGGTGAACCAGACGTCGGTGGCGAATGCGGCCAATCCGCGGAATGGGGCTGTTACGTCTGATCGGCGAACGTTCTCGGAGGAGGCGTTGGCTGCGGCTGGGCTCGTCTCGGGCGAACGGTATTCGGCATTTGGGGTGTCATCCGTTTGGCATCCTACGGCGGTGGGGACGCCGGATACGTTGAAGGCTGCCGGGCAGGAAGTTGCTGTTTCGGGCAAGGGGCGGACGTTGCTGGTGACAGGGTTCTCCACGGGGAACGTGTCCTCGGGTGTCGCGACGGTTCATTTCACGAATGGGCAGAAGCGTGACGTGGTTCTGTCGTTGCCGAACTGGCTCTCGGGAGTCCCCTCGGATACGAGCGTGGTTGTTGCTACGTCGGCCTATCACCAGCGGCACACGCAGGCCTACATCGGTGGGCCATCGACGGTTGTGCGGGTTGATGAGCCGGCTCGGGTGTTTGCCACGAAGATCGACCTCCCGCCGGCGTTCTGGGTGTCTAGCGTGACGCTGCCGCAGGGGAGTGCGCTGGTGGATGAGGGGCTGAACATCATGGATATCGCGGTGGGGAATCTGCCGGTCGGGTTGGGGTGAGGTTAGCGGAATAGGGAGATGGGGACCCGCTCAGTGTCGGGCCCCCACAGTTCCTCACAATGAAGATCCGGTGGCACCTCTGCTAGGAGTTCCTAACCCCTAGATGCAATCAGTCACCACTCATTTTTCCCTGTTCAGCACCTAGATTTGCCCTGGATCACCACCTAGTTTGAGCCTTTGGAATTTGTGCAAATATTTGCGACTGCAGTCTGAGTGAGTCAACGCAGCTTCTTTTTCACTTGGAGTCGTAATGAATACAGATCAACGTAGCCCCGAGAACCGAGTTCACGTCATTGGGCCCAGGCGGGCATTTTCCACGCGGCAGAGGCTCCTAAGAGGAGCTGCAGTTCTGTTGGCAACAGCAACGTTTCTTGCAGCAGTTCCGCTAGCAGCCAATGCCGCGCCCCGGAGTTCCGAAAAGTCGCATGACAACATGGCTGTGAGCTCTTCCGCGCTGGTTCTCAATCCCGACAAGGCCGCCTCCGAGGTGCTGCAAAAAGCCATCGAGGAGGCCAGGGCTCAGGATCCGGCTGGATTCAACCTGCGTCTCAGCTTGATCACGTCTTCCAAAGCCGTGACGAAGTATTTGGCGAGTTTTGGAGGGCTTGATTGGACCACCCAGGTCAACGGACTGGCCGCATCCATGCCAACGGATGCTCTGACCGGGATGGTCGATCTGATGGAAAAGAAGATCGTTGAGTACAAGGTCCGGCCTGCATCGACATCCAGCAATTGGGTAACGATGACGGTTCATAAGGACTTGATGGCGTCGTATCTGGGCACTTCAAGTGAGTCCACCAATCCAGGAGAGCTTACGACGTTCGGGTGGGGCTCGCTGCCTCAATGTCCGTCCGCTTGGGCTGCGTTCTGGGCTTGGTTCGCTTTCAATACGGCCTTCTGCGGTCCATTTGCTGCATATCCTCCAGCGGCAGTTGCTTGCGCTCTCGGACTTGGCTTGGCCGGCATGATCGTCGATTTCAACAGGGGATGCTGACGGGCGTTTGGTATGAGTAAGTCCAGGCAGTATTTTCTTTCGCTATCCGTGACCCTGGGCGCCTGCGTAGTCGCCGTGGGACTGGTTCCTGAACCCGCGGTCTTCATAGTTGGCCTCCTGGTTATGGGACTCCTCATAGGGATCACCGTGTACTACAAACAGTGGCAATGGACTCGTATCAAAGCTGGGGAGGCTAGGTCGCCAGGTCTTGGGGTGGCGTGTGTAACCGCTATGACCGTTGCGCTTCTTCTTAGAGGCACTGGTTGGAGTCCTGTTCTTGTACCTGCCTTCAGCGTTGCGGTCAGTGGCGGCATGTTCCTGTGGCTGGAGGCCAAAGGGGGTTACCTGGACCCCGAGCAGCAGTGATGGAATGCGGCCAGTCCTGGAAAAGCTGCCGCCTGGTTGCGGTGATGTTGCTTCGTAGCTGAAGAGGGACGTGGGACCCGAACGAGCGGGTCCCACCTCCCGTGAAGCTAACCTGGCGGGTCACACCAAACCGTTTATGACGTTCCAGCCTTCGCCGACGTGTTTCCTGGGCTCCAGATGGCTGCAGATACCGGGTAGAGCTGGTGACAGGTTTCTCCACGGGGAACGTGTCCTCGGGGGTCGCGACGGTTCACTTCTCCAACGGGCAGAAGCGTGACGTGGTTCTGTCGTTGCCGAACTGGCTCTCCGGAGTCCCCTCTGATACCAGCTTTGTGGTGGCTTCTTCGGCTTACCACCAGCGGCACACACACAGGCTTACGTCGGCGGACCCTCGACCGTTGTACGGGTGGATGAGCCGGCTCGGGTGTTTGCCACGAAGATCGATATCCCGCCGGCATTCGAGGTGGCGAGCGTGACGCTGCCGCAGAGGAGTGCACTTGTGGATGAGGGACTGAACATCATGGATATTGCTGTTGGGAATTTGTCGGTGGGGTTGGGGTGATGCTTGCCGGCTGTTTGGCTTAGGAAAGGTGTCGGACCCGCTTGGAGAAGCGGGTCCCACTCTGCTTTGTGCCTAACTTGGCCCGCCGTCGTTGTTTGATAGCAGGAACTTGCTCGCGCCGATGGTTTGGGGTTCCACCTATCTGGTGACCACGCAGTTCCTCCCAGCCGACCGACCGCTCCTGGCCGCAACTGTGAGGGCCCTGCCGGCGGGCATTGTGCTCATGCTCATCACGCAAACGTGGCCGCGGGTAACCTGGTGGTTCAAGGCCACGGCGCTGGGCGCACTTAACATCGGGCTGTTCTTCTTCCTCCTGTTCTTCACCGCGTACCAGCTTCCGGGTGGGTTGGCGGCCTTGGTCGGGTCGATTCAGCCCCTGTTCGTGCTGCTCCTTGGAGTGCCGCTGCTGGGGGAGAGGATCCGTAGGACGCACGTGGTTGCCTGCGCTGTTGGAGCCGCCGGAGTCGGGTTGCTCGTCCTGCGCACCGACGCGACGCTGACCGTGATTGGTGTGCTTGCCGGGATAGCGGCCGCGCTGAGCATGGCTGCCGGCATCGTCCTCACTAAACGTTTGGGGGAGGCCGACGGCGTGGGGCTGCTTGGGTTCACCGGGATGCAGCTTGCTATGGGCGGAGTGATGCTCCTTCCGGTGACGATGCTGATTGAAGGACCACCGGGATCGGTTTCTGCATCTAATCTTGGGGGCTTCGCCTACCTCAGCCTCATCGGAGCGTTGTTCGCCTATGCCGTGTGGTTTCGGGGGATCCAACGGCTGCCGACGATGGTGGTCTCATTCCTGGGATTCCTGAGCCCGCTGGTGGCTACCGTGCTTGGGTTCGTGTTTCTGGGGGAGGCGCTGTCGGGGTGGCAGGTGGTGGGTGTGGTGCTGGTGCTGGCGTCGGTGTTTTTGGTGCAGGACCGGACACGGAGACCTCGAGGTGCTGATACGAAAGCCCGTTCACGTCAGCCTTCGATCGAAGTACGTGAGGTGCGCTCCCTGGGCGTGACGACGAAACCAGCGGTCGGAGCGATTGCCATCGACGGCGGTGGTAGTGCCGGTCATGCCCCGCCGTTCAGCATCAATTGCCCTAGGCGCCTTTGTTATTGAGGCCGCAGAGCCGGGCCTGAAGTCGAGCGTTCACGCGGCACAGACTAAGGACCACTATGACGCGGAAAGGTGTGGAACCCGTCGAAGGTCCCACACCTTTCTTGGTTTTCACGACAGCAGGCAACGCTTCTCGTGTAAGACGTACCGCAGTGTCACTGCAGCAAGCATCACTTGGTTACGTGGACCACGACAGCCTTGCTCGTTGCTTGTTCCAAACCCGGGTTGTCGATGCCGGTGACGGTCCAGTTGCTGAGCAGTAGAACAGTCTTGCCCGTGTCCGAATTGAAGACGACTTTCTGGAAGCCAAGAGCTTTCAGGTCATCGTCGAGAGCTTCGGCGTTCAATCCGGTCACGTTGGCAGGGATTACGGCAGTCGCCGGGGCCGCGGCGATGGTTGGAATTGCTGCGGCCGAAGCAACTGCAGGGGCAGGCGCCGGCGCTGCCGTCACGGTCTCAGCCACCGTTGGTGTGGCTGCCGGCGTTCCTGCGCAGCCAGCCAACGCCAGGCAAGACAAAGCCACTACGAAGACCGACTTCTTCAAAATTTCCCGATTTCGATTCCGCCGGATCCATGCCGTCGCCCCCATTTCGCTTGCTGATTGCGAACACCTAGAAAGTGTAAGTTTCAAATAACACGGAGGCATTTGTTACGGAACCCTTGCGGCTAAGCAAACGGCTGACCCAAAAGACCGCGGAAAGTCTCGAGCCGTCGGACTGCTTCCTCCGGAGTGCTCGGGTCCTGTTGAAACCGCTCAGCCGGGTAGTCATGCCAGACCAAGCGCAGCTCTTCATTCCCCAATAATTTTGGTGCAGTCGCCTGCCCTGTGCGCAGACGGCAGCGAAGACGTCGAAGCGCTCGGTTCCGGCGAGCTCCTGTTCCATGGCCAGCCCATAGAACGAGGACAGCTGAACTGTTTTACCGCTACCGCTCTCACCGAATACCGCGATCTGTTGCTCTCGGGCTACGTGTTTTGTTTCATGGGATCAACCTAGGGGACGAGGGGACATGGGCATATTTGCGTCTAAAACTGTCGTGTTCACGTAAGGTTCTCTGCATCTACCGGGCGGGGACAGGCAATTGTTCGATGAAACTTTCCAGTGCTGCCACTTTCTTTTTGAGATCATCTACGTCGGCCTTGTATTTCTCGAGACGTTTCGATCCGCGCTTCGCCAATACGTAGTTAAAGATGGCAGTAAGGATGGCAACAGGAAAGGAAAGGAGCAGCGCCCAACTGGCAATGGCCATGAAATCGAGAGCTACAGGAAGAGCGTCTTTGAACGCCAGAAACTCGTTGACTTCAGTGACAACAGAGTTCAACGCAGAGTCCAGCGGCCCCATGAACTGACCCACGAGTGGCATATCCGCGAGCGAAGGAGCGTTCAACCCCGACTGTTATTGGGAGGACCAGCGAGGATCGGCGTAGTGGTTCAGAACGTAAATGGCGGCTCCTGCGTTCAAGGCAGCGAATCCGACCACGGCGCCCACTGCCGTCCTGTGAAGGCGTCGCGGTTGGAAGATTCCTCCCGCCACTACAAAAACAGCCACTGCTACCCAGATATAGATATGGAACTGTTCGCGACTTACGCCACTTAGTATGTCCATTGTGAATTAATACCCCCTGTGTAAGAATGCTTTTTAGTAAAAGAGTCGCGGTTTAGATCTCGGCGTCATTGACCACTTTCAACCCGACTTCCTTGCCGTGCATCCAGAGCACGACGTCCATGGTGCGGAGATCAGAGATATCACGGTCTACGGAAGACTTCGCACGAATCGTCTTAAGCCGGTCGGGGAGACCTGAACCGTCAGTGAGGACTGAGTGCCAGGCTTTCCACTGGTTGTCGCTGTCCCGGAGGCCCATGAGCGGCCCAACAACGGAGTCATAAATGGGAATGAGACGCGGCCGTTTCCTGGCCATGATCTTGCTGGCCGTGGTGGGACCTATGCCCCAGCGATATGTGTCACTGCCGCGCAGCAGCCTCCAGAGTGCGTTGGCCGGGCTCTGCTGGCCGAGAAAACGGTCATAGTCGTCCGAGGAGACGGCGGCTAGATCCAAGTCTGTAGGTATCTGGTCAAGAAGTTCAGAAACGTCGTTGGCCCGGCTCTCGACGATGCCGATTGCTGCAGGCGCTGGCACCTGCACTGAGAGGAACGAAACAGCAAGGACATCGTCCGCAGTGACGGAATTGGCAACGTTTGGTCGGTCTCCTCCACCCGCCCAATCGTCAAAGCGGCTGCCGGTTTGCGGAACATCATTGCGGTAAAGCTTCGTGTAGTACTTGGTCACGAGCGTCGCAGCGTCGTCGGTGCGATCAGCGGAAAGTATGTCCGGTAAAGTCATTGTTGCTCCGTTTCGGAACTGCTGGGTTCAGCGCCCAAGAGTTCGTTATCCGTAGTTGTGGTGCCATCATAAAAGTGTTCCCGAAGACGCCTACATCGTTCGGGATCTTTCAGGAGCAGCAAGGTCTTAGCTTCAATTTGGCGGATTCGCTCTCGCGAAACTCCGTAAATTTGTCCGATGGCATCCAGTGTCTTTTGTTCGCCGTCGGCAATTCCGAACCGGAAAGCTATCACTCCGGCTTCGCGTTCCGTCAAGGTATCCAGAATCGCATGTACCTCAGCTGTTAACTGTTCGGAGGCTATTATCTCGACAATGTCGGGCGAGCTAGGATCGACCAGCTGGTCGGCAACGCTCTCCGTTCCGCCTCTACCGTCGGGCACTTGGAGGTCCAGAGACAGGACGGACCTCGACACGGCGAGAAGCTGTTCTACTTTCTTGACTGTATTGTCTGAGAGACTCGCGAGCTCCTGAACGCTACGTGCAATTCCCGCGCGGTCCGCTTCCCGCAAGATACCCTGAAGTTTGTTGACCTGCTCCACGATGTGGACTGGAAGTCTGATCAGGCGCGCTTGATCGGCCAAAGCCCGCGTAAGGGATTGGCGAATCCACCAGGTGGCATATGTGGAGAACTTGAAGCCAAGTGAGAAGTCGA
The DNA here is from genome assembly GCF_031455315.1 of Arthrobacter sp. 1088. Lineage (NCBI taxonomy): Bacteria > Bacillati > Actinomycetota > Actinomycetes > Micrococcales > Micrococcaceae > Arthrobacter > Arthrobacter sp. 1088. The sequence continues at coordinate 315,833 of NZ_JAVDSM010000003.1, forward strand.
ACTTGCACACTGCACGATGAAGCCCAATATTTCCTTCCTGAATGAGATCGAGGAAGTCCATGCCCTGTCCTGTGTGGCGCTTTGCTATTGAAACAACAAGACGAAGATTGGCATTGATGAGAGAGTGCATAGCGTTCTCTCCGAGCCGTGCGACTTGGTTCAGTTCGCGGGTTAGCTTCCTGCTGCGCCAAGTGGTTTCTCGCAGGAGCTGCTGGGCGTAGAGACCGGCTTCTATTTCCCGTGCAAGTTCAACTTCTTGCTGTGCCGTGAGCAAATCTGCTTGCGAGGCTCGCTTCAAGTAATCCGCGACGCTGTCGTCGCTGAAACCGGGTATCCCTCCTAGACCGTCAAGCCAACTATCAGGTTGAAGATCGAACTCCGTGGGAGTTTCTGTATCGGGCTCTTTGGGAACTGCGGGCACGGGTAACGCTGTTTCTGCCACGGATCTCTGTGGCTCCGGAACTGTCTGGTCTTCGGCATCAATTTGGGGCGATTCTGGCATCGCCGGGCGGAGGAAATCGTTCAGCTGGTCAAACTCATTTTTGATATCGAAGAACCCGACGCGATGAGCGAACGGAAGGACTTTCCCCAGGAACTCTTCACCCTGAATATCAGGATCTTCTACTGTGTCCTTTGAATAGAGGACAACAAGGCGGCCCACGCGGTTATCGGCCTTCTTTCTGATGACGCGGCCGAGTCGCTGCACCATCTGACGCTGACTTCGGTTGGCTGCGACGATGATGCCGAGGTCCGCTTCAGGGACGTCGATACCTTCATCGAGGAGCCTCGGGGCCGCAAGAATCTGCGAGATTCCGTTTCGGAAGTCATCCATCCCTTGGCGCCGGTCCTCTTTCGCCATTCCACTAAACAGAGCTGATGCCGTGGACCCCAGCGACGTATAAAGTTCTTGGGCGCGCTTCGCAGAATCTTGTGTCTGGGTGAACACGAGAGTGCCGTTTGAGGTATCGACGATTTCCTTAACCGCAGCGAGTGCGTGATATTTCGTCTTTGCATCCGCCAGCAGGGTGAGTCTGGACGCCATAGCCCTCATGTACTTCCGTGCAAGAGTTGCCTCACGGCTTAGAGATTCTGACGCAGCCAATGATGCGACTGTGGCAACAAATTTGTGAAATGGGCGGCGGGGAATATCAGCATACGATTCGAGGTGTCTGGAGGTTTCTGACATGGTTTTTGAGAGGTCATCGTAACTGACCCGTTCGGCAGCAGTCAGCTCCACGGCTACGAGCGCGATGTCGAAGGGAGCAATGACTTTGTCAGTTAGCGCGCGATCGTACCAGAGGTTGTAGATGACCCCGCCAAAGTATGGCGTAAGCAGATTCTCGTGCTCGCCGTCGGCACGTTCGTAAGTTGCTGTCAGACCGAGACGCCACGCATAGCCTTCCTGTAAGGCCCCGGTAAACATTGGGGCGGCGTAGCGATGGCATTCGTCGGCAATTATCAAGCCGGCCTTGTGGCTGCGCAACGTCATTCGATTTGAAGCCGAATGAACGATGGCGACCAGTACATCCACGTCGTCCAAGGTGTCGGCTCGGCCATCGCCAAGGGCACCTCGTCGGGCGGCGGGGAGATCACGCTTGAGGGAGGATAACCACTGGCGCTGGAGTTCAGCGGTGGGCACGAGAATGAGCACCTTGATGCCCTGACGAATCGCTTCAAAAGCTGCGGCAATTCCTACACGAGTTTTGCCGGCCCCAGTTACGGCCTCTACAACGCCGCGGCGGCCGTTGGAGTGCCAGGCTTTAAGGGCCTCTTGCTGCCAGGGATATAGAAACGCGTAGTCATACGACGTTGAAACTGACACTTCGTCAGTCTGGATTGGTCCATTAGTCTGACCTGTCATTTCGTTCGACTTCGCATCGACCAACTCCGGCATTTCATCCCCCATCGGACTATGTGTACTTCATGAATGAAGGCTAGTTGAGGGCTCGGACAATATTGATTACGCAGCTCATCCGGGCACCGCCAGCGAGTAGTCCCAAGCCTCAGCTCGCGCCAGCGAATGCTTCAGTTCCCGTCCGCCCGCTTGTTCCAGGAGCTCCGAGTCGCCCACAACGACCAGCAGGCTCCTTGCGCGGGACAACCCGACGTAAAGTTGTTCGGCGGCTCGTGCCATGTCCTTGAATCCGTTAACACAGAGGACCACGACGGATCGTTCAAGCCCTTTGAAGCCAAGGACGTGGCCGTAAAATTCCGCTTCACCCGCATGGAACTCGCGCCAATATTCATCTGTGGCGCCACGACTGAAGTAGTCCAGATGAACCGGGTGCCTTTCCTTGGTTGTTAGAAGAGCGATCTGGTTGTTTGCCCAACCCTCATCAATAAGTGCGTCTACGCAGTCTCCTGCGACATCAAGGGCCTCTTCGGTGGAGCAGTGGACTCTGCGAACCGGCAATCCGGTACTGCCTCGTGGCGTGAAATGCTCGCCGGCAAACGGTTTGAAGGTTTCGGCGATTTTGCGGGTGTTCCGCAGGTTCTCATCGATGTGGATTGGGACAAAGGTGGCCGTAGGGCCATGGTTGAGGTCGGCCGTGAGCCCGCCCCACCGCTGGTAAACGTCTTGGCGGTCGTCCATGAAGGCATACACCTCGCCTTCGTCTGGGTCCGCGGTGCAGGCCAGCAACGCTTGCCACCATAGAGGCGCGAAGTCTTGGGCTTCGTCGACGATCACTGCATCCAGTCGCTGCTCGGGCTCCATAGTGCCGGCCAGTTTCCGGAGAAGCCTTGGCATCTCTATATCGAAGTAGTCCTGGCCCTTGCCATCAGGCACCCCAAGCTGGCGAACGTACTCGTGAAATTCGCCGGTGAAGATTGGTTTAGCTTGCCGCCACGACGAGACTCGGTCTTGCAGGTATTGCCCTAATCCCTTGTTGTAACAAAAGAGACCGACGCGCTTCCCTTGTTTACTTAACATTCGGGCTTTCTCGACAGCAAGCCACGTCTTCCCACTGCCCGCCCCACCGGTAAAGCGAACGCGGGTAAGGGATCGCGTTGCCTGGAGCAAGACTGCCTGTCGCTCAGTTAGATGGTCTTGGGTGTCCTCGTCTTCCCTTGGACTCACGGGGGCGCCGGTACCGCCATCAAGTGACCCGGCAAGCTGTCGTTCGATACGTTCCATGAACGCGGTTGCCAGTGGTGAGGCACCGCCACCCTCTGTTTCTATGGCCCTCCGGACGAGTTCAGCCGGCGACTCGCATTGTCTGTCGTCCAGAACCAAAGTGCGGGGACACCCGGCCATGCTCCACTGAGTCGGGACGGCGGTGTAAGGAAACGCGACCATGTACGCGAAGCGACTGGTAAGCGGTGTGCCAAGCTGCCGTCCGAGCCAGTTCTTCAAAGCGTGATGGGAACTTTGGGACTGCACCACGGGGCTCTGAATCTTGTGGCTCCCGCTCCTATCTGACTGCAGCCACTGACCATTCTCAACGGTGATTCGGCCACCTTTGACTTCGATCGCGGCCATGCCCACCCCGGGCCAGAGGACCAGGATGTCAATCTCATGCTCTGCCCTGCCATCCCGCAACTGAACGGAGTGGGCCAGCACCGCATCGTCAGGGAGAGTCCGTTTGAGGGCTTCCCACACTGAACGTTCTGCACTCTGGCCCTCAGTAAAATGTGGTTCTTCGGGTATGAATCTCATTTACTTAGCCGTCCGTGGTGGGCTGGGTGGCTTCGGAAACGGGTGCTACTTCATAGATTTGGCCCAAAGCAGGAAGGTGCATGAGCGTGCGGATCACGGGCATCCCGGCGGCCGCCAATGCATCACGGTAGGCTGCCATCTGGCCGAGGTATTTGTCTCGGATATGGCCCTCAGGGTCATTCCCGGGATAGGTCTTGTGATCGATGAGGACGCATCCCTCAGGTCCCTCGAGCAGAAGGTCTATCCACCCTTGCATCACTCTGTTCTCAGTCCGCCATCCAATGGCCGCCTCGCGATAGTATGTCCATCCTGGGTAGGCCGTTGTCAGATACGTTTCGAGCCGGGCACCGGATTCGATCAGCAGCTCTGGACTCACCACATGGCCTATCTTCCATCGCTCGATGATTGTCTCGGCAAGGCGAAGCTGGTCGACTGAGGTAAGCGTGGAGTATTGCGTCCCCAAGTACGCGTGAACGGCGCTTCCCACTGCACCCCACTCTTCAGAACCGCGTTCAGCCAGCCTGGGACCGAGCTCTGTAGCCAGCAGGACCTTCGCGTCATACTCAGAGGATGATTCGGAGCTCGCGGTGAGTCGAGCCGGAGGGTAGACGGGCAGTGGCTGCACGCGAGCTGGGTCTGTGAAATGGGCAACTTTAACGGTCTGGTCGGTCCTGGTTTCTTGCACGTCAAACGAGGTAATCCGGACGGGGAGGGGAGAACTTCCCGCAATGTTCAGCAATCCATCTTCAACCTCTCCTGACCAAGATATGAGCGAGGGGACACCCAACAGGTTGAGGAGCTGTGGCTGATTCGACTTGGCGGTCAGGATGGTGGTTTCTTTGGCACGAGTCATCCCCACGTACATGAGCCGGCTCGTGTTGTTGCGCTCCCGCAGTTCCGCGTCTATGGCGACCTGGCTTGTCTGGCCGGCTGCGTCGAGCGGGGAAGCCTTATAGGGGAACGGACTTGGCCAGAATCGTATCCATCGGTCCTTCAACGGCTGTTTCAGGTCCAGCTCCCCGTCCTGTTCAACGGCAGTGCCGAAAGCGGCGAAGCGGACGTCCTTATCCAGGGCTTCCATTACGACCACGGGCCATTCCAATCCTTTGGCCTTGTGATACGTCATGACATTGACGACGTCGGAGCCCGCGTTCTCCGATGATTGGTGTTTATCGGAAGCGAAAAATGTCAGGAAGCCGCGCAGTGTTCCGGGCGCCCGGAGTGCCCTGCAGTGCTCATAGTAATCTTCAATTGTGCCTCTCATGGCGTCGAGATTCCGGAGACGGGTTTCGGGAGACGTCCAAGACTTTATGTGATTTGTCAGCCCGACGGCGCCGATGACGGCCTCAAAAATCTCAAGTGGCGTTGCTGTGCTAGCGAGGTCACGGACCGGGGTCAAAGCACGTACCTGAGGCTGCTGGGCCCAGCTGGTGTGGACAGTTTTAGGCTCGACGGCGGACAGCAGCTCCCGCTGCCAGGTTCCATTGGAGGGGTGGCCAGGATGCAACGCCACCAACTCGGTGAGCGCAATGGTGTCTTGATCATCAGCAACATATGCCATGGCTGCGCGAGCAAGCTGAACCTCACGGGCTTCATTGAGCTTGCGCGGATTTCGTGTTGCCCGAATGCCCAAACCGTCCAGTGCGGCGGAGATGGCGTCAACGTCCTCGTTTGAGCGCGTCAGAACGGCAATGTCGCCGGGCTTCACGTGGCTACGACGGTTAAGGAGGTCGCCTACCCCGGCAGCTGTGGCCAGAAGCCGGTCGCCGTCGTTCTTCTGTGGACGGACCCACGCTTCCAAGCTTCCCTTTGGCCAGTCCTTATGTGCTTCCGGCATATCGAGCCGAACTGATGCAGCGGGCATCCCTATGGTTCCGAAAACAGGCTCAAAGACAGCGTTGGACAATGCGATGACAGACGAGCACGATCTCCAGGATTCTGAAAGCTGGCGCTTGTTCTTCACCTGGTTCACAACGGTTTGCATAAGGTCAGGGTCTGTTCCACGGAACTCGTAGATCGCTTGCTTGGGATCGCCGACCCATACGGCTTCTTTGACCAAACCGCTCAGTTGAAGGAAAAGCTCAAGCTGGAGGGGACTCGTATCCTGGAACTCATCCACTACCAGAAACCTGATCCTTTGCGAGAGGGAAGAGCGAAACACATCGCTGGTGCGTGCCAAATCGAGGACGAGGGTCTCTTGATCGACGAAGTCCATCAAGCCATGGAGGCGCTTGAAATCAGCGTAGGTTTCCAGGCATTCTGCCGCGCAGGCAAATATCCTACGAATGTACTGTTCAATGTCCGAGTGAAATGCCGGGTTGGACAATAGTCCTTCGTATATCCGCGTCCGGAGATCCCGGAAGATTTGAGCTATTGGCGCAGCGGGTTTCGATGCTACGAAACCCCGCCATATCTCCCACGGAGTTTCGTCCGGCGTCGTTGCGGAGTCAATTTTCTGGATGACCTTCGGATACTGTTCGACGAACACCCCAGTAGTGGTCTTTGCTTGCCTGCCGGCGGCGTCGAGTCCTGTCTTGGCCAGTTCCTCCAGCTCAGCTCGCCCTGCGCGCATATCGCTCAGCCAAACGGGACGTTCATCCTCGGCGGGATCATCGAGGAGCTCGCGGATGCCTGCCCACGATCTGTCTGCACAGGCTGCCAAGTCACTTGAGCGGAGCAGGTTGGTTCTGGCCGCGTCGACAATTGACCGGACGGTATCCTGCCAAGTTTGCGAGTTATAAGGCGAGTCTTCGTCGGTTCCCATTCGGCGGGCAATCGGCAGAATCCCCGCCGCATGGTTGGCCAGGACGGAATCGACAGCAAGGTGAAAGATGCCCCTGAGCTGTTCTTCAGGGATGACCTCAAGTGCTGGAGATAGGCCAGCGTCTATGGCGTACTCCTGCAGTAGTTGACCACAGACACTGTTAACCGTGCCAATAAGACTTGCTGGAAGCTGTTGAGCGGCAAGCTGTAGTGAGCGCGCATGCGAACCGTCGGCAGCGCCAGCCTGTTCCAATAGCCGAGCACTGATTCGTTCCTGGAGTTCACCAGCGGCCTTCTTAGTGAAAGTTGTGGCCATGATCTGGGTTGCCGTCAGTCCGGACTGGATGCGATCCGTGATCTCTGAGGTCAGGTGGTACGTCTTGCCTGTGCCAGCGCTTGCCGAAACCATCGTCACATTGTCGAGGGTGGTCATGAAAAGTCGCCTTTCAACCCGCATAGCACTCCCAATTCACAGAAACGGCAGGGTGGCTTGATGTAATGAAGGCCTCTGTCCCGCCATGCGCTTTCGCGGCTGGGCTCACCCTCGGCACGGTTGTCATCGGCTACCTGAGTTGCTGTGATGCGGCCGTTGACCACTTCGTCAATGCTGAATTCGAGAGCCTTCTTAGCGCTGTCCCAGAGCGCCGTCGGCTGCACTGCCCTTGGAAGCGATGAGCCGAAATGGGAGTCCGCAGAGACATATGATCCCTGCTTGAGCATGTAGTAGGCACTGGGATCGTCAATGGTGTCTGCACCCTCGTTCAGCGCCCACTGGTAGAGCGCAAGCTGTAATGCGGTGCCATCAGCTACTTCCTCGCGCCGGTACTTCGCGTTGTTGGACCACTTCAGATCGATGACAACTTGGCGCCCATCCCCGTCGATGCCGACGACGTCGGCACGTCCGCGAACTGATACCCGGTATTCGCTATGTGAACCGACAAGTTCAAGATCTTTCTCGAAGGCCTGCTCGACCTCCTGAAGGGTGACACCGCCCTTCGACAGTTGTCTGAAGAAGGTGTGAAGCGACTCAATCAGGATTCCGACAATCGCTTCACAACGGCGCTGCTGGCCAGGTAGCAACAGCTCTGCCGCATACTGGGGCAGGACTGTACGAATGCAACGGTGGATTTCGTCCCTTTCGGGAATGGCCCTGTTTTCGGCTCTGAGCTGGTGGTGGAGAACCTCCACCACCCTGTGAGAGAAGATGCCGAGCAACGTGTTGTCAGCGGGAATTAGGGCAGCGTCGGTGGAGTGCACATTCGACTTCTTCTCCAGCACCCAAGCGAAAGAACAACCGAGCAGCTTTGTAAGCTGCGAGAAGGACAACTGGTCTGGCCTCAGCGACGGGTTTGCTCCGACGTCGTAAATTGCAGCCGGGGGAGTGGGCACCAGCTGTGGAGCGGCTACGAGCTGAGCCGAGCGGCGGGCAAAATGCCAGAGCCCATCAGCGGTGACGAGTTGGTCCGGCGTGGATCTCAGCTCACTGACACGCTCCGTCAGCGGCTTGGCGGCGTCTTCTGGATTTGTGGTGGGCTGTGCGGAAACAAGAGCTTCCAGCAATCCCTGTCCCTCCATTCGTGCACCGTGTGCCTGTTCGACCTCGATAAGCACGAGGTTTTTACAGTGGGTAGCAGATGCCAAGGACTGCTGGATGGCAAGAGCAGCCGCGTCCTCTGGCGGAGGCAGCCTGATTCCGACCTTCTCGAGTGTCGCTACATCATGGGCTTCCCACCGTCGCCCGGAGCTGACGCTTGCATTCTTGAAACCCCACCACAGAACATCATCGACGTCGTCCGAAAGCTCGCTGAGGTGAGCCAACCGCATCCATGGGCTCGCTTCCTGGGCGACGATGGAGCTCGATTTCGGTGTTATGACCGAACTGACGATTCGTCTCACGTCACGCCGCGATACTTCCGGGACGGAAGACAGAAGTCCAATGATCTGCTGAAGCTGTTCCGCAGTCGCTTGGAGCTCAGGCTTTACCTTTGAAAGGCGACGAAGCCGTGCAAATAACCATGCCGCCTTTTCCACAAGGACGGCTCCGGGTGCCATATCCCCGTCAATGAGGCACGAATTGAACAGCTGGTCGAGATCGGAGGCCCACGAAGGACCCAGATCTTCGTCATCCGCAATCTTCTTCAGGGCCTCACGCCACACCTCGCTGCCGACGCCGGGAGCATTCTTCAGCGCTTCAAGCAGATGCCCGGCCGCCCGCCGTTTCACCGGCGTCCCAGGCAGAGCGAGGAACTCCGCGAGCAGTCGGACGTTGATTGGACCCCAAATCACCTCGAAAAACAGGGGGATGATTTGGTCGTTGGCACGCCAACTGGAGCTTGCCCCGACACCCAAACGCGGAAGCCTTCTATCAGCCAAGTGGTGGTCGAGGACAGACGTGTGGTCTGAGCACACAACTGCAGTTTTCGTATTGTCGCCGCAAGCCAACCAGCGAGCGACGTTTTCCGCGGCTTCCCACTCGGTTTCCGCCGTCAATACGTGAAGCTGTGGTTGTGGGCCACTCACCGCTTTCTCACTGACCAGAATTCCCCGGCCTCTGAGAAGCATAAAGATGTCCTGCCAGATTTTCGGAAAGCTGGATTCAGCATGTTGAAGAATGACGTGGTCGATCCCCAAGGGCAGCGGTGACAGCAGCGCAGCTGGCAAGTCCCGGATGTCATCGGCCAAAGCTGGAGAAAGATCTCCGCTTGCGGCTTCGACGGCGGCTAATGTTTGCAACAGCGGGGATACGTTGGCTCCGGGCATGGCGTCCACGGGGAGAACTCCGGACCACCCATTGCTCACGGCGTCGTCGCGGGCCGCCAGAAGTTCTGAAGCTGTGGACCACGGGTCAACCGCAAGTGAGCTGTGGAACCATTTGTCTTTGGAATCGATGGACAGCAGACGTTGCAAGTATTGCCCCACACGATCAGCGTGAGTGGTGTCCGGCCGCGTGAGTCCGAGCCTTGTCAAGAGAAGGTTGGTGAAACCCTTGCGCCCAACTCGAACCCGGTTCAGTCCTGGATTGCTGAATGCCCACGGCGCACGGTCCAAGAACCAGCCGAACTCGACGATCAATGTTGCCCCCATTTTGCTTGTTTGGTTGTTGTATCACGCTTTTGGGTGTCCGGCCTGGTTCGTCCACCTAGTGGGCTAACTGTCCTGAGACACGTGCCAATCGGCATCTGAACGGATCGTCTGCCAGTTGATCTCGCCAGGTGTACTTAATCCGAAACCCTCTCGAAGCGCTGCGAGGATTTCATGACCAGCGTCCATCTGATCTCCGAGGTTGTTTAACAGGTTGGGCGTTGTGCAGTCCGATGACCGCCAACCGCGCCGAACCAAACTTTCCTTGTCGAATATCAACTCGCCTGGGAACGAATATGCCGGCCTGATCTCGCACAGTAAGTCGCCACTGATGCTGCGCGCCTGAGCTTGGAGAGGCGGATCTGCCAAGGTCGCCTTCCCGGATTCGATCATCAGAGCCCAACCTTCGGGCAAGTCAGCCAAAGCCTCATTGAGCTCTTCTCCAAGGGACGCCCATTTCTGCTCCAAGCGGTTTTCAGCACGGAATTGGTTCGAGAGACTGCGGATCTCATCATCATCGGTGAAGTACGCAGCTGAGATGACTTCTTCCCACGTATTGAAATGCCTCCTCATCTCGATGGGAGAAGGTCGCTCACGTCCCGCCGCTGCCTCGTTGATCACCCAAGTGTCGTAGGTGGAAACGTCTTTAGGAAAGAACGGCGATTCGTGATCCGAGCAGGTTTCCTTGAAGTCTTTAGCCGCTGCGTAGAAATCCGCGGCTTCAAACCTTGCTGCAGCCCCGTTGATGCTGAGGCCTACCGCGCGAAGGGTTTGTTCCCACGAGCCTTTACCTACCCGGCATCGAAGATTCCGGGCGGAATAGGGCCACGTCGTGCTGAGCTCAGCTGGTGAATCCAGTACTTGCAGAGCATCGCCGTAAGCCGTCATGGAAGGACCATTGACCTTGTCGGCTTGGACTATCCGAGACCCTCAGTTGCCGTAGATGCGGCGGTCCTTACCGTGTCGAAGGGCGCGCTTAGTGTGCTGTTGGTTCAGCGTGCAAGCGGTGATAGGGCGGGGGAGTGGGCGCTCCCTGGGACCTTCCTCAGAGAGCGCGAGCGTCTCTCCGACGCGGTGCTGCGTTGTCTTCGCGAGAAAGCCGGGATCACGGGCCGTGTGCCTCAACAGCTTCACGTCTTCGACGATCCGGATCGTGACGACCGCGGCTGGGTCCTCTCAGTTGCGCACGTCGACATGGTGCCGCTTGCTGCGCTTGAGTCTGCGTTGGCGTCCGACGGCCTCAGGCTGGCTTCGATATCGGCGGAACCGGACTTTGTGGCACGGTTGCCTTACGGCCACGCTGACATCGTGGCGAACGCCGTGGAAAGGATGCGCCTTGCGTACGCTGAGGCGCCGGATCCGGGGGCCCTTCTCGAGGAGCCGTTCACGCTCAAGGACTTGCGGGATCTCCACGAAGCGGTAGCCGGTGAAACGCTCATGAGGGATACGTTCCGGCGATTCATGGAGCCGAAGCTGGTAGGAACGGGAAAGATGTCGGATGGAACGCGAGGTAGGCCTTCGCGGTTGTGGGTGCGGATGAAGTCTTGAATCGAAGTAACCTGCGTATTCGCTGATCCTTTCCTTCCATACGCACACGAACGCCAGACTGGAGAACGCAGATGACGGACCTTGCCTTCGAGGCGCGTGTCGCCTTGAAAGTGGCTTTGCTGAAGCCAGAAGATGTCGCCACCCTACGAGCCCTCGTTGAGGGACTGCCGGCTGTGATCAACCAAGCCGGAGGACATGCTTCAAGTCCGGCGACCTTTGCTTTTCTGGGCAAGCTTGAGCGCTATATGCGTGAAACCATGTCGCTAGGCAATATGCCCAAAATCTCTTCGGAGGAATGGGTAGTCCTGCGTCGGGAGCCAGCGCCGAATGCGGCTCTGGTCCTGCGCGGTCTGTCCGCTATTACTCAAACGACTTTGAGTATAGTTCCGATAAGTTCCGAGGCAATGAACTTTCTCGGGTCCCTGTTGAAACGCCTGCAGAATATTGTCAACTCAATCCATGCGCCAAGGCACACGAACGACTTCGGGTGGCAGTGGAATGATTTCGATGCGGGGTGGGCGTCAGGTCTGACCAATTCAGAATATGACTTGTCTTCTGTGCTTAGGGCTGTAGCCCGGCCACACGGAGATTGGCTTCCCCCGCTTAATCCCATCGGTTCAGGGATCCTTCCACCCTTCATCACTTATTGGTTCTCGCTATCGGCGGTCGTACTCGGCCACCTTGCGTGGTCGGACCCTGTCCGGGGTGTGACGACGTGGGTAAATCTTGGAATGCCAGAAGATGGCGCTGTCCTGACAGCTGTTAGGCGGCTCTTCGGAAGCGATTCCGCGGCGCTCATCCTGAATCACAATCTATCGGGAATGGCGGAGCTAATGGGAGGCTCTCAAGGTCTCCCATCTAAGCATGACCTCTTATATGAATTGCGCCAAACCTTCGTTGGCGATGCCGCGGTTGATCCACGGGTCCAAGAAAATGACAGCTGGGCAGCAATGCTCTTGGGAGGCACGGATTCGCTTCATCTTCGGCTGCATCTGGAACAGATGCTTGTGCATCCCAGACCGCAATGCCCGAACATCACTTATGCTCGCGAAGCCGGTTCGAAGATTCCTGCGCATCTGCACCTACCTTCCAGCTACGGCTGGTACGAAGCGTTGACACGAGCGGCCGTCGGTTTGCCTGAGCGCGCCGACGGCCGCTCCTGGCGAGTTGACGTGACCACCGAAGACGTTGGGTTCATAGGCAGGTTCCGCATGTCTCGTGTAACCGGTCGATGGTTCTCGGGCAAGCATTCCTCCCATATGTTGGGCAACTAAAGGCTGAAGACTTGTAACCTCGCGGTCTTATATCCTGGCGAGATGACCCCTGTATTTCCCGCCACCCCCGTGGTTAACGGACCCCACCTCAGCACTCGTGAAGCCGCGGAGATCATCGGTGTCCATCAGAGGACCGTCATTGACTGGGTGCAAACAGGCAAATTCGCCAACGTCTACATTCAGTCGGGGGTAGGTGCACACGGCGCCTTCAAGATCCCCGAAGCCGATGTGGTTGGATTTCTAGCCAGTAAGTCTGCGTCTTGGGATGAGCGCGTTCGGCAGGCAGCGCAGGAATGGTTGGCTGCGCGCACCAATGACGGTGAGGAGGCCGTTCACTATCTTGACCTTGAAGATTTCCATTTCGAGAATGAGCGAATTCCACTCAAGAGCAGACAGCGGGGCATCTGGAAGCCGCGATCTCTCGACGCGGCGTTGTCGATCACCACTACCTTTCGACGGGTCGGCAAGGAGCGACCCTATGAAGACGAAGTGGGTTCTGATGGAATGCTTCGTTACAAATGGCAGGGCGACGACTCGGATGCAGCTGACAACCGAGCCTTGCGGCGAGCCATGACCGATCATCTTCCTCTCATTTGGTTCTTCGGGATCGCGCCAGGCGTTTACCAGCCTGTGTTTCCCGTCTACCTCGTCTCCGAAGAGCACGAGCATCAGCAATTTGTCGTTGATATAGATCCCCAACTTGGCGTGCTAAACGGTGATGATCTGGATCCTCAGGAACTCAAGATCGCTAAACGGTACGGGACGCGGCTCGCCAGGACGCGGCTTCATCAGCGTTTGTTTCGTTCGAGCGTCATAAAGGCCTATGGCACTCGGTGTGCCGTTTGCAACCTGAAGCATCGGCGGTTGTTGGATGCCGCCCATATCATCCCTGATTCAGATGAAAATGGCATGCCCGTTGTTTCCAATGGAATGGCAATGTGTAAAATCCACCATGCCGCCTTTGATGCCGGTATTCTCGGCATCCGTCCCGATCTGATTGTGGAAATTAGGAGGGATATCTTGGCAGAGGTTGACGGGCCGATGCTGAAATACGGGTTGCAGGAGCGACACGAGCAAAAGCTCATGAGTGTGCCCTCCCAAAGGGCCGATCGTCCAAGTGCCCAGGCGCTCGAACAGGCCTATATGCGCTTCAAAATCGCGTGATCCGAAAGGCGCCCTGGTTTAGCCAGTCCGGGAACTCCTCTGCACTGCGCGAACTCGTTCCCGCACCGTTTCGACTTCGTGCGTACTAAGCCAGCTTCGCGGACCCGAAGCAGATGCCCCTACTTCAATCAGTAATTGCAACAGCTGGGAGCTTGAGATCTGAAGATTCTTGGCAATCTCATGCACGCGGCAACGCTGATGCGTGCGGTGCCCTAGTTCATCCATTACGCGGTCCAAGTGCGTCGAGTTGGCTCGCGATTTCCGGCTAACGGCAAACGACAGATTCCTGTCCGAAACAACTGAGGACCGGTATAGAGATAGGCTTTTGCTAAACGGGCATGTGTGCATGTTGCCGATCTCGATGACGCCCACGAGGACGTCAGGAGCTCCGCCGCTACTTCGCCACCCCGATGTGGCCTCCCTGTACGTTTGCCTGGAGAGGATATTGAACGCTTCGATACCTGTAAGCGGGGTCTGCTTGTTTTTCGTTGCTAAGGGAACGTGCCAGGTTCTCATGGGTGGCGAGGCATTGACATGAGTGACAACCAAACTTATCTCGACCAAGTCAAAAACTAGAGCCTGCATTTCATCAATCTCAAGAAGGTCCTGCTTTTCGTAAATCTTCTGCCGCCTTTTTGCGGATGTAGTGCTGGTAAATGTGGCAGTGTTTAACGAGTATCTATTGATGAGAGTGTTGTGCCTAGCATTGCGTCTTTCAGTCAGCAAGTAAACTTTAGATTTACGAATTGATGCAACCTTGGATTCCAGCACCTCGAGGTCATGCGGCAATTGGAGGGGCCTTACGAGCATTGTTACGTCTCCTCTCCAGTGTTGACAAAGGCCGCGTTCGTCAAATCAACAACGCTTGATAGCGCACGGGACGGTGCCGCCCACTGGTGCTGATCCTAGTAGGCTCCCCCGTGTGTAATCGGCGGTGGCTTGACGACATGCACCCAGCCAACCCGAAACCACGATGGTTGTCACTACAATATGGATCGTGGCACCCGGCTCCTTGTGCTAGAAACACGAGTCAACGATCGGACCACCATGGCTCATTGCACTAGGGGGACTTACGCGTGGATGCGTTCGGTATTCGTGATCGTCTGATCGATGGTTATAGGTCGTTCACTGAGGGTTTTGTTGACATCAAGGATGATCGCATCCGGAGTGAGGTTGAGAAGCTCGGCGATCAGGGCCGCCAGTGGCCGGACCCATGGCTGTCACTCAATCCCTCCTTCAAGTCTGGTGGGAGGATAGACGAGCTGGTGTCTCGGGGAATCCTGCACAGTAAGTGCAGTGAGATCTTCCGCCCGAAAAAGGACCTCTCCGATCGAGGAACGACGTCGATAACGCTCCACAAGCATCAAGCTGATGCTGTCGAAGCGGCCGCGAAGCGACAATCGTATGTCTTGACGACTGGAACTGGATCGGGCAAGTCTCTTGCGTACATCGTGCCCATTGTTGACAGGGTCCTTCGTGAAGGCAGCGGTAATGGCATCAAGGCGATCATCGTTTATCCGATGAATGCCTTGGCCAACAGCCAGATGGAGGAGCTTTCAAAGTTCTTGGATAACGGCTTTGACGGAAAGCCGCCGGTAACCTTCGCAAGGTATACGGGTCAAGAAAAAGGAGAGGTTCGGGAAGCGATCCTCAAAAACCCGCCGGACATTCTACTCACTAACTACGTGATGCTTGAGTACGTTCTCACGCGGCCAGAGGAGCGCCAGTCGCTCATTCGAGCAGCATCTGGCCTGCAGTTCCTGGTTCTTGATGAGCTGCACACGTATAGAGGCCGGCAGGGTGCCGACGTCGCCCTCCTGGTTCGACGCCTTCGGGACGCTTGTCATGCCCAGAATTCGCTCCAATGCGTAGGCACGTCTGCAACGATGTCCAGCGGAGGAACTGTGGCGGAGCAGCAAAAGGACGTTGCCGAAGTCGCCTCGCGGATATTCGGCGCTTCGATAGGCCCTGCCCAAGTAATCACGGAAACGCTAGTCCGGGCTACAACGTCGCGGGATCAGTCGTCGGAGGACCTTCGTGCCGGTGTCCAGGAACGTGGCGATGCGGAGTTCAGCAGCGCGACACTTAGCGGCGGATATGCCTCGATGCAGTCCGATCCTCTCGCGTCCTGGATTGAGGACACGTTCGGATTGACCACCGAGCCGGACTCAGACCGGCTAATCCGCAGTGCGCCTAGAACGGTCACAGGTGCGGCCGAGGTTTTGGCTGAGATTACGGGCCAAGAAGCCCGTCGATGCGCTACCGCGATCCGCGCCACACTCCTTGCCGGTTCAAAGGCTAAGTCCTCTACCGGGCGCCCTTTGTTTGCGTTCCGTCTCCACCAGTTCATTTCCAAGGGTGGATCGGTGTATACAACCGCGGAGTCAGAGGACGATCGGTTGATCGAGACCGACTTTCAGGTCAGTACGGGTAAGGAGGAGAAGCGCCTCTACCCGCTTGCCTTCTGCCGCGAATGCGGGCAAGAGTATTTGATGGCGCGTCTCATCGACGCCGATGGGGACCCGAGATTCATTGCCCGCCACGATTTGAAGTTTCAGGACGACGGCGGCACGGACGATGGCCAAGACGGATACCTTTTCATTTCGACGGACCAAGAATGGCCCGAGAATGCGGTCGAAGCCGGAAGGCTTCCCGCGTCCTGGCTCACCAACGCGCCTTCTGGTCACCCAGTCGTTGAATCGAAGCGGAATCGGCTTCCACTGCGCTACCGGGTTCAGCCAGGAGGCGATGCCGCTCGCGACAACGAACACACGGCAGCCAGTGGCCAGCTCGCGGCTTGGATCCCACGCAGCCTCGGTTTCTGCCTGAATTGCCAAGTGACGTACGAGTCTGCTCGCAGCGGAGAATTCTCCAAGGTTGTGACTTTGGATCAAGAGGGCCGCAGCAGCGCTATGACGGTTATAGCAACGAAGCTCGTGCAACTGCTCAAATCCGATGCAGGTCAGGATCTCACCGAGGAAGCAAAGAAGCTCCTCACGTTCGTTGATAACCGGCAAGATGCATCGCTTCAGGCGGGCCACCTCAATGATTTCGTTCAGGTGGCCCAGCTGCGCTCTGCCCTCTACCGGGCGGTAGCCGCCGCGGGGGATGAAGGCATTGAGGCCGGCGACCTCGGCTCCGCCATTGTCAACACGCTGAGCCTGAACTGGTCAGACTACGCGCAGATCGAAGACCCGCTGGATCCCAAACCGACCATCCGCGCATTGAATGATGTGGTTACCTACCGTGCACTGCGGGACCTGCAACGCGGCTGGCGCATCACCCTCCCAAACCTCGAACAGACCGGGCTGCTGTTCGTGGACTACCCGCATGCGAAACTCTTGGCAGAAAAGCAGAATCGCTGGGAGACCGGGCATTACATACTCCGTGACGCGGAACCGGGAAAGCGGGAGGAAATTATCTGCGTTCTTCTTGACGAGTTCAGGCGAGTCCTGGCAATCGACGCCGAAGAACTCACGGTCGATTCGCTGAACAAGGTCAAAGGGCGCAGCCGCGAGTACCTCACCGGGATTTGGGCGCTTCCCGAACGTGAGCCGGATCCAAATGTGGGCTTGGTTTCAACTGAGACGAAAAAGGGCGCCAGTTTCCGTAACCTCCTTCCGGTCACTGCCCACGGCACATTCGGTCGTTGGCTGGCCCGAACTGCTGTTCCCGCAAATACTTCAACCCAGAAGCTGTCCATGGCTGAGGTGAACGAAGTCATTGCGTCCCTCTTCGAAACGCTGCTTACAGCCGGACTGATTACAGAAGTGCATGAAGGCAAGCTCTCGGGTTACCGAATCAAACTTTCCGCTATGGTCCTGCGGAAGGGCGATGGTGAGTTCGGAGCATCAGATCTGTTGAGGCGCAGCTACCACCCTGACCAGAAGCCTCGCGTCATCAAATTCTTCAAAGACTTGTACCTTGAAACGGGCGTCGAGTTGGCCGGGTTGCGAGCGGCCGAGCACACAGCCCAAGTAAGGGCGGAGGATCGAGAGTCCCGGGAGCAAGCGTTCCGCAAGGCGGAGCTTCCACTACTCTTCTGCTCGCCAACGATGGAACTCGGCGTCGACATCGCTGACCTCAACGCCGTCGCCATGCGAAACGTGCCACCCACGCCAGCCAACTACGCCCAGCGAAGCGGCCGCGCCGGTCGGTCCGGTCAGCCGGCGCTGGTGTTGACGTACTGCGCCACGGGTAGTGCCCATGATAGCTACTACTTTGAACGCTCGAGTTTGATGGTTTCCGGCCAGGTCCAGCCACCACGGCTGGATTTCGCCAATGAAGACCTCATTCGTTCCCACGTACATGCCGTTTGGCTGGCGGAGGCACTGGCCGCAACCAGCACTGGTCTCGGTAAATCTCTCAGCGGTTTGCTCCGGCTCGAGGACAAGAGCTATCCGATCCAACCCCAGATTCTTTCCTTCCTGCAGGATGCAAGTGCCGCTGAGCGCGCAAAATCTTCCGCCGCCTCGCTCCTCAGCGCCATAGAGGATGAACTAAAAGACACCACATGGTGGACTGCCTCCTGGGCAGACACTGTCATCGATAATGCGCTGGATTCGCTCGATGAAGCTTGTGATCGATGGCGACAGCTCTACCGCGGGGCGCTTGCAGAACAGGATCTTGCCCACAAAGCGAGCCAGGACCACTCCCTCACCTCCAAGCAACGCGAAGACGCCGTCAGTCGCCACCGGGAAGCCAGCCAAAGACTGGAAATTCTCCTGAATGACAGTGATTCCCGCGGGCAATCCGACTTCTACACACTGCGTTACCTCGCCTCCGAAGGATTTCTTCCTGGTTACTCATTCCCACGTCTCCCATTGGCGGCGTTCATCCCCGGCATCCGCAAAGGCCGGGACAACAACAGCACCTGGCTTCAGCGCTCGCGCTTCCTCGCCATTAGCGAGTTCGGTCCTGATGCGTTGATCTATCATGAGGGCGCTCGTTATCAAGTCAAACGCGTGAGCCTGCCTCGTGATGCTGAGGGCGTGGGAGGTGGGGACGTCGTTCTCACTGACGCTCGAGTTTGTGAGGCCTGTGGTTACTTGCACGCTCGTCAGGCGGGAATTGACGTCTGCGAGCTCTGCGCTAGTCCGCTGGGGGACAGCTGGTCCAACCTGATGCAGCTTCAGTCGGTCATCACACGGCGGCGGGAGCGAATCAGCGCCGACGAGGAAGAACGCAACCGGCAAGGATTCGAGCTTGTAACTACTTACCGGTTCGCGAATCACGGAAAGAAGCCGGGGCGCTCAGACGC
This sequence comes from Arthrobacter sp. 1088, assembly GCF_031455315.1. NCBI lineage: Bacteria > Bacillati > Actinomycetota > Actinomycetes > Micrococcales > Micrococcaceae > Arthrobacter > Arthrobacter sp. 1088. The sequence continues at coordinate 334,581 of NZ_JAVDSM010000003.1, forward strand.
CGAGATTCACGACGGCGAGGAGTTACTCGGCGATGTGCGGTATGGCGACGGCGCAACGGTGCGCGTGACGAACCTCGGTCGCCGCAACCGTGCGAATCCCGACAGACACGGTTTCTGGTTGGACCTGATTACTGGCGAATGGCTGTCAGAGAAACGGGCGACCGAAGATACTTCAGAGACTCCAGACTCTGAAGACATGACGGTCGAGCAGTCCAAAAAGAAGCAAATGGTCACGCCATTCGTCGAAGACCGACGGAACATTGCGGTAGTCCGGTGGGCTGATGAGCTGACGGATGAAGCTGCGACATCCATGCAATACGCGATAGAACGCGGCATTGAAGCGGTTTTCCAACTGGAAGATTCCGAGCTGGCCAGCGAGCGGCTGAATGACTCAGATGATCGCGGCAGGCTGCTCTTCGTGGAGGCAGCCGAAGGAGGCGCGGGCGTTCTCAGGCGGCTTCAGAGCGAGCCGGACGCCTTGGCAAAGGTTGCAGCCAAGGCGCTGGAGATACTCCATGTCGACCCCATGTCGGGCGAGGAAATGGAGAACGCATGTGTCCGAGGCTGCTATCGCTGCTTGCTGTCGTACGGCAACCAGCGTTCTCATGAGTCCATCGATCGCCGGCTTGTCATAGAACTGCTGAGACGGCTGGCAAGGTCCCGGACTTCGACGGTGGCGGCACCCCAGACCCAACCACCCGCCTCGGTGGTTCCGGACGGGGAACCGGTCAGCGAGCGCGCCCAGAGTATTTTGGACTTTATCCTCGCCAACGACCTCAACCTTCCCGATGGGATTGGCCAGGAGATCGCTGGCCAGGTGGTTGATTTTTCGTACAGTAAATTGTCACAGCCCACTGTTGTCATTGTGGAGGACGAGTCACGGCCTCCAGTAGATGAAATGATGCTGACGTACGGAAACTGGAATGTACTGACAGTTCGTGCCGATGTCGAAATAGACGTGTTCGTCAGAGATCACGCAACTGTATTTGGAGTGGTTAAGTGAGTGTTTCAACGGCCGAGTCTAGCTTTGCGGTTGGTTCATTGGTGTCCGTGCGCGGAAGGGAGTGGGTCGTCCTTCCGGAGAGCGATACCGACTTCTTGGTGCTGCGTCCGATCGGCGGCACAGACGATGACATTGCGGGAGTGATCCCGTCCCTTGAAGACGTGCAGGCAGCTTCCTTCGGCTTGCCATCGGCAACGGACCTTGGCGACGACCGAAGCGCCAGACTCCTACGCGATGCCCTTCGCATTGGATTCCGCTCCAGCGGTGGACCGTTCCGGTCGTTGGCTGGACTGAACGTATCACCACGCCCATATCAACTTGTGCCTCTGCTCCTGGCCCTCCGACAGGACGTAGTGCGGCTACTGATCGCGGATGATGTCGGAATCGGTAAGACAGTAGAGGCCGGCTTGGTGGCCGCGGAACTGCTCGCACAGGGGGAAGCAAGCGGGCTCACGGTGCTGTGCCCTCCCAGCCTGGCAGAGCAGTGGCGGCAGGAGCTGTCACAGAAGTTCGGCATCGAAGCCGAACTTGTTCTCCCGGGGACGGCCAAGAAGCTGCAACGTGCTGCGGGCTATGACCAGTCCATCTTCGAGCATTTCAAGCACACCATCGTGTCCACAGATTTCATCAAGTCGGAGTCCAAGCGCCATGACTTCCTGCGCACGGCGCCGGACCTGGTCATTGTCGATGAGGCCCATGGTGTTACTGCCGATGACTCCGGAAAGGGCGGCTCTGGTCGTACGCAACGCTACGAGCTGGTGCGTGGTTTGGCGGATGACCCGAATCGGCACCTGATCCTCGTCACAGCCACACCGCACAGCGGGAATGACGCCGCCTTCAGGAACCTCATCGGACTCTTGGACAGCAGCCTGAAAACTACGGACCTTTCCGGGGAGGCCGGCCGGAGGAAACTGGCGGACCACATGGTTCAGCGTCGGCGAGTAGACATCCGCAACTACCTGAAATCGGACACCAAGTTTCCGAAGGATCGGGAAACCGTGGAGGTGCCTTATAAGCTCTCTCCCGAGCATCGTGCCTTCTTCGATGCAGTCCTGAACTACGTGCGCGGCCGGGTGCAGGACAAAACAGGAACGAAACTCGAACAACGTATCCGCTGGTGGTCTGCGTTGTCGCTGCTGCGTTCCATGGCTTCTTCGCCGGCTGCCGCTGCAGCTACGCTGAACACGCGGGCCGTCGCTGACGAATCCGAGTCTGATGCATCCGCCGAAAAACGCGGCATGACCGTTGTTATGGACCAGGTGGAGGACGACGGCGGCGAGGCGATCGACGTCGTGCCTGGGTCCCGGCCCGAAGGGCTGGAGGAGGGGTCGGGTGAGAAGCGCCAGCTCAACGGATTTCTCCGAACAGCTCGGGAGCTTTCCACGAATCCAGCAAGTGACGCGAAGCTGCAGTTGCTTCTCGGCAGAGTCCGTCAGCTTGTCAGCGAGGGCTATCAGCCAATCGTCTTTTGCCGTTTCATACCCACCGCCCATTACGTTGCCGATTTTCTGCGGGAGTCATTGAAGAAGAAGTTCGACGTGGAAGTGGTCACTGGCGAGCTTCCCGCCGAGGAACGAGCAGCGCGAATCGCAAACCAAGCCGAACGAGCGGGCGAGTTGCCGAAGATCCTCGTGGCCACCGACTGCCTCTCCGAAGGAGTCAACCTGCAGGACGGTTTCCAGGCCGTTATTCACTACGATTTGGCGTGGAACCCTACTCGTCATGAGCAGCGTGAGGGGCGCGTGGACCGATTTGGCCAACTGGCTGACAAGGTACGGGCGTTGACCATCTACGGCGATGACAACGGAATCGACGGGATCGTACTCGATGTTCTGTTGCGCAAGCACGAGAGTATCCGCCGTGACCTGGGAATTAGTGTGCCTGTGCCGCCCAAGAGTGACCAGGTGCTGTCTGCGCTTCTGGAGGGCATTCTCATGCGGGGGCAGAACGGCGATCAGCTGGAACTTTTCAGTCTGACCCCCGAGGCCGAACAGCTCGACGCGGATTGGCGAAGCAGCGCGCAGGAAGAGAGCGCAAGCCGCTCCCGCTTCGCCCAGAACGCCATCCATCCGGAACAGGTGCAATCCGTGGTCGAAGCTGCCCGCAGGAGCCTGGGAGACCCTGGCGACGTCGCCGCCTTTATCCGTGCTGCTCTCGAAGAGACAGGAGCGCACGTCGAGGACACATCGAAGGGTCTCAAGGCCGAGCTTATGGCCGCGGTTCCCGGTATCCGCAATGCGCTGGGAGCCATGGCCGAGACAACGTTCGTAAGGGACTTCCCAGCGCCTCGAAATACCTCAGTGCTGGTGCGGACTGACCCTGCCGTAGCCAACGTTGCGCAGTATGTATTGAACTCGGCACTCGACGAGCAGCTCGGAGGCAAGGAACGGCCCGCCCGACGATGCGGTTTCATCAAAACCCACGACGTCGACCAGCTCACCACCGCGTTGCTGGTGCGGTTCCGCACAAAGTTGATTCTGCCAGCCAGATTAGGTGACCGAACGGACATGGCTGAGGAGGCGCGAGTACTGGCATTCACCGGCACACCCAAAGACCCTTCGTGGCTCAGTGATGCCGAGGTGGAACAGCTCATGCTGTCCAAAGCATCGGCCAACGCCGGAGATGTCAGCAACATGATGTCCAAGATCCTGAGCTCTATGCCGCTACTGACTGATTGGCTGAATGCGAAGGCTCAAGCGGTGGCTGAAGAAATTAGGGATGCGCACCGCGAAGTCCGCATCGTTGCCCGAGGTGACCGTGCTGGGCAACTCGGCATTAGGGGGCTGACCGTCGAAGCAAATCTTCCCGTGGACATTCTGGGCGTATACGTTTATAGCCCGGCTGGAGGCAACAAATGAGTACGTCGTTCCAAGCAATCTCTGTTGTTGGCGGAGTGGTGCCGCCCTCGCTGCTCGGTCGCATTCAATCTGGGGAGGTCAACAACTCGAAGAGCCTCGACCCCGCCAGCTACCACCTCATGGGTACGGAAACAGTTCGGGATGCGGCATCCCGTTCTTGGGGATATCTTCGGTCGGCCTGGCAGTCGTGGCGTGAATTGGATGCTAAGAAGCGCCCCGAGGGGCAAGGCGCCGGCACGGGTGATGCACGGCAGAAGTGGCTGTTGATCCTTCTCAGGGAGCTGGGCTACGGCCAAGTGCCCGCAACAAATGGTGGGCTTCAGAGCGGCGACGACACTTATCCCATATCCCACCGGTGGGAAGCAGTCCCCATCCACCTGCTGGGACCCGGCGTGGAACTGGATAAACGAACACCCGGTGTAGATGGCGCTGCCAAACGTGCACCACAGGCCATGCTGCAGGAATTTCTCAACCGCGAGGACGAATTTCTGTGGGCCATCCTCAGCAACGGCAACAAACTCCGCCTGCTGCGCGACTCCACTGCCCTCGCCGGTTCCGCATACATTGAATTCGATCTTGAAACCATCTTCGACTCGGACCTCTACCCTGAGTTCCAGATTCTCTGGCAGCTCTGCCACCAGTCCCGCCTCGACAAACGGGGCGGCGCTGAGGGCTCGCCTGCCGACTGCTGGCTCGAGTCTTGGCGGGCTGAGTCTGTCGACGCGGGTGCCCGGGCACTCGACAAGCTAGGCGTTGGCGTCGAGAAGGCTTTGGACTATCTGGGCACAGGCTTTCTTCGGCATCCAGAGAATGGTTGGTTGGTAGATGCACTGCACAGCGGTGAGCTGAGTCCTCGTGACTTCCATAAGGCACTTCTGAGGACGGCGTACCGTCTGTTGTTTTGCTTCGTTGTGGAGGACCGAAACGCGCTGCTGGATCCCAATGCTCCGGTGGTTTCCAGGGAACGATACGCTAAGTACTTCTCTACACAGAGACTTCGAAAGCTTTCCCGCAACCGCGACGGCGGACCGCACCCGGACCTCTGGCGGACGCAGAAGCTTGTGCTCTCCGCCCTCGGCGGCAACGGACTGGACGCCGTGGCTCTGCCCGCACTGGGCGGCCTGTTTGATCCGGATCCCCGCGCTAGGACCCTTGAGAACCAGCCCCATGAGGATCTACTCCTGGGCGCTGAACTCGCCAATCAAGACTTTCTCAAAGCTATTCGCCGACTAAGCTGGGTTCTGGGCAAGGGGGACCGGCTCCAGCCAGTGGACTACCGTCACCTTGGTGCGGAGGAGCTTGGCTCTGTATACGAGTCCCTGCTCGAACTCATTCCGCGGATCGACACAGAGACACGCAGTTTTGAACTCGTCCGGCTGGCTGGCAACGAGCGCAAGGTCACCGGCTCCTACTACACACCGCCTAGCCTCGTGTCCGCGCTGTTGGATACCGCTTTGGACCCAGTATTGGACGACGCCGTCAATGGCGGCAGAGATGCGGCCGACCGGGAGAGCCGTCTCCTGGCCCTGACCGTATGCGATCCCGCCTCCGGTTCCGGCGGTTTCCTGGTCGCAGCCGCACGCCGCATCGCTCGCCGTCTTGCCGAGGTGCGTGCGGGCGAGAACGAACCGACTCCGGCGGAAATCCAGCACGCGCTGCATGATGTGGTGGAACGCTGTATTTACGGCGTGGACATGAACGACCTTGCGGCCGAACTTGCCAAGGTATCCCTATGGCTGGAAGCCATGGAACCTGGTAGGGCGTTGGGATTCCTGGATGCCCGGATCAAGATCGGCAACAGCCTGTTGGGAACAACACCAGCCTTATTGGCCGGGGGAGTACCTGACGAAGCTTTTGGTTTGTTGGAGGGCGACGACAAGAAATACGCCGCCGAAGTGAAGAAGCGGAACCGGGCTGAGAATTCCAAGAAGGCGGACAAACTGTTCGGCTCATTGGGGCAGGAGACTTTCAGCTTTGGAAGCTCCGACACGGATATCTCCTACCTGATAGACCGTCGCCAGGCGCTGGTGAAGCCTGTGTCCACTGCCGCCGAGGCGCGATCAAGAGCCAAGGCCTACGCAGCCTTCGACCACTCTGATGATATGGAACAGAAGCGGCTCCATGCGGATGCATGGTGCGCGGCTTTCGTTTGGCCACTCAACGCGGGTGCAGCAGAGCCGCCGACATCGTCCGTCGTCCGGCAGCTGGCCGACGCGGGTGAGTCCGCGGGCTACGCCGATACCGTGGCCAAGGTTCGGCAGCTCGCTGCGGAATACCGGTTCTTCCACTGGCATCTGGAGTTTCCGGAGGTATTCGGGGATCCAGCATCTGAGGACGCGGGAGCCGATGGCTGGCCGGGAGGCTTCTCCTGCATGCTCGGGAACCCGCCTTGGGAGAACATCGAGGTGAAAGAACAAGAGTTCTTTGCTATTCACAGCCCCGAGATCGCGGCCACGGCTGGAGCCGGACGCAAGAAGCTAATCGCTGAACTTCCTCTCACTGACCCGATTCTTGACAAGAAGTTTTTGAGGCGGAAGCGGGAGGTGGACGGCCTGCGGCTTTTCGCATCCTCCTCCGGTCGGTACCCATTGACAGGGCGCGGGCGAGTTAAGACAGATCCAATTTTCGCGGAGCTATTTCGGTCTATGACACATCCTCGTGGCCGAACCGGAATTATCGTGCCGACAGGGATAGCCACAGACCACACGACTCAGTATTTTTTCAGGGCTCTTGTTGAATCGAGTACGATCGCGGCACTCTATGATTTCGAAAACCGTGCCCCACTTTTCCAGAATGTGGACTCGCGAACTAAGTTCTGCCTGCTGACAATGGCAGGCCGTCTTGCAAAAGAGGAAGCGGCTTCCTTTGCCTTCTTCCTCCAGGATCCTTCCGAGATTCCGATAGCCAAGTTCGCACTCACACCCGACGAAATCAAGCTCATCAACCCCAACACTGGAACACTCCCGATTTTCCGAACCCGCCGGGACGCAGAAATCACCCTAGGCATCTACCGTCGCGTGCCGGTACTCATCAACGAGAACGATCCAGTGAACGGGAATCCGTGGGGCGTGTCGTTCATGCAGGGCCTCTTCAACATGACTACGGACTCCCACCTCTTCCGTACTCGCGAACAGTTGGAGGTTGAGGGTTGGGCTCTCAATGGCAACATCTTTGAGCGAGCACTGGATGGCAAGCAAGAGAAAATGCTTCCGCTGTACGAAGCGAAGATGATCCACCAGTTCGACCATCGTTGGGCTACATACGAAGGCCTGGATGCGCGTGATGCCTCAGTAAATGAAAAGACAGATCCCGCATTTACCGCGCAAACTCGATATTGGGTCAGCAGCCTCGACGTTTCGGAGAAATTGGAAAAGCGGTGGAAAAGTTCGTGGCTGATGGGTTGGCGAGATATCGCCCGTGCAACTGATGTACGGACTGCTATTGCCAGCTTTGTCGGCTTTGGGGCTGCTCCAGAAGGTGGAACCCTCCTGATGCTGCCACATGGAACTGCGACGGAGGCAGGAGCTCTATTGTCAAGCATGAATTCTTTCGTGTTTGACTTCGTGGCAAGGCAGAAAGTGGGTGGCACGCATGTCAAGTTCTTCACGATGAAGCAGTTGCCCTTTCCGGCGCCTGAGAGTTTTGCTGCCTTAGTTCCTTGGGATGCACAGCAGACGTGGCATGATTGGCTACTTCCTCGGATTCTCGAGCTAACCTACACCTCTTATGACATGGTGCCAGTGGCTCGAGACCTGATGGAACACGGGGCACCGTATAAGTGGGATACGGAGAGGCGGAGCTATCTCCGCGCTGAAGTTGATGCGGCGTTATTCCATATCTACGGGTGCGCCGCCGGGGACGTGAACTACATGATGGACTCGTTTCCGATTGTCAGGCGGAAGGATGAAACGGTTCACGGAGAGTACCGGACCAAGCGACTCATCCTGGAAACGTTCGGTTCGATGCAGCGCGCAATAGACACCGGTGTCGCATACGAATCTCCTATCAGTCCGCCTCCTGGGCAAGGCTCGCGCCATGCTGAAGTGGAGGTCATGGCATGACCGATGCGAAGTGGCAGCGGTTCATGGAGTTCGCCGCCCTCTTCCCTAAGACGGTCGATCTGGATGCTGAGGAGTACAACTACAAACTCGCCTTGGCCGAACGCCTGAGAAAAACCAGGGAAATCTACCTGAATCGGGATCCTGAGTGGTTTGAGGCGCTGCGACGCGATCTTTCTTCGTCGAATCTGATGAATCAGTACTTCATGATGAGGCTGGTGGATTTGGGCCGGTCGAAGCCCGGGGATCTGCGTCAAGCCATCGATCTTCTCTGGGACGGGGAACCAGACGTCCGGCGAATCGACGAGTTCACATCTCGACTTACTCCCCACAATCCGGAGCAGTTCTCGGTTGGAGGCATCGTTGGATTCGCTTCGATTCTTCTGCTCGCCAGGGATCCCTTCAGGTTCCCTCCCTACCGTGCCCGCGCGGTTAAGAAGTTTCTCAAGCTGGTCGACTGGGAAGACCGCGGTGCAAATGGTGATCCGGCACGCAGGTATGAACTGCTTTTGGAGTCGCTCGATGAACTCCTCCGGCTGGCACCCGAGTATGGCATCAAACTCCGCGACCGTTTGGACGCCCAAGGACTCATGTGGACAGTGCTCAACGTTGATCCGACCGATGAATGGAGCTCCACTGAGAGCGCCGCATTTCGAGCGTGGAGGGGAGACAAAATGACGGCAGAAGACGTATCCGATCCCACAGGTAGTGGTGCCAGCAAAGCACCTGAGATCGAATCGACAGCGCGAGCGCTCCTCAGCGCTGGTCTGCGTGGAGAACCGTCGCCGATGGACGGCACTACGACGGCCTGGACCTCGGAAACAGCAGCAGACTTGGCCAGCCGCCTTACAAACACTGATGTAGGTACCGGTTCATTGATGTCAAAGCTGGAACGCCAGCTCGCCACCGCCTCCCGAGAGACGGTACTTTTGGCCGCGGAACTCCTGTACCTGCAGGTTCTGCCCCTGAGCAACGTGACGCCAGCAACGAAGATCGCCCGCATTGAAAAGGTGCTGTCTTGGGTGCCCGGGGCCGCCGTCGAGCTTTCTGCAGAACTCCGCAAGGGCCTCGAGGCGCCCGGTGCGTTCAACGGGGGAGTCGGCTTTAACATTCAGGTCGCTGACCACCTCAGCTGGCTTACGCGGTTCGTGGAGCACGTCACCGAGCAGCCAATGAGCCTCATCAGAGCAGCCCTTGCGGACCCGTGGAAGTTCATCGAGCTGACGCGTGGCGTGCCCAAAGACTGGCCCACTATCCGCTACAGCATCGACTATCTGGCCTGGCCCGACTATCTTCAACCGGTGGTCAAGAAGGATCACAGGATCAAGATCCGGAATGCTTTTGCAGACATCATCGAAGGTCCTTCAGGCGAGTCCGAGACGGACATCGCCAAGGACCTTTACTACATCAGGCAGGCTCAGCAGGGAGAATCAAGCGACTTCATTGAGTGGTACCGCGAACCGTACCTAAGCGAATGGCAGCCCTCCGGTGAGGACGGGGGCCAGCGTGCATGGCTCGTCCGGCAGAACCAGGGAGGGTTCGCAATGCTGGATTCCTGGCTGCAAGGTGAATTCGTCTCCACCCGGGCGCAGCACCTGGGTTCGCCGAAACCTGGAAGCAGCTTTGACCAAGTGCAGGCCGCCGTCAACGCTGGCTATCAGCACATCGACTATTCCGAGCGGAAGGCGAGGGCCCAGGAGTATTACCGCTTCCTTAGCCAGATGAAGGTGGACGACTTCGTCCTCACTGCTTATGAAAGCAGTCTTTACCTCGGCGTCGTCACAGGCGAGGCCGAGTACGTGGATGATGAGACCTCCCGCCTGCGCCGGAGTGTTGCATGGCGGAAGAAGCCCCTTGAAAACGACGATCTTCCGGCACCGATGCCGCGGCTGCTGGAAGAACAGGGATCAGTTGTTGACCTAACAGATGGGCTTTCAGTTATCACAGCCTGGTACGCAGAGGAAGAGCCCGGTGAACTCCCGCCGGAAGAGGAGACGACCGCACAGCCGCAGATCGCCGTCGTGCCTCAACTCAGGGAAGCGACGGCGGATCTGGCCGCCAAACTTCACTTGCAACGGGATGACGTCCAAGAAGTGATTCGGTTGCTTCAGACTCGGCAGCAGATTGTCTTTTATGGGCCGCCAGGTACAGGCAAGACTTTTTTGGCGGGAAAGATCGCCAGATTCCTGGCGGGGGAGGAACATGGGGACCACGTCAAAACGGTCCAGTTCCACCCTTCGTATGCGTATGAGGACTTCTTTGAGGGCTACAGGCCTGCGAAGACATCAGGCGATAACGTTGGGTTCAGCCTGGAGCCAGGGCCGCTACGGCGGATCGCGGCGGAAGCTTCGCTGGACGGGAACCGGGACAAGCCGTATTTCCTGATCATCGACGAGATGAACCGCGGAAATTTGGCCAAGATCTTTGGCGAGCTGTATTTCCTTTTGGAGTACCGCGACCAAGGAATCAACCTTCAGTACAACCCACAGCAGACGTTTGTATTGCCGCCAAACTTGTTCATCATCGGTACCATGAACACCTCAGACCGCTCCATCGCAATGGTGGATGCAGCCATCCGGCGGCGGTTCGCGTTCGTGGAGCTGCATCCGCAGGACGGGATGATTTCCGGAATGCTTGAGAGATTCCTTGCGTCCAACGGGAAGCCTGCCCTACGTGCTGAATTGCTAAACGCGTTGAACAGTGAGATCGAAGCTACCAACCGTGACTTGATGATTGGCCCCTCATATTTTATGAAGCCGCATGCAGAAACTGAGCAGGGTTTGGCGGAGATCTGGAAGTATGAGCTGTTACCCCTACTCGAAGAGCAGTATTTCGGGCGTCTGAGTCGAGAAAAGGTTCGGGAGAGATTCGGCCTGGCGGCTATTCGGCGAAAAGCCGGTATAGACATTGGTGCCGTTGACATTCGACCCGCAGTATCTGAGGCCCTGTTGGAAACGGGCGAGGGGTCTGAGCCCGACGAAGCAGCTAACTAATGCCGAGAGAGATTGTCCTCGACGAGTTACAGCCCGGCTCGGAGCCTCTCGAGCTCGAGCCCGAGGTGGCTGCCACGTTACGGGATAGCGGCCTCGTTTCGGTCGTCCCCGCTCATGGAGGTGCGTGGACAATTCTTCCTGCGGGCAGAGTCGGGGCGGTACAGATCGATGACCTGCTGGTGCGGGTGAAGCCCAAGGGGAAGGTGGGGCTCAGCCGGCTGCTTTTCCTGCTGGGCTATGCTGCGGACCCCGGGTTTCGGCCCGAAGATGTCGCGGCCGTCGAAGATGGTGACCTTTTTGCTGCGTTGGGCGAGTCACTTGCGCGGCATAGTGAGAGGGCATTAGAGCGGGGTCCCCTCCACGGGTACGTGCAGGTGGAAGAGGCATTGCGGACAGTTCGTGGCCGGATCCGAGTTGGTGATCAGATGACCCGGCGTCCGGGGCTTCTTTTGCCACTCGAAGTTGCCTATGACGACTACACCGTTGATGTTGCCGAGAACCGTATTCTAAGGGCAGCCGTTCAGCTGATGATGCATGTTCCACGGTTGTCGGACACGGTTAGGAGTCGACTCTCGCACTTGGATTCGAAGCTCGACAACGTATCTTCGCTTCGTTATGGGACGCAGCTCCCCGCGTGGGCGGGTTCAAGGCTCAATGAGCACTACGTTCCGGCCTTGCGATTATCTGAGATCGTTCTAAAGACCATGTCCGCGGAAGCCGGACTTGGTCAGCGAATGGTGGCATCGTTCGTAGTCAACATGGCCACGGTGTTCGAGGACTTTGTCGCTACCGCGCTGAAGGAGGCCCTTGATCCCTACCCTGGCGTGACGGAATGGCAATACGAGGCCTTCATGGACGAAGCCGAGCCTGGCTTTCGGGGTGGCGAGAGAGTGCGTATGTATGTTGATGTCGTCCACTCCGTGCGTGGGCAACCGACTATGATCTTCGATGCGAAGTACAAAGCCGCATCGACTGGCGGAACATATCCCAATGCCGACCACTATCAGATGCTGGCCTACTGCACTGCGTTGGAAGTTCCCCGTGCCTGGCTTGTTTATGCGGGACGAGGCAATGTCCGCGTGCGCAGGGTCCGCAACTCGGATGTGTCAGTGGCAGAGTTTCCCTTGGATTTATCGCAGGAACCGGAGGCTCTTTTGCTTCGAGTGCATGAGCTAGCAGACCGTGCCTATCGAAGCGAGTTCGCCGTGGATGCTGCAGCGGGCGCCTAAGATACTTCCAAGCCCGGAATGCAGCAGCTCTTGGTAGGAGTGGAGGATCATATGGCGGTTGGCAAACAGGTGAGACTGTTCTTGGTGGATGGAAGCCCAGGTGGAATGCTGACGGCAGAGATCATGAACTGGACCGGTCACATTATGGCCGCCGGCAGGTCTGACCTACCGGAGCTCCTGAAACGCGATGAGGTGAAACGCACAGGTGTCTATCTACTCTTAGGTGATGACCCCAACGGCTCGTACTCTAACGCTATTTACATCGGAGAAGCTGACGAGGTCGGAGAACGGCTCCGCATCCATAGCCGATCGGAAGAAAAGGGTGGCAAAGACTTCTGGAACAGAGCCATAATTCTGACCAGTAAGGATGCAAACCTAACTAAGGCCCACGCCAGGTACCTTGAGAGTCGTTTCATTTCCATTGCCAAGAACGCTGGGCGTTCCTTTGTGACCAACGGTACGGCTCCGGTACCGCTCCCGCTCCCCGAAGCGGACCTCTCGGACATGGAGCAATTCATTGAGCACGCGCGAATTGTCCTGCCAGTCTTGGGTGTCGACTCAATGCGCGCAGTTCCGACTATGACGAACCTGGAACCAGTCTCCGTGGGTTCAGCTTCAAAGTCGCCGGTCTTCGAAATGACAGTGACTAGCGAAGGGATTCTTGCTCGGGCGCAAGAGGCCGACAACGAGTTCGTTGTCCTAGCGGGATCCAAGGCCCGAAACGGTTGGGTTGGATCCACCCCGGGTTACTCGAAGCTTCATGAAATGCTGGCTACCGACGGGGTCTTGGTCTCAGACGGCTCTCTCCTTGAGTTCTCAAAGGACTATGTATTCAAGAGTCCCAGCGCGGCTGCAGCGGTCATCGCAGGAAGAGCCACAAATGGACGAGTGACATGGAAAGACCCGTCCACAGGGTTGACGTATGCGCAGTGGCAGGAGCACGCGGTGGAAGACGCCCAATCCGTGGAAAATGACGTTGTTAATCCTTCGTCGTCCGAGCAGCGGCACAACCTGCCTTAGTTGTCGTAGGAAACGCCTACATTACGTGGAAACGCATGCCCACCCTGGGACAACACGCCTCCGGCCCGCGGTTCTTGGGGCGTTCCCATTTGCCTAGCTATGCTTGCCGCAAGACTTGGCGTTCGTTGCTGAGGATTTCCAGGGGTGGACGCGAAGGGACTTTTCTTGTCGGACGAATCAATCTTGCTGTTCTTGCATGGAGTGGGAAATGGCGACCAAGAGGACCGCTGGATGGTCGGGCTGACGCAATCTCTGGTCCGCCTCGGCTACCCCAATTTGGAGTCGCTGCGGATTGTAGCGCCTAAATATGCACATGCACTTAAAGGCACAGATGAACCGTGCCGGCTGCCGGGCTTGACTATCAAGCAGCCTCTTCGGGAGGCGGCCAAGAAGAACCGCCGCGAATTCGAGCGTCGCATCGGGGCCTTGGAGTTCAGGCTAGGGCGTCACGATAGAGGGAACGGCTATATTGGCGGTGACGTCATGGTTAATGCTGCAGTCGGGTTGCCACCTTTTCAGCAAGCGCGCAACTACCTGAATAATCCGAAAATTCGAGCCCAGGTTCTCGAACGCATCTTAAGTAAGCTGCCAGAGTCGGGGAGGCTCGTGATAGTGGGTCACAGCCTCGGGTCAGTCATAGCAGCTGACATCGTCAGGCGTTTGCCTGCCGGCCTTGAGGTCGGGGGCATGGTCACAATCGGGAGCCCCTTGGCGAACGGTTCCTTCGACTTGGACAATCTTCGTGACACGCTGAGTGAGCCTCCGACGAACTTGGCATGGTGGGTGAACTTCTGGAATGTCTCCGACCCTGTGGCGGCGCACCGTGGCGTGTCGTCCGTTTTTCCTTGGATGATTGATTTTCGGATCAACACGAAGTCACTGCCGATTTTGGCCCACGCGGCAGCCGAGTACCTCGCGAATGACGCCGTTGCTGCCGCCATCGGCTACGCCCTCTACGGGTCTAATACCAAAGAAGTCGCACAGGTAGATAAAGGGCTGGACATTCCATTGGATGCCACAGAGCACTTCGCACTCCTGGCCCTGCGGTACGCATATCTGATGAAGACGCGTCTTGAAGGCGAAGAAAAAGATCGATTTACGGGGGCACTTCGGCAAGTGCAAGCGGCCGCCGTTGAAGACATCAGGAACCGCAACCTCCGCGACGGCCGGGCGATGCCATCAGAAATTGCCAGACTCGAATTTGACGTTTCCGATCCAGGGGCGCCGGTACCCGAACCACGTCCGATCGGTCACGTCACGAAAGACGAAGCCGTTGTCCTCCTGACGGTGCTAGCGGCAGAGAATGTCATACGTCCTTTCGAGATCTCGATCTCCAAAAAGCTATGGCAGGAAGCCATGGAAGACCTCGCCGCTGAGATGGGTTTGGGAGGACAGTATGGTGCCGACGTGTTCGTGGCAGCAAAGCACGCGCAAGAAGCACTCAGCGGTAGCCGCGGAGTCAATTGGATCAAGTGGGGCGCCCTCGGTGCGGGCGCGGCAGCAATCGTCGTGGCGACGGGCGGATTGGCGCTCGCTGCTGGAGCAGGCCTTGCAGGAGCCGCGGTGATCACGAGCGCACTGGCGAGCTTTGGCCCCGGTGGCATGATTGGGGGCCTGCTAACCGCCGGAACACTGGTTACGGCCGGCGGTGGCGGTATTGCTTATGGTCTAGCCAGTCCTGGAACCACGGCGGAAACCCTCGTTGGCGTCGTTGAGCGCAGGCTCGCCGCAGCCATTCTGCGCCAGCGGCAGCACCTGGATCCTGACGAAGGCCTCTGGGCGGTCCTCGTTGAAACCGAAATAGAGGTGCGGCGCGAATACGAGCGGCTTGACGAGTTTTCTGATGCCTCGGCGCCTGCGCTCAAAGAGCTGAAACGAAAGATTGACGCCATCGAACGAGCGCTGAAATACCTTACTGACCACGGGTTGGAGCCTTGCATCGATTCTCCGCAGGAGGACGACTACCCAACAACAACTTTCTCTGAGAGGGAACCCCGGACTACTAGACAGGGCGCGTGACTAGCCGCCGACGCGGCGCAGAACGCTGCTGGCGATCCGACGAAGGGCAGATCCAAAAAAGTATGATCGAGCTTGTGACCGAAAGCCCATAGCACCGACGTGATGTTCGAGCCAGGTTCAGTCGAGCAGGCTCTGTTGGCATCCAGTCATCTGCCTCTAATGGGCCTGCTCCGGAGCATCGATCCTCGCTGCGGCAGTGTATGCATCAATGAACTTGTGTGAGCGCTGTCTAACCGCCGACTCAACTGCGGCGAGGCGTTCGCGGAGGTCGTCGATGAAGGCGACGTCGCCGTCGTCGATTGACTAAACGTGGCCGTGCAGGGTGCATGCCGCGGCGACCGAGTTCTCTGAGGTGGATGTTGTGGCTGCCGTCGGTGCCGGAGGGCAGGGGGTTGGGGGCGAAGCGTGCGGCGGGGAAGACGTTGATGCCGTAGTCGCGGCCGTGTTTGCCGGTTTCGAGGAGCCAGTAGAGGATGTTGTGGCCGAGGTATCGGCGGGGTGCTTCGCGGCAGGTGGAGAGGGCGAGGTAGACCTCCCGGCCGGCGCCGTGCAGTTCCTCGGCGATTTGGCGGCCGGACTGACCCATACCACCATGAGTACCGCATGGTCAGGTAATATTTGGGCTATCGTTCCAGGAAACTCAGCAGCTGTTCGCGAATCTCAAGTGCCGAAGCTCCGAGATCGATCGTGGCTAGCGTGAACTTGTGGCCACCGGAGGTGAAGCTCTCCAAGACCGAAGTGCCAACGGACGGATACAGCAGCATGCCTTCACTAGAAAGGGACAAAGGATCGTCAGGTGACTCCTGTGTCCTCACATATGTGTAAACCTGGTAAAGGTGGCTGCTCTTGAAGGACTCTCCGCCATGCCTTCGTATCTCCAATGATGAAGTGAATTTTGTATCAATGATCAGCCGCCGCCGAATAGCGCCATTCTCAAGAATGATGTCTGTCTGCATCTTAGGCAGAAGGCCCTGGATGCCAGGCGTTTCTGATTCCTTATGCCAGGAAATGTAGCGGCCTGTGGTGGTTTTCCAACCACTGTGGCCGCCTGCAACTTTGTAGAAGCCACCAATGGCTCGTTCAAAAAGCCGACGAAACTCTTGATCACTGATGGCGGCGCGACCGACACCAGCGGCTTCGTTGTCACGTGGCAGGACCAGCTGCAGCGCGAGTTTGGCAGCCGAAACTACGGGCCGGTCTTTCACATCGTTCCGAGAGAACTGGGAATTGACCCCCTCCAGGGCAGACCTGGAGCCGACGCGACCCACTCCTAAATCGGCTAACTTCTGTGCCTGCGTTCTGCATCGGTGTCCGAGCTTGCGATCTGTGACCAACGCTGCCAAGTGCATCAGCCCGGCACGCACCAAGCGATTGCGCGGAGTGTCGACGGTCAACGCCTCGAATCGACAGGCCACCTGGCCGCGAGTTAACAGTTGGTGCGTTTTTGTCCGTAGGACGTCTATCCGGCCTCGAACACGTCTCAAGTCTTGTTTCCGGAGCATGAATGCGGGGGTTAGTGGCCGTATCAGCCGTTCCTCGACGCTGTGGCAAAGTATGTTTGCGAGTAAGTCGGCTAAAAGTTCCGGGTTCTCCTCGAAACCTTGAGAACGCTCAGTGCCGTATTTATAGAAATCCGAGGCATAGAGAAGTAGAAGCCATAGATTGCGGATAGGAATGTGCGCTTGTCCGAGGACGTAAATGCGGGACTCATTGTCCAAAGTCACAAGAGCCCATCCAGAAGTTTGGCAGCTTCCCGCTCTGCACGTCCGGATTCATCGAACCAGTATTCCTTTAGAGTTGGAATGATTTCGGTCGCCACCACCCCCCGAAACCATTCCCCAAATGATTCAATGGGTTGTTCCTGTGGGGGAGTTGCGAAACTGTGCCCGAGCATGAAGTCTGCTCCTAGCTGTGAGTCGTTGACGATAGTTGCATTCAGCTCGTTGACGGCACGCTGGACCTCCTCGAGCTCGTGCTGCCCAACGGCATGATTGGTCAGCATCCAACGTAGCCAGGTTTCGTTTAGAGCCGGGCTCAGCGAGACGAATCCGAATCTGCGGCGGAAAGCGAGATCCATAATGGCCAGTGAACGGTCGGCCAGATTCATTGTTCCAATGACGTAGAGGTTACTGGGAACGTGCACCGTCTCCTCTGGAGTCCGCGGATATGCTAGATGAAGGGCCTCGCGTGGCGACCTTTTGCCAGCTTCGATCAGCGTAAGAAGTTCACCAAATATCTGCACGGGATTGCCCCGGTTGATTTCTTCAACGAGAACAACGTGAGTAACGTCCGGCGACGTGTTTGCTCGTTCAACCATCTCCAAGAAGGGTCCGTTTATCAAGGTTAACTGGCCATTGGAGCCAGGACGCCAGCCCCGAACGAAATCCTCGTAGGACATGTTCGGGTGGAACTGCACAGCCCGTATTGCCGACGGAATGTCTTTGCTGCCAATCAGCGCCTGAGCCAAGCGCCGAGCGAGCCACGTTTTTCCAGTGCCCGGTGGTCCCTGGAGGATGATGTTTTTCTTAGATCGCCATTGGGAGAGGATCGCGACCAGCTCGGTTCGGCTAATGAAGCAACCATCGGCGATGATGTCCGCTACTGAGTACACAGTGGCCGGTAAGTTGGCGCCAGTTGGTTCGTCTGACGCGGGGTCGGTGTCGGGTTCAGGCGAGGGATCGGATGCAGCTTCGCCTTGGAACGCCGTCCAAGAAAGTTCCGGGAATGAATGAACCGGATACTCCGCGTCAGAAAATTTTGCGTTCAATGTGTCAACGAGAGTCAGGTATCTGTTTCCGTCTGCTCTGTAGAAAGCTCCGTCAAGCATGAGAGCGGTTCTCAGGTAGGTCCTGGACTGCCTGTCCAGCGGCAGGTAGCTCCATGGACGAATCCAAAAGAGACCCATGCTCAATTTCACGCCGACACCGTGAAGGCCGCGAGCAGCGTCGTATGCGTCCGCGAACCGTTCACGATTTAGATCGTCACCCGAGTCGGCCCACGCCAGCGCGGCTTCGAATGCATCCCAGAGAGTGTCTACGTCGCCTTCAGGTCGCTCCAGTTTGTAGGAAAAGAACCAAGAATTCTGATTGTTCAGTAGCGGTACTGCATCAAAGGTAGAAGGGGGTGGCGTGGAAATGCGAAGAAAGTTTGCCCATTCCCCAGCTATGGCTGAGCGCTTCGCGTTGGACACGTTTCGGTTGAACGAACCAAAGACCGTGAACGGACAGATGTCGTCCATGGGAACAGGATTGCCATGCTGGTCGCGGTCAGTCAGATAGTTCAGATTCTCGTGCCGGTCTTGCAAGTCCCCAAGAGCAGACAGAAGTTCTGGGCGTCGGTCCCTGTAGGAAAGGAGCGCCGTTGCCATCTCTTCATAGAACTTGCTCCAGGTGAAGTCCTTTTCAGGAGTCGGGTCGTGATCGCCGAAGCGCTTCGCCCAGTACACGTCATTGCGGAACCGGTCGATGTCCTGTTCTGCATTCTCGAATGCGAAATCAATGAGAGCCCTTCGCTTCCAGTCAATTGGGTTGATCCTCCAAATGGTTGATCTGTTCGTGAAGAAGTACCACTCTCGTGGGGGCTTAAATTCGGTCCAATCGACATCGACCCTCCGTCCGTCGCCGTGGTTCCTCGTCACCGTTCCGAAGGCCTTGATAGCCATCGCTGACACGCTCTGACCCTGATTGTCGAAAGGGAGGCCGTTCCTTCTAACGTACGCCGACTTTATTGCTATGCGGTCCCCGGGCCGCATGGACCTGACTTCGTCGAGGTGTCGATCCTCGAAGCCGTTCTCCCAGATTCCTTGGGAGAGAAAGCGCGCAGTCTGGTCCTGTGGGTCCCAGTCCGAGTAGAACGCTCCGACAAACCAATATTGCTGGGTGAGGACCGGCTCTTCCGATGACATGACTGGCTCCTGTGCTGGCTGAGATTCCAGTCATAATTAGACCACTCGGTTTGAGGAGTCCCGCCAGAGGGTCGACCTGTGTCGAAATTTCACCCCTCAGCCCTCGGCGATCCGTGAAACCACGTGCTCCCCATTGAGACCCACTTAGCCAATGGTCGACGAATTGAGCCGCGTTAGCCAGGGAAGCCCCTCGGTGTACAGGCCTGCATGTTCGGTGACGCCTGCGGTGTGTCGCGGGTATCCCAGGTGATCCATCACCGGAATGTCCATGAATGGCAGGTCCAGTTGATATCCCTTTGCCCAGAGCACGGAGGTGATCCCACCGTCCGTCGCATTCAACGAGGCCAGGTCTCAAGGCAGCCAGCCGGCCTCGGGATCGGCTGGCTGCGGAGGCGCGTACAAGCCCGTCGCCGCAATATACCCGTCAATCGCCTTGTGGTTGTTGAAACCGGATTCGACTGTTGCGAGGTCATCGCTGAAGGTGATGTCGCCGTCGTCGATGTTTTCCAGGCGGCCGTGCAGCTGCATGCCGCGGCGGACGAGGTCGCGGAGCGGATGTCGTGGCCGCGGTATCGGCGGGGTGCTTCGGGGCAGGTGGAGACGACGCGGTAGACTTCGCGGCCGGCGTCGTGCAGTTCTTCGGCGATCTGACCGCCGGACTGGCCGGTCCCGACAATGAGGGCGGCGCCGTCGGGCAGCTGGTTCGGATTGCGGTTCGGCTGGGACCTTCGGTACTTGGTACGCGTCCGTGCCGAGCGCGACCTCGCATGCGTTCATGCGGCCCAGTGACGTTTCCAGAGTGAATAGGCCCTCATCGGTCACCGATAGGTGGGCGACGTCGACGCCGGTGTGGACAGGCGCGCGCTGATGTCCTCAGCGTAGCGTCGGAACAGGTTCACGATTGCGTTGCGGGGGAGAATGGCCTTGGGTCGTCACCGGTGTAGGGCATGCCGGGAGGTCGAGCGTGAAGTTGGGGGTGTTCATGAAAAACTCATCCCAGCGGTCCTGGTAGCCGCCGCCGAGGGAATCGCGCCGCTCGAGGAGCTGGTGGTCAATGCCCGCCTGGGTAAGCCAGTAGCTGGGGGCGAGACCGGCCTGGCCGGCGCCGATGATCGCGGTATCCGGGTAGATCCCATGAAACGAAGACTAGGCTCGGGGGCATTTGGGGATGGGTTTGGAAATGCTTTTAGCCTTCTGCTGACAGGAAGACTTCCGCGATTTCGGCGCTGGTTTGTTCCCTGATCTCGACGGGGGCTATCGCTGGTGCCAGTGGACGTTCAGGGCGGTTCGCGCCTGTGAATATGATCTGGGGCCTTAGGGTGGTACGTGCGACGCGCGCGCGATGAGAAAGGCGCTCGCGATCAGGAAGAAAAGATCGAGAAGAGGCAATATGACCCAGCGGAACGAGCATCGGGCGGCGCTCAAAGTGTGGCGTGACGGGCTGGTTGGGCTGACCCGACAAAGCTCTCTCATCAAGTTCCGTGCCCCAAAGGCTTCCTCGCTTCTTCTTGACTCACCGTCGCCGGACGAGATTTTGGCTCGCCTCCAGTCGGGCAAGCCGCACGCGTTCCGCGGCGAACTCAACCCGGTAGATACAGACGCGGCGAAGCCAGTGCCTCTGGGCGCCTTCTTTCACTCCCCCCGGCCCGATGGTGAGGTCGGACCGGTGGTTCGCAACCTTATGCGGAAGGCTTCAGCAGAGTTCCTCGATCGAGGCCTTTCGGTGTTGTACATGGCGTTCGGCTTACTCGACTGGCGCGACGTCGATGACACCCCAATGGTCTCGCCGCTCCTACTTGTGCCTGTGCAGCTTTTGCCAGAGGGTCCGAAGGGCACGCCGCGGATCACTGAGGGCGAAGACGAACCGGTACTCAACCCGGCGCTGAGCCTTCGCCTAAAGGAGTTCGGAATCGAGTTTCCATGTGCCGAAGACATCGACGGGCTGTCAGTTTCGGAGACGCTCGCAGCGATACGGGAAGCGTTAGAGAAGAACAAATCGTTCACAGGCTGGTCTCTGCGCGAGATCACCTACTTGGCAACCTTTTCGTTTGCGAAAGAAGCCATGTTCAAAGACCTCCTCGACAACGAAGCCAAAATACTCGAGCATCCGATCGTCCGGGCTATTGCCACTTCAGATCCCAGCCAGCAGTCTCCGGAGTTTCAATTCGACCCAATTGATCACTTCGACGTTGACAGACTGGCCCCGCCAGAGGTGACACCCCTCGTGCTTGACGCGGACTCCTCGCAGCGGGCTGCCGTCGCTGCCGCCTTGGCAGGCAAGACATTCGTCATGGACGGACCTCCTGGCACTGGTAAATCGCAGACCATCGCTAACATGATCGGTGCGCTGCTACACGCCGGCAGGACAGTACTTTTCGTGTCGGAGAAGATCGCGGCACTCGATGTGGTGCGCAACCGCCTCGCCGCAGCTGGCCTCGACTCGTACCTTCTCGAGCTACATTCACACAAGTCGAGCCGCAAGGAAGTGGCGACGGAGCTCCTCAAGACGCTGGACAGCGTGGCCAAGCCTCCCGCGGCGATGACGAGGCTCGCCCGGCAGGGCGTGATAGAGCGCCGAGAGCAGCTCAATGATTACGCGGCAGCAATGAATGAAGTCCGGACTCCGCTCAACATGTCGCTGCACCAAGTGCTGGGCGTGTACGCGAACCTCTCGACCGTAGCCATGGCGCCTGTCCCGGAAAGGGCCCCGACTGACCTCACCGAGGCAGAATACCTTCAGATCCAAGAGGTGCTCGCGAAACTGGTTCGTGCATGGCGACCTGCCGCGCAAGGTGAGTCATTCCTTTGGAGAGAAGTTATCGACGATCAGTCACTCGAAGTTCGGCTCTACCAAGCCGAATCTGCGCTCGAGGAGCTGAGCGGCACGGTCGCGCTTAACTCCGCGCTGGTCGATGCGTTCAATCTCACGAAGCCGTCCGACACACCACGACTGGTCGAGCTCATTGAGCACCAGCATCGGCCGCACCCCAGCGCCGTTATGGAGCAATGGCTGACCGCCGACTCCACGGAGTCGTTGACATCTATCCGCGCCGACCTCGGCCGTCAGCTGGCTCATCTTAATGACGCTGAAGAGAGGGTCATTCAATCTGTCGGGGTTCCGTGGACAGCCCTGCCAGTACCCGAGGCCGTGCCAGCCAGCCCAGCCCCGATCTCGGTATCCCCATTTCCTGTGGATCTGGAAACTGTCTCGGGTTCCGATCTGACCGCAACCGCGGACCTCTTCGAGTCTCAGGCGAATCTGCTTGGCGAACGGACCCTGGCCTTGTCCTCTCTCGCCACCAGCCTTGGACTCCCGCCGGTCACTATGTTCGATGATGTAAACCGAATGATCCGAATTATCGACTTGCACAAGCAAGGCACTCGACCGGTTCGACGATGGTTTTCCCCTAGTGGCTTGGCGGAGGCTCGTGCGGCCGCAACCGCTCTCCGGGAGCACATCATTGCTCTGAACGGCGCTGAGGCCAAGGCATCTTCGGTATTCACCCCTGAAGCCCTGGAGGCGCCGCTGGCTGAACTGAAAGACCGGTTCACTAATCTGCATAAGGGCCTGCGGAAGCTGTCCGGCAATTACCGCACGGACAAGAAAACCGTCGCTGGCTTGCTAACTAAGGCCACCGATGTGAAGGATGGCATCGGTCGCCTCTCGGACGCAATCGCGTGGGGCGAGACAAGCAAGAACTTTGACCACTTTGCCCTGATCCATGCAGAGACCTTCGGGGCACATTGGGCAGGACGAGAAACCAACTTTGAGTCACTCTCTGCCGCTTTCAGCGTCGTTGAGGAAGTTCTCACCCTCACCGACCACAACGTGCCTGCGCCGCTCCTCAATTACCTGACCACCAGCGAAACCCATCACGCCCATCAGGCCGTTGCCGACGCCACCCGCGCCGACATTGACGAGTGGAAGCGCGGACTTCAGCCTAGTCCAGCGCTGACTGGGCGCCCTGAGCTCATCCTTGAACCCATCGGCCACGCAGTCGACTGGCTCCGTGGCCACGTCGGTCCTATGCGACAGGCTGCGGCCCGTGTCAGCGCCGTAGGGAGCATCACAGGCAAAAGCCACTCTATTGCCCAGGTTAACGAACTTCTAGAGCTCGTCGAGAATGCCAGGCACGCGACTGAGGCGTTGCATGCTGCAGCGCCCGACTACCGGGCCATGCTCGGCGTTTACTTCAACTTCCGTGAATCCGACATTGAAACCCTCGACGAGGCAATCGATTGGACGCTCGAGCTCAGATCCCTCGCCACTGGGCCTCTGACGCCTGGGCAGGTGAAGACCCTCGGCGAATCCATCCCTGTCAGCACTATGGGAACTGCGTACGAAAAGTGGATGCAGACCCAAGACCGCTTGATTCAGGCCTTCGCTACAAGCCGTCACAGCGAGCTCACTGAGGAGTTCGATGACTTCCATAACGCCTTGGAACTGATAGCCGCCTTACGCGCTGACACAGTCGGTCAGCAGGAATGGTTCGACTACCAACGCGCCTACAGAGAGCTGGCCTTGCGGGATCTCGACACCGCCGTCGATTTCTGTATTGAACAGCGGCTCACGGAGCACGACGTCCCCAACGTGGTCAAGCGGGCTCTCCTCCGCGGCTGGTCCGACGCAGTTATCCAAGGCGACGAGCGTCTCCGGCCTCTGCTGGCAACGGATCGTGAAGCGCTCGTCGATGAGTACCGCACCTTGGATCGCGACCTTATTAGGGCTTCAACTGCCGACATCATTTTCGCCGCCAATACCCGCCGCCCAGTGAACACAACCATGGGGGAGCCTGCTGTCATTCGTCGCGAAGGAGGCAAGCAGAAGAAGCACAGGCCAGTGCGCGAGCTCATGTCGATGACCCGCAACGTCACCCCTAGCATCAAGCCGGTCTTCATGATGTCACCACTGGCGGTATCGCAGTACCTGCCCTCTGATATGGAGTTCGACGTCGTTATCTTCGACGAGGCCTCGCAAGTCACTCCCGGGGACGCCATCAATTGCATCTACCGAGGTAAATCCCTAATTCTCGCCGGTGATGACAAGCAGCTGCCACCCACCTCGTTCTTTGAGCGAATTGCGGACGACGACGATGAGGACGAAACCGATGTAAAGGATTTCCAGTCCGTCCTCGAGCTTGCCAAAGCCTCCGGCGCGTTCAACAACCTCGGCTTGCGCTGGCATTACCGGTCACGCCATGAAGACCTCATTGCCTTCTCCAACTACAAGTTCTACGAAGGCAAGCTTGTCACATTCCCCTCTGCCCATGCCGAAGGCGATGACGTCGGCATCGAGTTCTTCCACGCCCACGGCATGTACCGGCGCGGCGGCGGAGCCTACAACCCCGTCGAAGCGGCCAAGGTTGCCGAACGCGTAATTGAGCACTTCACAAAGCGTCCCGACCTCACGCTTGGCGTCGTTACCTTTTCCGTCGCCCAAGCCGACGCAGTCCAGGATGCCATAGACGAGGCCCGTACCCATCGGCGGGACCTCGATCGATTCTTCGATACAGAAGACCGCCTTAACGGCTTCTTCATTCGGGCTTTGGAACAGGTGCAAGGTGACGAGCGAGACGTGATCATCTTCTCCGTCGGTTATGGACCCGATGAAGCAGGCAAGGTCTCGACGAATTTCGGTGCGCTGAACAAAGACAAGGGTTGGCGTCGCCTCAACGTGGGAATTACGCGAGCTCGGCAACGCGTCGAGGTAGTGGCCTCAATGCACGCAGGACAAATTCCACCCTCGGCCAATGAGAACGTCGAGTACTTCCGCGCTTACCTCGATTACGCCGAAAAGGGGCCACAAACCCTCGCGATCCCGTACTCATCCACCGGTCTCGAGCCGGAATCACCGTTTGAGGAATCTGTCATCGCGGCCCTTCAGAGCTGGGGCCACACGGTCGAACCGCAGGTTGGGGCAGCGGGTTTCCGTATCGACATAGGCATACGCCATCCGGCCTACCCTGGCATGTTTGCCTTGGGCGTCGAATGCGACGGCTACCAGTACCACTCAGCTCCATCCGCTCGCGATCGCGACCGACTCCGCGACCAAGTCCTCACCGGCCTCGGCTGGCGACTTCACCGTATCTGGGGTACGGCCTGGTACCGCGACCGTGCCACCGAGGAGCAGCGCCTGCGCGCTGCTGTACAGGAAGCCATCGACGCTCCCCTCGGGCGCCGGACCAAGAAGGCGCCAGCAATCGATCGACCCATAGTCGAGACGGAACAGGCAGACACGTCGGCGTTCCCGACTTGGACGACACCTTACCGACTCGCACCGGTGCGGGCTTTGCCTCGATGGGTGGATCCTGGCGAGTCCGGTAGCCACCTGCACATGGTCGAAGCCATCCAGACGCTCGTCGAACACGAGGCCCCACTCCACCTTGACGTCGCCTACGAGCGTCTTAGGGACTGGTGGAACGTCGGTCGCATTGGTGTAAACATCCGCAGCAACATCCACCGCGCCATGCAACGAGCACAGGTTGTCCTCGACGGTGACTTCCTGATGGTCCCCGGGGGTGATGTCACGTCGGTTCGTACTCCCGCCGGAAAGGTCGCTCGCAAGGTCGAGCAGGTGCACCTTGAAGAACTCGCCATCGCGGCGGTGCATACCGTCCGCGACGTTGGAGCGATCACCCGGGCGGAGGTTGTCCAAGGCGTGGCTCGCGTGTTCGGTTGGACCAGAACGGGATCTTCCGTCGAGCGGCGCATCGGCGAGGCTATTGACCGCCTCGTCAGTAATGGCGAAGTCGTTTGTACTGGCGAAGACACCTTGACTTTGGGGAGGGCGCTCTAAGAGCCACCTCTATCATATAGACGCCCGCCCACTCGACCGACGCTGGCACTAGGACCGCACTTCGGGAGGCGTTGGAGCCATAACCGGGGCACATATAGTGGCAATACGAAGCGCGACCAACAAACGCATCAACCCAGTGATTTAGCCTGCGTAACCGGTAGCGGCTATGGCCAGGGTCTCGCACTTATTCAGTCGACACTCAGTTAGCGTTCTTTTCGGCTGTCGCCTCACCCTAGACCGAGAATCCTGGCTTTCTCCCTTTCAAACTCTTCTGAAGTAAGAACCGCATGTTCTTTGAGTTCTCCCAGCTTTTCCAAAATCTCGCGCCTGGAGCCTGGCACTAATCTGACGACCAGGATGGGTGTGTGTTATGGATCGCTGACCGGTCTCACGCATCATCCACTCCATGGCCGCAGCGGCGTGTTCCCGCCACCTTTGGGAAGGCTTCATGCGTCTCGCTGCTGGCCTTCGTGCTCGACCTGTTGACCATCTCCTCGCTCATCAGCTTCGGAGCGCTGGTCGCGTTCTCCATCGTCAACCTGTCGGTCATCAAGCACTACTACTTTGACCAGAAGGACCGCGGCACCAGGGGAGTGATTTACAACCTGATACTGCCGGGAATCGGCTTTGCGCTAACTATCTGGCTGTGGACGAGCCTGAGCGGATTGTCCTTCACGTTTGGGCTCGCATGGGCTGGAGTGGGCCTCGTCTACCTCGCCATCCTCACCCGCGGCTTCCGGCGGCCAGCACCGCAGCTTGATTGAGGGAAACGTAGAGGGCTTCCTAACTCTGCCCCATGGTCGGCGACGGTGACAGCGCAAGGTGCTGTCGCCGTCGTCGATGTTGTCCGGATGACCATTGCCTCTCGGGGGTTCGTGTGGAAGCCTCGACATGATCCTGTCGCCGGGGTGACGACGGGCAGCAGGGAAGGAACCCGACATGGGACTGATCCATATTGACCTGTTCACCACGCTCGACGGCGTCGCTCAGGCGCCCGGTGGCCCTGAGGAAGATCCGGAAGGCGGTTTCGAGTTCGGCGGCTGGCAGGCGCCTCTGATTGATGATGTGGTGGGCGAACAGATCGAATCCGGGATGGTAGGGATGGACGCGCTGCTGCTCGGGCGCCGGACCTACGACATCTTCGCTTCGTACTGGCCACACCAGGACAATCGAATCGCGCGGTTGTTCAACCGCATACCGAAGTACGTGGCCTCGCGTCAGTCGCTGAACCTTGAGTGGGATGGCTCCTCACAGCTCGGTCCCGACGTGGCGGCTTCCCTGCACGAGCTGCGCGGCAAGCACGAGAACATTCACGTGATCGGCAGCCTGGACTTTGTGCAGACACTGTTCGCGGAGCGGCTCTTCGACCGGCTCAATCTGTGGGTGTATCCAATCCTTCTGGGCCGTGGGAAGAAAGTCTTCGCCGATGGTGTCATACCGACGAACCTTCAACTCATTGAGCCGGTGGTTGCCTCGCCAAAGGGTGCCGTGATGCAGCGGTACGCCCTGGTTGAGGGGACGCCTGGGGTGGGGGACATGACCGAAATTGGCTAAGGCTCCGCTCATGCGCCCCACCCAGGACCGGGTAACAGTCAATCGATAGAGTCTACGACTGATGTTCGGACGGAAGTCCAAGCTGTGGTGGTGCCCGCGGGGACGATTGAGTTTCCTGTTTCGTTGACCGCGCGCATGCCGATGAATAGCCCGCTCGCCGGGTCAAAGATGACGTCCGTGCGCACCCCGTCCTCGGTTCTGCCGACGGCTGTCCCGGAGCGGCCATCCAATGTGATCTGTTGTTCCGTGACGATGGCGCCGGGAACCAGGGCCGCAGCCCGGTAGAGCGCCGCCCTCCACTCGGCCGGCACGACTCCGGTGGCCAGTTGACCTGCAATGAAGCTCCAAACGCTGGCGTCGGTGCCTTT
Organism: Arthrobacter sp. 1088; assembly: GCF_031455315.1. Classification (NCBI taxonomy): domain Bacteria; kingdom Bacillati; phylum Actinomycetota; class Actinomycetes; order Micrococcales; family Micrococcaceae; genus Arthrobacter; species Arthrobacter sp. 1088. The sequence goes on from NZ_JAVDSM010000003.1 coordinate 362,383, forward strand.
GATCTCGGCCTTGATCCAATCCACCAAAGCCGCAGGTTCCCTCGGAATGGTCGCTTCCTCCGTTGGGCTCAGATTCCCAAATGTCACGGAATTCGCGCTGAAAACGACGGTGCCTCCCAGACCGCGTAGTTGTCGACCGGGCTCAGGGCTTTGGAGCCCTTTGGATCTATAGTAGTTTTCGACCTTTTCCTCGGTGGCGGCGCCGAAGTACTCTGCTGGCTCAAGAGGACCAAGATTCAGAACCCATTCACCGTTCCGGTCGTACGGAACAAAGAGTTGGTTGTCTGAGCGCGCGGTCCACATGAGACCGTTTTCGGAGGCATTGATTGTTGATTCGGCCGTATCGAGCCTTAAGTACTGCCCCGGACCAACCGCAGGATCCGTCGTTGCGATGACGGAGTCGGCGGCCCTGTTCAACAGCTCAGCAGCATGAGCCGTTGACGGAATGGTGTTTCCTCCAAAATGAATTACGTCCGATGCGACGAGACCACCAGCCAGCACCGCTGCCGCTCCGGAGACAAGGATTGTCCTCCGGATTATCCTCTTCGGCTGCGAGAGCTTTTGCGCTTGGGCTTCGCCGTTGCTTTCGCCGCGTGAGGCGGAACTTCCATGTTGGGCGTCGGCCCCGAGGGGCTGCAGTGTTCTGGCCCGTATCCCGGTGATTTCTAGCCAGTTACGAGCGGACCGGGATGTCCGGTTCGCTTCCTCGACGAGAAGGGTCTGGACGCGGTTTTTGGTGTCCTTCGGATAAGTCACTTCAGACAGGTTCATGACAGTCTCGTTTCAACGATTTTCGTGTCGGTTTGTTCGATGCGCTCTTTTGGCCTTCTGAAGGCGGTCAGCTTAACTCGGGCGCGGTGAAGTCTTGACTTCACCGTCCCGGCGCGGATGCCTAGTGTTGTTGCAGCTTCGTCCTGACCGATTCCGTTCAGTAGACACAGGATCACTACGTCGCGTTCGCCGTCGCTTAGTCCCGCCGTCGTGGCCAGCAAGTCTCGGACGGAACGTTCGGCGTCGAGCCTCGAAGCGATCGCTTCCGCATGGTCGGCTTCGTGTTCCCCATGACGTGAATCCGAGTGCGGCAGCCTGGCAAGAAAAGCGGCATGCCGTTTGGCTGCCCTGGCACGGTTGCGGTTCGCGTTTGTTGCGACCCCAAGAAGCCAAGGCAAGACACTGTCTCGTTCCAGTTTGAGCCTGTCCCGTTGCCGCCATGCCTCTAGAAAGGTGATTGAAGCGAGTTCTTCGGCATCATGCCAGGAACCGCAACGGCTCAGGCAGTACCGGAAGACCGCATCCGCATGCCGGTCGAATAGGGCACCGAATGCGTCAGCGTTGCCTGCGACGCACTCTTGCCACAGGTCTTGATCGGATTCCCCCGTTTGCCTCATGCCTTGTAGTGTCCGCAGCTCCGCAAATGGTTCCCGGAAAGCCAGGTCTTCCAAGTTAGGCCATTTTGCCCGCCACGTACTCCGCGTCCAGCCCCACGCCGCCGAGGATCGACGAGTAGGGCCGCGTTAGCCACGGAAGCCTCACCGCGCATAGACCGGGCCTTTCGCTGACGCTCGCCGTGTGCGCTGGATAGCCCCATTCGTCCAGCGCGAGGATGTCGATGAAGGACGAGTCGAGTTTGTATCCGGTGGCCCAGAGGATTGGCGTGATGTTCGCCTGGGCGAGTTCAGCCGGGCCGGCTCCGAGGGCAGCCAGTGGTCCTCCGGTGTTGGAGGCTGCTCCTCTGCGTTGATGCCCGTGGCTGCGATGTAGGCGTCGATGGCTTTCCGCATGCGTTGGTTGAAGCTGGACTCGACTGTTGCGAGGCGTTCGGGGAGGCCGTCGCTGAAGGTGACGTCGCCGTCGTCGACGTTTTCCGTGCGGACATACAGGTGCATGCCGCGGCGGCCGAGTTCGCGGAGGTGGATGTCGTGGCCGCCCTCGGTGCCGGAGAGCGCGGCCGCGGCCATGGCCTTCGAGATCTGTGTGCCCGGCACCGCGATAGGGATTGTTGCAAAGCCCGACTGGTCCGTCACTCCTTCACATATTGACTGTGAGCCGGCTCACCGCCACAATAAATGAACGCTATTCATTTCTAGCATGGTGCTCGGGCCCTTAACCGTAGAGCTCGAGCCAATCCAGCACCTCAGGATCGCGGGAACCCCGCAGGTCCAGTCGCAGCTAGGAAGTTTCGGCAAGGCCGAAGCTTCGTTAGTAACCCCAGCATGACGACTTAGGATCCCCATGACCCCCACATTTGAAACAGATACACCGGCAGGCGAGAAGCCTGTGGGGCCAACTTCCGCTCAGACCGTAAACCAGGGTTGGCGCCGCGTTCTCGGTGTTCCGTCGCTGGTGTTGCTGGGCTTGGTTTACATGGTGCCCCTGACGATCTTCAGCACCTACGGCATCGTCGTGGAACTCACGGGTGGGCGACTATCGGCAGCCTACGCCGTGACGCTCGTGGTCATGCTGTTCACGGCACGCTCGTATGGTCGGATGTCGCAGGCGTTCCCGTTCGGTGGTTCCGCCTACACGTATGCGACGCGGTCGTTCGGCGCCGGCTTGGGATTCATGGCCGGCTGGTCGCTCCTGCTCGACTACCTGTTGCTGCCGATGATCAACTACCTGCTCATCGGCATCTATATGGAAGCAGCGTTCCCAGCCATTCCAGCCTGGGCGTTCATGATCGTCTCCATCGCCGCGGTGACGGTACTGAACGTCCTCGGAATCACGGCGATCGCGAAGGCGAATTTCGTGGTGGTGGGACTCCAAGCGCTCTTCATAGTTCTATTCGTCGCACTGGGACTCTCATCCATCACGGGCACCGGCAACCTGGACTTGATGGCTCCCTTCACCGGAGCCGAGAGTGCCGAAGGTCTCTCACCGATCTTCGCCGGCTCCGCCATCCTCTGCCTTTCTTACCTCGGGTTCGACGCCGTCTCCACCTTCGCCGAGGAAACAAGGGACCCGAAGCGCAACCTGCCCAAGGCCATCATGCTGACCACCATCCTGGCCGGCGTCATCTTCCTCGGTCTGGCTTACATCAGCCACCTGGTTCTTCCGGTCAGCAGCTTCAACGATGTGGACTCCGCTGCCATCGAGGTCATCGGCAAGGCAGGTGGGGAGCTGCTCGTCGCCTTCTTCACGGCTGCCTATGTCGCGGGCAGCCTCGGATCGGCGCTCACCTCGCAGGCTTCGGTCTCACGCATCATCCACTCCATGGGCCGCAGCGGCGTGTTCCCGCCAGCTTTGGGAAGGCTTCATGCTCGGTTCCAAACGCCCGTTCTTCCGATTCTGATCACATCGGGCGTCTCACTGCTTGCCTTCGTGCTCGACCTGTTGACCATCTCCTCGCTCATCAGCTTCGGAGCGCTGGTCGCGTTCTCCATCGTCAACCTGTCGGTCATCAAGCACTACTACTTTGACCGGAAGGATCGCGGCACCAGGGGAGTGATTTACAACCTGATACTGCCGGGAATCGGCTTTGCGCTAACTATCTGGTTGTGGACGAGCCTGAGTGGATTGTCCTTTACCTTTGGGCTCGCTTGGGCTGGCGTGGGCCTCGTCTACCTCGCCATCCTCACGCGCGGGTTCCGGCGGCCGGCACCGCAGCTTGATTTGAAGGAAGCGTAGAGGGCTTCCGTAACTCAGCCCCATGGTCGGCGACGGTGACAGCGCAAGGTGCTGTCGCCGTCGTCGTTCTTCTCTGGTGACCATTGCCTCTCGGGGGTTCGTGTGGAAGCCTCGACATGATCCTGTCGCCGGGGTGACGACGGGCAGCAGGGAAGGAACCCGACATGGGACTGATCCATATTGACTTGTTCACCACGCTGGACGGCGTCGCGCAGGCGCCCGGTGGCCCTGAGGAAGATCCGGAGGGCGGTTTCGAGTTCGGCGGGTGGCAGGCGCCTCTGTTCGACGATGCCGTTGGCGAACAGGTCGAATCCGGGATGATTGGAATGGATGCACTGCTGCTCGGGCGCCGGACCTACGACATCTTCGCTTCGTACTGGCCACACCAGGACAATGGAATCGCTCGGTTGTTCAACCGGATTCCGAAGTACGTGGCCTCGCGTCAGTCGCTAAGCCTTGAGTGGGATGGTTCCTCCCAGCTTGGTCCTGACGTGGCGGCTTCCTTGCGCGAGCTGCGGGGCAAGCACGAGAACATTCACGTGATCGGCAGCCTGGACTTTGTGCAGACCCTGTTCTCGGAGCGGCTCTTCGACCGGCTCAATCTGTGGGTGTATCCAATCCTTCTGGGCCGGGGGAAGAAGGTGTTCGCCGATGGAGTGGTTCCGACGAACCTTCAACTCATTGAGCCCGTGATCGCGTCACCGAAGGGTGCGGTGATGCAGCGGTACGCCCTGGTTGAGGGGACGCCTGGGGTGGGGGACATGACCGAAATCGGCTAAGGCTCTGCTCATGTGGCCCACCCATGAGGAGAGCTGGGCTCGCCTTTGGACCATCATGATGCTGGGAGGCCTGGCAGCCTATGCAACGGCCTTTGCTGCCTTGATCTTGGTCCGCCGAGGCCGGTGCTAATGACTTCTACTGGACCCTGGTCCGCTGCTGATTACTGCGCCCGCCTAGTGAAGATCGACTTACGAGCGCTTGTGCGGCAAGCCCGGTCCGTGCGGGTGCACGTTTTCTCAATATCTTCGCACCCTATTGCAACCCGCCGGTAAGTTACTGCAAAGTAACTAGGAATGCCGCGGACATAGGAGTTCGCGGCCAAGAGAAAGGCAGGCCATGCGCCGATTCCGACTCACTGCCGTCCTCGCCGCTGCGGCGCTCACCATTGGACTCTTCGCCGCACCCGCGGCTCAGGCCGACTCGATCTCGCCGGACCCTCCCGGAGCCAATGACTGGACGTGCAAGCCTTCGAGCGTGCATCCATATCCGGTGGTCCTCGTCCCGGGGACGTTCGAGACAATGTACAAGAACTGGGCGCTGCTTTCACCAGTGCTCAAGGACCAGGGGTACTGCGTCTTCGCGCTCAACTACGGGGTGGCCAACGGTGTCCCCGCCAGCGGGGCAATTCGGAACTCCGCAGCTGAGCTTGCGACGTTCGTGAAATCAGTTCTCGGTGCGACGGGTGCGAAGAAGGTCGATCTGGTCGGGCACAGCCAAGGCGGGATGATGCCGCGGTACTACATCGGCTTCCTCGGCGGCGCCAAGTATGTGCACCACCTCGTCGGCATTGCGCCGTCGAGCCATGGCACTCAAGGTCTCATCGCTCCGTCGCCCGCGGGGATGATTCTCGACACGACCGCAACGAGCACCCTGTGCCAGGCCTGCGCGGACCAGCATGCCGGGTCGGCGTTCATGGCCGAGCTCAACTCGATCGGCGACACCGTACCCGGCCCGTCCTACACCGTCATCTCGACCCGTTACGACGAGGTCGTTACCCCTTACACGAGCCAGGCTCTTGTTGGGCCGGGGAAGCAAGTGTCCAACCTTGTGCTCCAGGACTACTGCCCTCTCGACACTTTCGAACACGATCAATCTCCTAACGATCCGAACGTGTGGTCCCTCGTCTCCAACGCGCTCCTCCAAAGCGGCCCCGCGGATCCAACGTATCGCCCGCAGTGCGTGTAGCGGGCAATATCCCACCTCGTATTATTGGTCCCCACCGATAGGACCGCAGATTTGCCCCACCCACAATCGATGTTGGTGGTGTCCCATTCCTTCGAACCAGGACAGTCCAACCTTGGGGACACTTCCCCAAGGTTGTGGCTTGGTCCCACCTATTGAGTTTGTGATCGTTCGGTATCGCACCGGGCGCACGTAAGACGATCCTTGAACGGGCACCCGGTTCTCCGAAGGTTGGGGGACACCTGGCAAATGGTCTCATCCTGGATCAGCCAGCTTCACGGCCATCTATTTCACAGTTGGTTGGGAAGGTGTCGGTACTTAAAGGTGACTAAGGATGGTCGAGATATAGGCAATCATGCACGAGTACCCGGTCATGTAGGTAAGTGTGTAGGGCCATTTCGTCTTCCGCTGTTGATCGTGGGGTTGTCCGCGGCGCCCGCTGTTGCTGGCAAATGCCATTCTCAAATCTGGAGCCCGCACGCGATAGAAGAACACGGAACCGAGAAGCAGCGCCGACGCAATGAATCCCAGCGCCGGTGTCCCAGAAAACTCGGTCGTCATGATTAACGCTATTCCCATCAGGGCGACTGCTACGTTGCCAAACACATTAATGACGCCAAGAATCCTGTCCATAGGTGATCCCGGCCTCAAGGAGGGGAAACGGTATTTTCCCCAGTAGGCACCAGTTAAACCGAACAGAGCCACGAAAGTGAATATCAGGATTTTGTTCACTTGCAATCGTTTCTCCTGTAGTTGAAAGCATCATTTATCTGGCCGGCTATAGGTAGTCGAAGTACCTGATCCACCAGCTCGGCTTGCTTGACAGGAACACCCAAGCGGTCACGCGGCCGTCGTAGGGCTCCCAAAGCGGCGCTTCCGCAACGAGGGTGTAGTCTCCCTCGTCGAGGCATTCATAGATGCGTGTGAGGTCACTCTCGTGAACAAGCGCATCGAACTCCTCTTGGTCATAAGCCCCCGGGTTCTCAAGCGCCAGGACGGCGAGATTGCCGAAGTTCGAGACCCGGACGACGAGGTTCCCTCTGGTAGCCGTTGCGTCGGCAGGAACGGTGACCTCGGCGTGATACGAGGCGTCCTCGATATTCCGATCCGTCTCGCACGTGGTCTGAAAAGCGGTGTTGAGCCGTGCGACGAGGCCGTCGAACTGTCGGCGCGCGGCTTTCCAGTCGAATCCTTGCGGCGCCTCCAGGTGCGCTGGATCGTCCAACTTGTACAGCAGAGCCCAGAGTTCCACGCCGTCGATCCGCACCCCGCCAGCCTAGCTCCTGTCCCACTCGGAACCCCATAAGGTGCAAGTCACGCGTACAAGGATTACCAAACTCGCCGCCAGCCGAAAGTTACTGGAGAGGCTCGCCGAAATCGTAGAGTCGGGTTCAGCACAGGCGGCACCCCATAAATGCGGGTGTCCGGCAAGGGATCGGCTATCGGGCACGTGCTGGAAATCCTTGCCGGCTTGTTGCCTAGTTGACGTTGTGTCGCGGTTTCAGCTCATGGGAAAGATGTCCACGTCCTGCGGGTAGGCATCCTTGGTGTGCGCGACGAATTCTTTCGCGAATCGGTGATTGATGATGGGTGCAAGCTCTTTCTGCTTCCGCCTTCCATAAATGGAACATGCCAGAGAAAGTGCAAAGGGAATGACCGAGACGGCCATCCAAGGAAGGCCCGAAAATCCTGGTGGCCCGAACATTGCCACACCAATGAGGATCCAGGTCACGAAGAGGAATACTGAAGCTAGAGTGCCGGCAGTTCTGGGTTTCCTCGCCTCCGGGAATGCGACGGTGAAGGCGGCCTTGCGTTCATTCATGAGCTCGCTCCCGGATCCAGGTGAATTTCCTAGCGTCAGACTAGTGCCGGGGAACGATGCCGCTTTCCCCAGGCTCAAGGGTGGCTCCCGTGTCGCTTCGGAGTGCGACCCTCAGGTACTCCCCACCGTCGACTCTCAGATGGGACCTATAGCGACCACTCAGATCGATAGCACCTCTACGGCCTCCTTCAGGGTTTGGCAGGAGGCTGATCTCGGCGCGAAGCGAATCCATACGACGAATTATCCACGTAGACGGACGACAGGCTGCGAAAAGAGCGATTAGGCCAGCAAGCTGCATATACCAATTGATCGATCTTTAACCCAGGGTCTGACGTCTCGGCTATGCCCGTAAGCCGGTCGATCATCGTGCCTATGGAACCAATTACACGTTCCGTGCTGTTGCTGGCTTGGATCACGTACATAAGACCGCACGATGAGATGCGCGATGATGGGGGGACTACTGCAACCGTGTTCGTTATGTATGGCTGGAATGAAAATCGGCGCGTCTTAACGAGCGATCAGGATCTCACCGCACAGCGTCGTTTGACCCAACGTTCTGCGAAGACCGGAACATGAGCTGCCCGGTCCAACTCAGGCCGGTAGCGCGCTGAACACCAAGGCCCCTCGTGCAACGACAGAGCTGCGGGCAGGTCGGTTACTTCTGTCCGGCGGGCCCGGTGCAGTCGGCTATTTGTTCACCCGGCAACTTTGCCCGCCACGTACTCCGCGTCCAGCCCCACACCGCCGAGGATCGACGAGTAGTGCCGTGTCAGCCAGGGAAGCCCTACGGCGTACAGGCCGGGCTGTTCGGTGACGCCTGACGTGTGCTTTGGGTAGCCCCATTCGTCCAGGACGGGGATGTCGATGAAGGACAGGTCGAGTTTGTATCCGGTGGCCCACAGGACTGACGTGATGTTTGCCTGGGCCAGGTTCAACCTCGCTGGCTCAGCGGGCAGCCAGTCATCCGAGGGCAAGGGGGACTGCCCTGGAGCATCAATCCCCGCCGCTGCAATGTAGGCGTCGATGGCCTTCCGCATTCGTTGGTTGAAGCTGGATTCGACTGTTGCGAGGCGTTCGGGAAGGTCGTCGCTGAAGGTGATGTCGCCGTCGTCGACGTTCTCCAGGCGGCCGTGCAGGTGCAAGCCGCGGCGACCGAGTTCGCGGAGGTGGATATCATGGCCACCTTCGGTGCCGGAGAGCAGTGGGTTGCAGGCGAAGCGGGCGGCGGGGGAGGGGAGTGCCTCGCGGGTGAGGGCGTTGATGCCGTAGTCGGGGCCGTGTTTGGCGGTTTCGAGCATCCAGTAGATGAGGTCGTGGCCGCGGTATCGGCGGGGTGCTTCGGGGCAGGTGGAGACGGCAAGGTGGACTTCGCGGCCGGCGTCGTGCAGTTCCTCGGCGATCTGACCGCCGGACTGGCCTGTTCCGACGATGAGGACGGCGCCGTCGGGCAGCTGGTTCGGATTGCGGTAGTCGTGCGTGTGGAGCTGGACGATCTCCTTGGAAAGGCCGGCGGCCACGGCCGGGACCTTGGGAACCTGGTACGCGCCGGTTGCCAACACCACCTTGCGGGCCTTCATGTGCCCGAGCGACGATTCAATACTGAATCCGCCGTCGGGGGAAGTGGCCAGCCGCGTTACGTCCACGCCCGTGTGGACGGGAGCGCCGATCACCTCCGCGTATCGCCTAAAGAGGTTGACCACAGCGTTGCGGGGAATGAAGGCCTCGGGATCGTCGCCGGAGTACGGCATGCCGGGCAGGTCCAGGCTGAAGTTCGGCGTGTTCATGTAGAACCCGTCCCAGCGATCCTGGAACGCGCCACCCAAGGAATCCCGACGCTCCAATATCCGATGCTCGACGCCGGACTGCGTGAGCCAGTAGCTCGTCGCGAGTCCCGCCTGCCCTGCGCCGATGATGACCGTGTCTATTGGATTAGTCGGCATTGTTGCTGCCCTCGGCTCGTTGCCAATGCTCGCGCAACATGCCCGCGAGCCGCCCGGGTTCAATCCGGTGCGGGGGATCGAAGTGGTGGCGTTCCTCAAACACCTCCACACGGTACTCCCGGAACACAGTGGACAGGCGGTCGGCGATGTCACCGTACTGGTCCGGATTGCTCAGGCCGCCCAGAACGTACAGCACGGGACGTTCAAAAGAAGCCAGGCGCTCGCGGTCCAGGTGATAGTTCCGGAAATCCTTCAGGAACGCCCTGATTCCGGCAGGCCGCTTGGCCATCCACGGCGGCGGGTCACCCGCCGGCGGAGGCGGCAGGACGACGTCGGGCCTCACCGACAGCCTCATGAACTCCGGCATGAACTGCTCCGGAGGCAGCGACTCGAGCGCGCCCAGCTGCTCCCAGAAGCGGGCGTGGGCCTGGCTCCAGCCCCAGTCTCCCGCCCATGCGGGTTCCAACAGTGTGAGGCTAAGCAGGCGCTCGGGATACTTGGCAGCGAAGGCGAGGGCCGCGGCCCCGCCGCCCGAATAGCCCACGAGGTGGAACATGTCCCATTGTTTGGCGCCTGCCTCCCGCAGGACGCCGTCGACTTCGGTGTCGAGCGTCCAGTCCGACGGCGGTTGGTCGCCCTCATAGAGATCCAGGTCCTTGGCCACGGCGTCGACGTCCGGCCCCAAGGCCTCAAGCAGCGCACCATAGGCGGGCCCCGCAGGAAGGACACTGCCCGGAAGGAGGACCACTCGAATGGGTTCCATGGCTGCACTGTACGCCTGGAGATGCGGCTTCGGGAGGGCTGTTCAGGGGCGGAATGTCACAGGATCTTGGCCAGGCGGGTGCACTCTTCCCACAGCCGCTTCCGCGCCGCCGGATCAGAGCCCATGCCGGGCGTCGGCAGTTCCTTGCGTTTCGCCCAGAGCTTCCCGGACACAGCGGCAGTTTCTGGAGCGGTGGCCAGCCAGACGGGGGTATCGGCAGCTTTCTCAGCAGTCGCGCCGAAGGTGTTCGTCATCCAGCGGAAAGGTCCGCCAACGTCCTGGAGTAGCGCCGTGTGCTTTACCAGGCCCGGGTGCACGGCGTTCACCACCACGTTGGATCCGCGAAGGCGCTCCGCGAATTCCTGCGTCAACAGGACCCGACCGAGCATTGTTGGGGGAGTGGCGCGAAGGTAACTGTAACTGCCCTTGGCGGTTTGCAGATCGTCGAAGTCGATCTTGGTGGTGGACGGGCCTCCCGAATACTTGGAGGCGATGTTAACGATCCTCGAAGTCCGCGCCCCATCTGCGCCGGCGCCGCGCTTGAGCGCGTCCAGGAGCAGGTTCGTCAGCAGGAAGTAGCCCATCACATTCGTGGCGAACGTGAGCTCAAGCCCATCCGGGGTCACGTGACGCTCCTTGCGGAATACTCCAGCCGCGTTGATCAGCACGTCCAACTTGTCGTGGCGCGACAGGAACCCGTCTACTGCCGACCGGATCGAGGCCTGGCTTGAGAGGTCGCAAGCGAGCGGTTCGAGAACCGCGTTCGGTTCTTTGGCCCGGATATCGCGGATGGCATCTTCTGCCCGCGCTGCTGAACGTCCAACCACGACGACGGACGCTCCTTCGCGTGCAAGTGCAGTGGCGATGGCCTTACCCAGGCCGCCCGTGGCCCCGGTCACGAGCGCTGTTCGTCCATTCATCGAGGGCATAGCTTGATCTCAGCACTTATTGGCTGGTTTGGCGAGGGTCCGTCGAGCTGAAGAGGTCCTAGTTTTTGGAGCCCTTTTTCTTGGGTGCCTTCGGCGGCAGGGCTGCAACATGGTCAAAGGCCTTGGCCACCCAAGGCTCGGCCTGCGCGGCGTCCTCGTTCCACGCTTCGGGCAGACCAACATAACCGCCCATGGGGCGTTCTTCGGGGCCGAAAGGTTGAGTCTCGTGATCCGACTCGAGCTCGGCCTTGTCGGCCTCGGAAAGGCGGACGCCGATAGTAGGCCCGAACAGACCGGCGAACATGTTGCCATTCACGAAAGCGCCGAGGTTGCCGAACATTGGTTTGACGACGACGTCGGGATGGTCGGGCAGCACTGAACGGAAACGTTCCTTGTCGGCATCCGACGGCTTGGGCATCTGCATTGCTCGTCCTCCTGGTTTAGGCGTGAGAAGAGATCCGTCTGCAGCTTACGGCCCGGGCGGTTCGATAGTCACCATCTGGTGGATTGGACGGCAGACGCGATTTGGCTCTGCGGCGGGGATGCCAATGTTCGTTAGCTCTTCACGTGGTTATCGGGGGCCCGTTTTGTGTCTGCCCAGATGGCCAGAACGGCGCATCCGGTAAGAATAATCAACCCCGTGAATTGACGGAGATTCAGAAGTTGATGAAGGGCCACGGCCCCGACAGCCGATGCTAAGGCCGGATCCAAGGCCGAGATCATCGCGAATGGGAGAGGCCGCAGACGCGCCATTGCAAACAATTCCAAGGAAAACGGAATGATCATCGTCAAAACCGCTACGGCGATTGCCCCGGACGTGAACGGAACCATGGTTGGGGGAACTGACGATGGGGACATGAGCTGGGCCGCTACGACAACCGGCAAGGCAATCCAAAGGGCCTTGGACAGCATCACCAACGGGTGAGTTCCGGGTGGCATGTCGGTCCCGAGCTTGATGTAGATGCTCAGGAGGACGCCCGTCAGTAGGGCCCACAATGCCCCAGCAAGGCTTGAGCCTCCGCTGTAATCGGCAATAAGACCTAGCCCGAGCATGGCTCCAACCGCTGGCAGCTTGGTCCGAGGGGACCGTGAACGCAAACAGCCCACGATGAGTGGGACCAGGAACTCTATGGAAACAGCCAGTGACAGCGTGATGTGGGAAATTGCCTGGTAGAAGGAAACCTGCATTAAGCCCAACACAATGCCATACGCCGCGACCTGCCTTGGGCGAGAGCGAGGGCGAGGAGCTATCGAAGACCCATTGAGCAGGAGTGCTGGCAGAAGCAGCAGCGCACCGATGCCCACCCTTAGTGTCGTCGCCATGCTGGGGCCCATGGCTTCGATCAGTCCAACGGCCAATCCATTGCCCACTTGCATGGAGGACAAGCTGACCACGACCGCCAGCAAACCCGCCCGAGTGCGATTCGACCGCAACACGGCGTACTTAGAGCCTCCGTGCCGGGCGCGAGATGCTGTTGAACGGCAGTAGTCCGAGCTTGGTTCCGCTGGCTCCGTGTTCGTTGTCCATCTAAATGTCCCGCCTCAGCTTTCGCGTTTATCCCTTCATCAGGTGTCTGCTGGGGGCGAAACGTGACGGCCGTGACTGGATTCGTTGTGTTGGCGGGCGGTTTAGCCGTTGGGAGAAGGCGAGATCTAGAAGATCAGGCGACGGCGTTCATCAGGTACTTCCGGGCGGTCGAGACTTTCATGTACAGGCGTAGATCGTCAGCGCCCGTCGCTGTGAAGCCATGACGCGTGTACCACCCGACCAGACCTGGGTTATCAGCATCAACGACGATAACTTGCCCTCCTCCGACGGCTGCGGCTTCAACCAGGGTCTCTAATGCCACGCGCAGTAGCTGTGAACCCCATCGTTTCTCCTTGTCGCCCCGAAGCGTGATGTCGAGGGCGAGTTTGGCCAGGAGCCAGCCGGGAGTGTTTCGGAGCATATTACGTTGTACAGGTTTAGGCATGTCATCCCGGACGACAAGCGTTGGGCAGATGGCGAAGTACCCAGCTACGCGGCTGTCGTCAGTGGCTTTGTTCTCAAGGAGAAGGTAGACCATGCTTGCCCCCGAATCCATTGACTTCAATGCGTACTCGGTGAGCCACTCGTTGTAGCTTGCTTCACCGCAATCGAAGGCCCCCAGTTCGATGCCGGGGGCCAACTTCACAACGTCGTAGGTAGGTTCATTCATCGACGGATAAGTCTAGGGAGCCTGGAAAGCGCCTCAAGCCCTGCTGACTCGTCAGGAACATCCAGTGAAGCCATCATTGAGTCAAAAACTTCCGGAGCCATGAGGGTGACATCTGCGCGCGCGATGACCCGCTGTGCGGCTTGTCGGGCTGCGTCAGTTACAAACGCAGTCTTTGAAACATGGAGAAGCTCCGCGGCTTCAGCGATTAACCGGTCCGTGGATTCGTCAGTGCGCAACTCTAAGCGTCGCGATTTGGTGATTGCCAAGGTCTTACCTCCTTGCTCCAGTGTACGGCAAATGTACGGAAAGGTTTAGTGTTCATTCCACTCTCAAGCCTCTCCATCGCCCACTCCCAGCCAATCAGCTCCTGTTCCAGTCGCACGCCGTCGCCGTAGCTGCCCGTCTGCAAAGCCTCGTAGAGGCGGGCTTCTTCAGGAGTCAGCCTGCCCAGAGAAGCGCGGGACTGGGTTGCCTCCACGCTCCAAGCATCGCGATGTGCCAGCAGGGTCTTCTCGTCCATGAGCACGCTCGACACATGCGGATGGACGGAGCGGAGCTGATCCAGGATCCGGAAACCGTGCGTGTCCAGATCCCCCCAGTACAGAACGTCGCACTCCTGCAACCAGGAGGCCTCCCGCAGAGAGGAAAATCCATAGCCAGCACCAAAGATCGCCACTGTGTCCGGCCGCTCCGGAAGAGCCAAGAAGTTCACGAGGTTTTCGGTGATGATCACGTGAGTGACGGGCAGCCGAAGGGTCCGGAAGGCTGATGCTGTCACAGTGATGTCCCGGGCATCACCCAGCAACGGGATTGCCGGATCCAGAAGCCGGAAGCGCACTTGTTCCGGGGGATGGAGAAAGCCGTGGCGGACCGCGAAGCGTGCAGCCGGGGTTCGGGCGGCGGATCGTCCTAGCAAGGCCTCGCCGGCGTCAGAAACCGCGGGCACGTCCAGCAGCTCGTCCTCGCCTGAAGCGACGGGCGGTGCATCCTGGGCCTGGGAGCTCTGAAGCACCAATGCAATCTCGTCAATCGTCCGCCGATGCGTCTCGATGAACTTCGTGTGCACCCCGGGCAGGCTCAACTGCCGAACATGGATCCCCGGAGTGGGATGATCGCGGAGCCACAAAGCCACCCGCGCAGCAGTCAACGCTGCATCGCCCAACTCCAAGAGTGCGAGTGGTCGCTTCAGCGCCCACGCCTTCAACAAGGGATCAAGATCCACCAGTGAAGCAGTAAGAGTTCGGAACCGGGCTAACTCCCGCAATTTACCAACGAATCCAACCTCGTCCTCCACCGACGGAAACACAGCCACAGCGGGAAGGTGGTTTGAACCGATAGTGGTGCGGCCGACGTCGAGCGTTTCCAGACTGAACGGGCCTGCGGCGGCGAACAGCTCCGCAGCCCATTCACGGGCAGCCGAATAATTGTCGCGAAGCTCCGTGGCAGAGGGCCGCTTTAAAGCACGGCGCCGCGGATACGTGCCGGAGGGTTCAAGAGCCTCCCGCAACAGCTGTCCGCGGTCCCACGCAGTTAATGACATCGCTCGCAGCGAGGACAGCGACGTCCAGCGGGACCGCGCAGACTTACCCGGCACGCTTCTGCCGTTCTTCGCGGTACTCCGTGATGGTCATGTTCCGAAGCTGGGAGTCGTTCCCGTTGGTGTTGGCTACGAAGCCCACGTGCGCCACAAAAGGTTCGATGACGTTGATCTTCTGCAACGGTGTGACGATCAGCAACTGCAGCTTCATGCGTTGGAACAGCTCCATGCCATACCGTGCGGACTCGTCGGAGCCCCGGCCGAAGGCCTCGTCAATCACTACGAAACGGAAGCTTCTGCCCTTGCCGGCGCCGCCCGAAGCGCCCCGGGCAGCTCCCTTCCCAGCCGCCAACCCAAACTGGAACGCCAAGGCCGCCGCCAGGATCGTGTAGGCCAACTTCTCCTTCTGCCCACCGGACTTGCCGCCGGAGTCCGTGAAGTGTTCGAATTCTTCGCCGGTCTCCGTCCACCTCTCCGAGGCCGAAAAGGTAAACCAGTTCCGCACATCAGTGACCTTGGCCGTCCAGCGTTCGTCCAAGCTGCTGTAGCCCTCGCGACCCCGGAAGCGTTCGATCAGCCGCTCCACCTGGAGGTACTTCTGTTCCGAGTACTGATCGTCATCGCCGATGGTTCCTTCAGAGCAGGCTCGCAGGTCAATGCCGAACTGCCTCACATCAAGATCCGTGGAGCTCTGGTGCTCCAACTGGATGTGCCGGCCCGGGTTGTATTCGATCTCCGCCAATGATTGGTTGATCTCGCTGATCCGGTTCACGATGTCTTGCCGCCTGCTGTCCAGGAAAGCATTGAAAGCGACCACCTCGTGGATGGTGTTATGCGTCAGCGAGTCCTTGAATCGCGCCTCGAACCGGGGCAGGTCATCGCACTCCAGCTGTTCAAGGAGCCGGTTGAACTCATCCGCGGCTTCCAGGGTTGCATCTATGTCCGTGGTTTCGTTGGGGTACTTGCTGCGGAAGTCAGCCATGAGCCGCACGGTGGTGGCGGCAGCATTCGCGATGCGCTTGGTCAGCCCGTCAATCCTCGCCGTCAGCCCCGATCGAACGGAACTCTCAGCGGCACCCGTGTTCCGGTAGGTGAGTTCCTTGTCACCGAGTGCCGCTGCGGTGAGCTGGGCTACTGCCGCCAACACGCCGTCGTCGTCCGTTAGCGGTTGATCCGTCAGCGTCAGCCGGCATTCCTCAATAGCTGCCGCGATATCCCGCGCCGCATTCTCGTTGGCGCCGAGCCTCTGCTGGACCTTGTCCGACCGCTCTTGCAGCCGCTCAATGCGGCCGGAAACCTCCGACTCCTTCGCGGTGAGCTGCTGCAATACGCTGCTGCCCGACTGGAGCTCGAGCTTCTCGTCCTTCAGTTCCTGGACCTTGCGGGCGGTCAACTTCCAGCTGATCTCGGAAAACTCAGCCACGGACCCGACGTTGCCCAGCAACTGCCGCAACCGGCCCACGTCACCAAGAGACGTATCCACCTTCGCCAACTGGGTACCGACGCTGCGGTGCTTGCCATCGACGTCGTCGCGTTCGGCACGGATCCGGACAATTTTTTCGTGGTTGTCCCAGCCCAGCACGAAAGTGCGCCGGTCCATGAGACCCTTGCGGTCATCCTTCTCATGCCGGCCGCGGGTGCCCTTCAACTGCCCGTTGATGGTGAGCGCCTTGGGATACCTGCGGAAATCCTCCATGGTGTCGCAGCACATGTAGTCGAACCGCGTGCTGAGCTCATCCAGCAGAAAATCGCGGAACGGCGTGCCCTGCTTGATGGCGATCTTCGCCCCCAAGGTCCCCGGTGCAGGCGGCCGTGACGAGTACGAGTCACCCACCTTCCGGTAGACAAGCCTGCCCTTGAGATCGTTGGCGTCAACCCACGAGCTCACCGCAGCGTAGTGTTTCGCCGAAACCAACAGGGACAGCGCAAAGCCCCGCAGCGTCCGCTCAGCGGCACCTTCCCATTCGGCTTCGCCTTCGCGGACGCGCAGCAGCTCGGCCGCATAGGGGAGTGCGGACTCGGCAATGCCAGTGCCCTCGCAGATACGACGCCGAAGCTCCAGCTGCGGGCGCTCAAGCAACGTGGGCCGGGAACCAAGGCTCGCCAACTCGGCGTCGATGTTCTCCCTGCGCGCCGCCAGCTCGTTGAGTTCTGAATGGAAGGCGGTGCGGCGCTCCTGCAGCTCCGCCGCCCTGACCGCGAGGCTCTGTTCCACCTCGCCCAGCCGGGCCCGGTTCGCATCGAACAGAACCCGGTCTTCAGGAGCGTTCAACCCAAGCTCGACGGCGGCAGCTGAGTACTGCTCGAAACGCTTGCGTTGCGTCTGGGCCGTCTCTTCAAGCTGCGCGACTTCGGCGTCGATGGCGGCCAGCCTGCCGCCGCCACTGGTGCGTATATCCTCTTGGACGATTGCGAGTTCGTGGCGAAGCCGGGCCATGTCCGAGGCCAATTGGGTGCTGTCCTCGCGGAGCTTCTGACCTGTCTGCTCCAGCTCAGCCTGGTGTTCAAGGCTCAGCCTGAGCTGCTGGTCGGTGAACCATGGATGCAGCTGGTCACGTTGCTGGCGGGCCTGGTGTTCTTCCGAGCTCAGCTTCTGATGGGTGGCTGCGCTTTCCCGGATCGGCTTGAGCATCTCGATCTGGTCCTTTGCGCGGACCACGGCTTCATGTGCCTTCTTGAGATCGTCGAAATGGCTGATCAGCGTGGTGATCCGTGCCTCCACGTCATCGTCCTCCAACATGTTGGTGCGGACGAAGTGGGTGATGTTCTCCACCTGCTTCATGGAAACCGTGCGGTGGAACAAATCCATGGCCTGGTTGCCGCTGATGCCAAAGTGCCGCTTGAAGGCCGCAGCGTAAGGGTCGAAGGTATCGTGGACGCTCACCCCGGCCGCGCGGAGTTTCTTCTTCAGCTTGGCCGGATCCTGGCCGAAGTTGGAGAAGTCCTCGGCGATTGATTGCTCCGTCTCGGCCAGGGAATAGAAACGCGTGGGCTGGCCGGCTTCCTGCATGGTCCACAAGGTGATGCCCAGCGTGATCGTCTTGTCCACAACGTCGTTGTGGAAGACGCCAAGGACCACCGTGAGCGTGCCCGGCGCTCGCAGCGCAACAGGCTTGGAGTACTCGCCGCCCGTACTGCGGGTGCTCTTGTGGAAGCCCCTGACGTAGGACATCAGCGTGCGTTCACGCTTCTGGGCACCTGCGGCCTTGTTGTACTCAATCCGGTTGGCGGGGAGCAAAAGCGTGGTGATCGCATCCACCACCGTGGACTTACCCGAGCCGATGTCGCCTGTCAGCAGGCTGTTCGCCCCATCCAAACGGAACGTGCGCACGCCGCCGTGGAACGTGCCCCAGTTGAGCAGCTCCAAACGCTGCAGCCTGAACCCGGGCGGCAGAGCGCCGTCGTGCGCTTGTTCCTCCGCTGGTTCCTCCAGCGTGAAGAGGCTGTCCTGAACATCAGTGCTCATGGTCATTTACTCCCGGTGAGTGATTCGCGATAGTCGGCCAGCCGCGCGTCGAACTCTTCCAGCCACTGCGCATCAACGTACGCCTTCAAAATCCGCGCTACCTCGTACGTGCCCGTTTCGCCGCGGAGCCTTCGCAGGAAACCGAGCTCCACCACCTTCTTGATGTTGGTGCTCAACCGGTCCATAATCCTTGCCTCGTTGCTCGATTCCGGTAAGAACACCGAGACCATGTCCCTCAGCTCCTCTTCCGTCATGATCAGGCGGAGTTCGCTGCTGTTCGTATCAAATTCCAGCAACCGCTTCCGGAGCAAGGCGAGCAACAGGCTGACATCGAAGGTGAGTTGCCTGCGGGGGATAAGCCGGGGGAGCGTGCCTTCGGGATCCTCACGCGATTTCAGGAAGGCGTAGCCCTCCGACTCATCAAGGATCAGGTTCAGCCCCAGCACGGCCACGTAATCGCGCACCTGCGATGTCAAGGTGAGCAGCGACTGCCACACCTTCTCGTCAGTTTCCGCATACACAACGCCCTTGAACAGCTTGGTCACCACCGCCGGCAGCTCGTCAGACGTAGTGGTTTCGCTTGCAATGTTCATGCCGGCCTCACAAAGATGATTTGCTCGATGGTTGCTTCCCGAGTGCTGCCGTCTTCCAACTGCCACGTTAGTTGTTGCGTGCTTTCGGGATTGATGCTTGCCCAGTCCGACTCTGTAGCAAGCTGGTAATACGCCACCACCTCCGCGAGGCCCTGCGATAAGGGGTGTGCGGCTGTGATATCTGCCAGCGTCGCTTGGTCCGACTCCTCAAGGACACTTTCGATGTTGGACTTCAGGCGCTCCCTGTCAACATGGAACTGGCTGAACAGCGCGCTGGCATCCAGCTCCTGGTCATCCGCAGCTACCACCTCGTCCATCACCATCACGCGGCTGCCCGGCTCATAAAGTGGCCGCTCGAACGGCAAGGCGACGTCCACGGACGGCGCCTCAATCTCCATGACAAAGTTCGACGGCGGCTGGTCCCGTTGGTCCAGCGCGCTCGCCTCGATGCTGCGGATGAGTTGCATGATGCGCTTGTTTTCAAGGAAGACTTTGTCGTCCAAAAGTCGTCGCATTTGCTGCGACAGTTGCCTGACTGTGCTTTGGGTCTGCTCCACTGCCGGCAGCCAGTCCTGGTGGAGGTTGGTGATGGTGTGGAGGTTGTCCATGCGGGACAAGGCCTCAATCTGCGTGGCCCTGTGAAGGAGGTCGTTGAGTTCCCTCCTGAGCTGCGGGGACATCAGGTAGTCCCAGAAACCCTGGAAGGTGCGGCCCTGGAGTGAGCTTCCGATGTCCTGCTGGTTGGCAAAGATCGAGTCGAGGAGTTCGCCCTGGCTGCCGTCCCACGTAGCAATTTGCTCGCGTACTTGGCGGTCCAGTTTCCGGAAATTCTGCTCGACTTCCCGGAAGTCCGAGAGCAGATCTTTCGCCAAAGCGGTTAGCTGCTGGAAGTGGTCCAGGGCCTCCGGCGCAGTCATCACCTTCACGACGCCGTCCCGGATCTGCTGCATCTCTTTGTCGATTTGGTCCCGCTGCTGTTGAAGTTCAGCAAGACGCACTTCCGGGTCTGTCTCCGACTGCTGTACCAGGGTCTTCAGGACCGCGAAGATACTCGTCAGCCTGGACTGCGTGGCCACGAAGTCGCGGCCCTTAAGGCTCTCGACCCATCTCACCACGTCCTCGGCCGCAGGCGTGAGATCGTAATGCGGCTCGTCTTCGCCCTGGACGTAGTACTTGCGCAGCCAAGCACGTTCCGGCGCCGCCCAGTCGTCCAGGTACTCCGCTGCATTGCGCGGGAACTTATCCTCGCCATAAGACTCCCGCACGCCGAACAGGACATCGTCCAGAACGTCGACCAACTGCTGACGGCCGACGTTTCGTTGATTGGGATCAGTGAAGGCGGACATGAAGAAGTGCAGGGCGAGGGGCGCGTTTTGCGCTCGGAGGAGTGCCCAGCCTGCATGGCTTTCACGCAGAGTGTTGATCGCGTAGTAGTCCATTTGGTCCTTCGATGATTGGTCCGTGCTGGCTTTGAGCTGGTTTCCTGCTTCAAAGGCTAAGCCAGATGTCCGACAGTTTGTTCTCGTCCTCTGGCCCATCGGATTGATTAATCTGACGTCCCACTAGCTATCTGCTCAGATCTATGTAAACTTGACGGTGTTGTTGTGTTTGGCATTTGGTAGTTCAGGCAGTCCCCGTGATCCATCTGGATCGCGACCTTCTGAAGTAACGGTGGAGAACACCCCACACCGGAGACCCGAAAGTCGGGAGCATCTCCACCTTCAGTAAGGACTGAAAAAATGGCTACAGGTACCGTGAAATGGTTCAACTCCGAAAAGGGCTTCGGCTTCATCTCTCCTGAAGATGGCAGCCAGGACGTTTTCGCTCACTACTCTGCGATCAACTCCTCGGGCTACCGCTCCCTCGAAGAGAACCAGAAGGTTTCCTTCGACGTCGAGCAGGGCCCCAAGGGTCCCCAGGCAGTAAACATCCAGGCTATCTAGTCTTCGGATAAACGAAAAAGCAGGACCGGTCATTGACCGGCCCTGCTTTTTCTTGTGCCTTGGGGCCATCTCAGCCCCGGGGCCCTTGCCCTTCGCACGCCGCCCGCCATAATTACTGCTAGCTGCAGAATGATGGGTCGGGTTTGGCCTGTTTGCCAGCCTGTCCTGGATAAGAGGGTGCTGCATGGGCAACGAAAGATTAGGAACCCGCTTCCCATGGGTCTTTCCTTTACTATGGCTCCTCACTACGGCCTTGAGCGTAGTGGTGTCGGGTGTCCTGTTCCATTTCCCTGGAGCCTTGCCGCCCAATAACGGTGACTCCTTTAACCTCAACCCGGCCGGAGCGCTGGTGAACGGCGTTGCCACCGGGCTCTTAGTTGGTGGTCTCCAAGCAGTGCTGTTGAGGCGGTCCGGACTACGCGCCTGGCGGTGGATCCTTGGGGCCACTGTGTCCTTGCTGGTGGCGCACAGTTTTGGAGACATGCTTCCAGACGCCGTGGGGTGGCCGCTCATGGCAGGTCTGGGAGGCTTGGTACTCGGCCTGGGGCAATGGTGGGCCGCCCGGTGGTCCGCCAAAGTTGGGATTATATGGACTGCAGTCACGGGCGTCGCCTGGGCCGTCAGCATGTGGTTGTCATATCAGACGGGGAATACGCCGGAGGACTGGCGGACCGAGCACCTTGTCGTGGCCGCGGCAGTCGGCATCGCGGTGGGTGCCTGCACAGCAGCAATGTGGCGATGGCTGCCGCTGCGATCTGAGCAGGTTGGAGCCTCCGCCCGCTCGCGGTCATCGCGTTTGTAGTAGATATATTCTCATCCAGAAAAGATGCTTAGAACATATATCCACATAGCGAATTACACCCCTGTAACTCACCTTCGAACGTCCGTAGCGTGGTTGATATCAACTACGAAACCGAGGGTCTTCCATGGACGAACAGACTGCCAACGACTCTTTCCCAATAGCTCATTCGAAGCAGGCTCAGCACCTAGGCGAGTCGCGGGAGCACTCATTTTTGCCGGAATCGCCACCTAGACGGGCGTTAAACGGCCTGTGCAAGGCTGTTTTGCCACCTAGTCCAGTTTCCGAAATCTAACCTGCGAAGTGAGCCGCATGTCGGTCATCCACAGAAACAGAAGGTTGGATCGAGTGTTCGATTCTGAGGTTCAGCGCATCCTCGATTTCGTCGGCCGCGGCATTAGCGTGCGGATTATTGGAGCCCCCGGAAGCGGCAGGACCACAGTGTTGCAAAACGTCGTGGCCAATCTGGAAAAAACCGGCATCGCTATCCACTTAATCAGCGGCCTTCGGACGCATCGATCAATTCCGTACGCAGCCATCAAGAGCCTGGGTTTAGAGCTTCGGCCCGGCCGCAGCGGAGTTATGGATATGGCAGATGCGCTCTCAAGCCAGATATCCAAGCCTGGAAAGCACGTCCTGATAGTGGACGACATCCATCTGCTGGACATTGAATCGCTGGCGGTCCTGGAGTCCGTTCGGCGCAGGTCCGATTGTCCGCTGATCGTCACGGCTCCGGACAGCGGCTCGATCTCAAGAGGTCAACTGGCCGTCATGAACAGTGGCCGCGAAGCTTTGCTGCAACTGAATCCACTCCATTTTGAGCAGGTACACACTTTGGTGACGCAGGTGCTGGGGGCTGCTGCGGATGCCGACACAACAGCCAGAATCCTGACCAAGTCCGGCGGCAACCCTCGGCTCATCGTCCGCATTACGGAGACCGCGGCCTTAAGCGAGCTGCTGGTTATGCGTGGCCGGCAGTGGCAGATGACAGGTGACAGCCTCTGGAACGACCATCTGAGAGGAACCCTCGAAGAGCTGCTGTCGGACCTGGAACCGGAAGAAGTCACTGCCCTGCATACCATGGCAATCCTTGGCACCGCCCGTGTAGACGTTCTTCAAAAGGTGGTACAGCCTGATGTGCTGGAAGGCCTTGAACGGCGGGGATTCCTGTCAGTCATGGACGATCACCACAACGGACCGATCGCGGCGATAAGCCCGCCAGTCATCGCAGACTATTTCCGGGGCCAAAAGACGCTCAGGGACCGGCACCTCTTGCGGAACAAGATTGCTGGTGCACTTGAGGGCGTGCCCCAAACTGCGCAGGGCAATTCAACCACTGCTGACTGCCTATCCCGGGTGCTGGGGTCCTTGCGGCTCGAAAAGGGAAACGATGACGCCGTAACCGCCCGGCATTTTCACGATCACAGTGCGGGCCGCGAACGCACGCGCTATGAACGATGGCAAGCGAACAAGTCCGCGACCAATGCTGCCGCTCTGCTCAGGGTTTACTGGGGAGCGCCGGTGAACGTTATGCGGGCAACCCGCGTCTGCCAGGAGACGTCCACGCTCAACGGCGACCCCAATGACGTTCTCTTCCTCGCGATCACCAAGGCCTTCCTCGCGATCTACTCAGGGCAACGCGTGAGCGCGGCAGTGGACATCCTGA
Organism: Arthrobacter sp. 1088; assembly: GCF_031455315.1. Classification (NCBI taxonomy): domain Bacteria; kingdom Bacillati; phylum Actinomycetota; class Actinomycetes; order Micrococcales; family Micrococcaceae; genus Arthrobacter; species Arthrobacter sp. 1088. Next base: position 385,625 of record NZ_JAVDSM010000003.1, read on the forward strand.
AAGGATTCGCCGAGCAGAACCCGAAACAGGCCTCTACGGCCGAGGCCGCGATCCTCTTCATCAACGCCTCGCATGGTCGGATTCCGCCAAGTGCCGAACCTTCCACCGAGGGCTCGGAACATGAACCGCTGGGCTTGGAAGGACTCGTCAAGAGCTTGCTTGAGCTGTATCGCTTTCAGCCGGGTAAGGTCCTCGACGTGACAGAGAAGGCTGAGGACGACGACGCCTTCCCGCATCTTCGCCCGTTTCTTCACGGTTTCGCGCTTTTTGCAGCAGGCAGGATTGAGGACTCCTTGGTCTTCGCGCTGGATTGGCGTGCCGAGGCCCGCCGAAATCTCGATCAGTTCGGCGTCGTGGCCAGTAGCTATGTTGCGGCGCACGGTCTGCTGTACCGCGGCTATTTCGAGGAAGCCGAGTACCTCATGAGCAGTGTGTTTGCCATGGGCCGTCCCGGCTTCGTCGTCGATGTCCTTTACGACGCCATGCTGCGGCTCGCAGGCCTACGGCATGCGACGACGGCGATCTCGCCTGCGCTGTCCATCGCGTCGCAGGCGCGGAGTGAGGTTCCTGATGTTGGTCCGTTGCCCGGTATCGGCAAGGGTGTGCATGAGCTCGTTTCCGCAGAAACTACCCAGCCGTCGGTTTTTGACCGGCATGCAGTCAAGCTCATCAAACGCCAGCTGAGGAGCGGCTACATTCTGGAAGCAACCATGACAGCACTCCTATGTACATGCCTGTGTCCCAGTGCCCCGGTACTGGATCTGCTGCGCAAGATCCTGCGGGACAGCGGTGTAACGGCTCATGACCAGATGATGGCCGTTGCCACCGCCGTTGTGGAAGGCGATCACAAGCTGCTTGGTCTCCTCCTGAAACACTACGAATTGGACGCCGACAACTATCAGATCGGCATGCTCCTTCGAGGTGCACTCAAGCGCCACGTCCTGGAGGGAAACACCGCGGCGGCCGAGGCCATGGCCGAAGCTTCCTCTTTGTTCGCAGCACGGTTTCCGTCAACCAACGAGCAACTCTCGTTCAACACTTTCAGGACGACGCCACTCACCGAACGTGAAATTGAGGTCGCTGCGTTGGCAGGGCATCGCTCAAACGTTGAGATTGCTGAACATCTTGGGATCAGCGCGAGAACAGTGGAAAACCACATCTCCAACGCCCTGCGAAAAACCGGCGCAACCTCACGTAACGGCCTCTTCATCCTCGTGGGGAATTCCATGGCAGCACGCTGACTCACGTTAGGCTGAACGTATCTTCCAGTACGAGTCTCCGGTGACACCGGCAGAGCTCAGACCTTGATGCGTGAAGGGTTCTCGTGAGCAATTCCCCGGCCTTGGCCCGCCGCCTCGGCACCTTCGATGCTTCCCTCATTGGCTTAGGCTCCATGATCGGCGCTGGTGTCTTCGCGGCTTTCACACCAGCCGCAGCGGCTGCAGGATCCGGGCTGCTGATTGGGCTGGTTGTCGCGGCCTTCGTGGCCTTCTGCAATGCGACGTCCTCCGCGCAACTCGCTGCCAGATACCCCACCTCCGGCGGAACATATGTTTACGGACGTGAGCGGCTTGGCCCCTGGTACGGCTTCCTGGCTGGCTGGGGATTCGTAATCGGCAAGACGGCTAGCGCCGCGGCCATGGCCATGACCTTCGCGGCCTATGCCGCACCGGCAGGTTGGGAGCGCCCGGTGGCGATTGCCGCCGTCGTAATCTTGACCGCCGTGAACTATCACGGGGTGACACGAACAGCGGGACTTACCCGAATCTTGGTGATCGCGGTCCTGACCGCTCTGGCGATAGCCCTGGCCGCCGTTTGGGGTGGTTCGGGACCTGACTTCAGCAATTTTGTGGGGGAGGGTCTGCTGGCACACGGTTGGTACGGCATCTTGCAGTCGGCCGGGCTGTTGTTCTTTGCCTTCGCCGGCTACGCAAGGATTGCCACCATGGGGGAGGAAGTTCGCGAGCCTCGCCGCACCATTCCCAGGGCAATCACGATCGCCCTGGGAATCACAATCGTCATTTATGCCCTCATAGCAGTCACGTTGTTGGCGGCGCTGGGACCCGAGGGTGTTTCCGGGACCCCGACACCCCTCGCCCACGCTGTCACGGCTGGTGCGATGCCTTGGGCAGCTCCGATTGTTCGAATCGGAGCCGCAGTCGCCTCTTTGGGGGCCCTCCTCGCGCTGATCGCAGGGCTGGGCAGGACGAGCCTGGCGATGGCCCGCGAACACGACCTCCCGCACTGGCTCGCGGCCGTTCATCCTCGCTACAAGGTTCCCCACCGGGCCGAAATGACGCTCGCCGTAGCAATTTGCCTGATTATTGCCGTGGCTGACCTCAGGGGCGCCATCGGTTTCTCGTCGTTCGGTGTGCTGCTGTATTACTTGGTCGCAAATATCGCGGCCTTCACTCAGTCTGCCGAGGACCGCCGGTATCCGAAAGCACTTCAAGTGGCTGGAGCTGTTGCCTGCGTGGCGTTGGTTGCGACACTGCCGCCGCTATCAGTCGGGCTGGGTGTGCTGATGTTCGTGGTGGGCATCGTGTTCCGGGTGATCCGGCTGCGCCGGAGTTCCTCCAGCCTTCGATAGACCAGCTCCGGAAACCGGCTGGGCACGACTCCACCTGGGGGTTCTTAGGTGGAGCCGTGCCGTTGTGCCTCCTTCGCCTGGGACGAGTGGGGTTCCCGCCGGACACCGGGTTTCCCGTCCCGAAGGCACAAGAGGAGACTATGGCCGGGAATAGCGGCCTAGGTGTTCTTTCGTTCGCTCTAGGTGCTCATATACGGGCAAATTCAGGGTATCGAGGGTGCCTCAATCCAAAAATGAGTGTTCGCGGGGACGGACTAGGTGGTGTGACGCGATTGCGCCTGACTCCAAGGGGGCTGGCAGAATTGGCGCATGGAGTCACCCGCCCAAGTCCCCGCCGTCGAGCTTCGTATTTCCATTAGTGAGACGGACCCGCTGATTTGGCGGCAGCTCGTTCTTCCGGAGAGCGCCACCGTTGCCGATCTGCACAGGGCGATTCAATGCGCATTCGATTGGAAGAACGCACATCTTTACGCCGTGGCCGGCCATGACCGGGCCGGCAAGAAACGGATCATCACCAGGATCGCCGAAGACGACGACCCACTTGAAGGCTCGGAGGAGGCCAGCGGCGTAGAACTGGGCGAGTTGTTCGACTCAAGCCAGCCAGGAAAGTCGTCCTTTGAATACGACTACGACTTTGGCGACAACTGGACTCATGAAATCGAAGTCGTAGGACCCGCATTGGTTCAGGAATCGACGATCACGTGCACAGGCGGCGCAATGCGTGGCCCAATCGAGGATTCAGGGGGAGTGCATGGATACGCCAACGTTGTTCGGGTGGTCGGAGATCCAAAGCACCCAGAGCACAGGGAAGCTGTTGAGTGGCTTGAGCTGGTAACACAGGAGAAGGCATCAAAGTTCGACGCCCACGCTTTCGACCTTGATGCTGTTAATGGGCAACTGACTCGTTTGGCGCAGCGGCTCTGGCCAGCTGAGGTAACCCTTGACGAGATGGAATTTGTTCTGGGGCCAGCTCTTTGGTTCTTGAAGGAGGCGGAGCTTGACGGATTCCCGCTGACATCGGCTGGCTACCTGAAGCCGATCATTGTCAAGCGGGCAATGACTGAATTGGGATGGCAGGAGGTCTGGCACGGAAGTAGTTCCACGGAGTACAACGTGGCCCCAGTACGCATCGTCCGCGAACACTTGCAGGAATGGAAACTCCTGCGAAAGAACAAGGGCAGGCTCGTCCTGACCCCAGCGGGTAGAAAACTGGTAAACAAGCCAGCAATGTTGTGGCACTACATTGCTGACCGTTTGGCATCACCTGACGGTGCGGGACTGGATGTCGTTACCCACCTCAAACTGCACTGGGAATTATCCGGTAATCGCCCACCATGGAACCTGAGTGCCCAAGTAGTCCAGTTGGCGCTCAACCAGCGCGGCCTCCGGTTGATGAACGGCGCCGATATACCCATCGAAGTAGCTCGCGAATTGGAGCAGGACGTCCACAGAGCATTCCACTGCCTAAGGCTTTGGGGCTCCGAAAAATGGGGCCAGTATGAGCGTGAATTGTCCGACGCCGGCACCAAGTTCCTCCTCGACGTCCAGCGCCGCCTGGGCGACGGCTAGCCAGGGGCAGGGATCAAACGCCGGGGTGCGCCAGCTTTTTCAGCAGCGCCACCAGGTCACCGACGGCCGCCGGTTCGAAGAATTGGGCATCGGCGAGCTCCACGGCGGCGATCGCACGTGGAGCCAACTCGGAGCCCGCTTCAGTAACACGTAGCCGTTTTGCCCTGGTATCCGAGGGATCGACTTCCCGCTCAATGAGCCCCTTCACCTCCAAAGTCCGGAGCACCTGCGAGGCCATTTTCACGTCGGTGCCGGCCTGGCGGGCAACGGCGAGCTGATTGGGATGCTCGCCTTCTTTGTTGAGCCACCAGGTGCAGGCGAGCAAAACGAACTGAACGTGAGTGAGGCCGATCGGAGCCAACGCCGCAGCAACCTCGCGTTGCCAGCGCAAGGTTGCGTGCCACAGCAGGAAACCGGGACTCTCGCCCGGGTTGAGCGGCATCAGCGCTGGGCGAGTTCGACGAGTGAAGCCATTGTCTCCGGCCAATCGGCAGTAATGGCAGGCCCGATCTCGGGGCCAACCTGATCTGCACCCGCACCGGTGATCTCCATCCTGTAGACCACCCGGACTCGACCGCCGTCGAGCCTGTCCAAACGGTGGGCGGTTCGGATCAGCAGCTCATCGAAGCGAGCTTCGTCGACGAACAGCTCGCCGTTCACCACTTCAGCGATTCGCAACTGGATGGGTTCATCCCCGGGTGGCGTCATAAGGATTTGCGAGCCCACCGCGAAGGGGCCATCGATCTCAACGCGTTCAATTTCGGCGTTCCAGGAACCCCAGTTTTCAACGTCGGCCCAAAGCTGCCAGAGCGCCTGGGGTGCCGCGCTGGTTTCAACGCTGTGTTCGTAGTCCCACATGATTGCCTCCCAAAGCTAGATGATCTATGCACAGACTATCTATGCGTAGATCATCCTGTCCAGTGGCAGTTTCAGAAGCTCCTACTCACAGCCGATGCCGTCATGGTCGTTGTCCAGGCCATAAATGTCAGACCCAACCACTGTCACCGGGCCTCGGACATAAGCAGGTCCGTTGCCTTTGCCTCCGGCACAGTCGACGTCGGACGCAACAGGCACGCAGGCGCCGGCGTAGTTCGGGTCGCAACCACTTTGAACGGCAGGGGCTGGGGCAGGCTTCGCAGCCGCAGCGGCAGCAGCCTGATCTGCCGCGGCTTGATCGGCGGCTGCTTTAGCAGCGGCCGCTTGGTCGGCGGCGAGCTTGTCTGCGGCAGCCTTATCAGCCGCTGCCTTGTCCGCTGCAGCTTTCGCGGCTGCGTCCGCTGCCGCCTTCTCTGCCGCGGCTTTTGCGGCAGCGTCGGCCGCGCGTTGATCAGAAAGCTTTGTTGCTGTTGCGGAGTCCAGCCAGGCGAGTTTTCCGGATAGATCGATGGTGCAGATGTATGTTTCGCCGGCCACGGATTGGGTGTTCTTCTCTGTGGTGCAGGCTTTCCCGGAGATATTGCTTGGCGTTGGACTAGGCGTAGGCGAGGGAGATGCCGACGTCGATTCCGTGGTGCTGCTCACCGATCCGGCAGCTCCCATGGATCCCGAACCGCAACCGGCAAGCAAAATCATCAGTGACCCGATGGCCGTGATACCGAGTGCTTTACTGCGAAAATCCCGTGACGATTTGCCGCCGAAAAGCGAGTGTTTTCCGGCGCGCGAAAGTTGTGTGTGCAATGTGTTGCCCCCTTAGAGTGCGCCCATGCGAAAGGCGCGTGGAGCGACAGTAACACCGGTTACATGAGCCCCAACAGGAGAAGTCTTCTATGACTTATCGCACGGCGTGGGGGACTGCTTCTAGCCGACGCCCTCGTTGTCTTCGCGGTAGTCGTCGTCCTCTTCGAAGGTGGGCGCCAGAGCCTGCTCGATATAGTCTGCTTCCGCAGCCTCTGCTTCAGAGACGCCTTCGAGCCGCGTAAACGCTGAACCGCCAGGAAGCACGTCCGTCCGCTGCTCCAGAACATCGGCCTCAGGGGCATCATCGGGTAGCGGTTTCGTTAGTTCGAACTCCTCGGAACCCTCCGGGAGGACGGGCGTTTGTTGCTCAAGGGCATCGGCCTCCGGCACTTCACGCGGCGATTCCGGCTCTTGTCCGATGTCCATCGTTTTCCTCCTTCTCGCTAACGGACTCGCTAATAGACCTGTACGGCTCCTAACCTGAGCCCAACAACCACGATGGGTCAGTTTGGGTTTCCTTCGGGTGCCGGCGCAGTTTCCGGATCAGCAGTTCCAGTGGCCAAACCAACACCCGAAGAACCCCGGCTGCCAGCAACAGAATCACAAACAGCACTATGGCTGGCAGGCAAAAAATGAACACCGTGATTGCCGTTATGAGATAACCGGCGATATAAGCCGTCACCACTCCGGTGTCCACCGTGAGCTCCCAAAGATTGAATTACCAATAGAGGATCTTGCCCGGTGTACGCACTAAGGCTACGGACTAACGGGTTTCGGTGGGAGCCGAGCTGGTATTGGTGCCGGCGCCCGAAGAAGCGCCCCGCGTGATGGGTATCTTCCGTGACTGTTTCTCCGATTGCTCCGGCATCGGAATCCGCACTTCGAGGACGCCGTCCGTATAGGAGGCATTGACGTCTTGTTCGGAAACCGCCATCGGAAGTTTCACTGTTCGGGAAAAAGTGCCGTAGCGGAATTCTGAGCGGTACCCCCTCTTATCCTTGTGCTCGGACTTTTCCTCATGGCGCACATTGATCTGCAGTTCGTCACCGGACAGAGTGATATCGACGTCCTTTTCAGGATTGATGCCTGGAACTTCGGCTTTGACCACCATCGATCCGCCGTCCCGGTATTCCTCCACCCGGAGCCAGGAGCCGGTCTCTCCTTCAAGGAACCGACGGACAGGATCGGCAATGTCGCTGGCCGACCAACGAAGTAGATTGCTCATCGTGGTGCCTCCTGTTGGTTACCAGGCCCCGCGGACCGACCCCGGGCGGGGCCTTAATCGGATCTACACAAATAAAATACGCCGAACACGCAACGTTGTTAAGACGCTCCTTGGCTCATGAATCTTGCAGGATCAGGCCTCCGAGGAGGCTGCAAAAAAGGCTATCCCTTCACCATGGCCGCGGACACTCCCGACGCGTTCTCGCTTTCGAACACAGGGCCTGCAGACGGTCGTTTCGCCCGGCGTTCCTCTCCAGGACCGTGCGGACGAAGCTGCTTGAACACCCAGGGAACGAAGTACGCCTTTGCCCATGCGAGGTCACCGGCCCTGGCTTGACGCCAGCTGCGTTCGGGCAGCTCTTTGGGCTCCAGTGGCTTCAGGGTATGCGGCACGTTGAGCGTCTCCAGCACGGCGATGGCCACGGTGTGATGACCCAGTGGGGAGAGATGCAGCCGGTCAGGGTCCCACATCCTCGGATCCCGGAGTTGCCTCAGCGCCCAAAGATCTGTGATGAGTGTGCCGTGGCGGGCAGCAATAGCGTGTACGTTCTCGTTAAAGATGGCCACTTTGCCCCGGTTGCGCCCCAGCACAGGGGTGGACCCCCAGTCTGGTCCCGTGAACAAAACAATCGTCGCGCCTGTCTCAGCCAAGAGGCTCACGCCGGTCTCAAGTTTGCCGGCCAGCTTGTCCGGATCACTGCCGTGGAAAACCATGTCGTTCCCGCCTGCTGACAAGGTGATCAGATCCGGCTTCAGGGTTAGCGCCCGTCCGACCTGCTGGTCGAGGATCTGCTGCAGCAGCAACCCGCGCACGGCCAGGTTGGCATAGGCAAAATCCGGATGGTCGGCTGCCAACTCTTCGGCAACACGGTCAGCCCACCCGCGCAGCCCTCCGACGCTTCCTGGTTCCGGATCCCCAATCCCTTCGGTAAAGGAATCACCAAGCGCCACATACCTGCTCCATGGGTGCGAGGGCTCTTTGATACTCTGCCCAGCACCCGCTTTGAGATCAACAAGGCCTTCGGGGGTTACCCGGCCACGCCACCTCATTGCCCTACCTCCTTGTAAGGAAAAAGGTTTCTTACAATGTGGATAACGGCAGCACTTGTCGTGATGTTCCCGGGAGCCCGGGCCGGCTAGAGGAACATTTCCTCCGCCACCACCGACGCGCCAGTTCCCAACCCGCGGACGGTCCACCCCGCACTTCGCCAAGCCTCGGCGTCCAGTACGTTCCGGGCGTCCAGCACCATCCGGCGTCGCACCAGCGAGCCCGCAAACGACGGCGAGAGGGACACGTATTCGTCCCACTCGGTGAGCAGAAGCACCAGCTCAGCACCCTCAAGGGCTCGCTTGGTTGAGGCCTCGAAACGGATCTGCGGGTAGCGGATCCAGGCGTTGTTGATGGCTTTGGGATCGGTGACGGTTACGTGTGCACCGGCAGATGCGAGCTGCTGCGCGACGTCCAGGGCCGGGGAGTCGCGGATGTCGTCGGTGTCCGGTTTGAACGCTGCGCCGAGGATCGTCACCGTTCTGCCGGACAGGAAACCGCGGCACATTTCCCTTGCCACATCCACTGCTCGGCTGCGCTGGTCCAGGTTGATGGTGTCCACCAAGGCCATCCATCGGTCCACGGACGGTACGGAAAGCTCGCGCGACTGGGCGCGGAACGAACGGATGTCCTTGGGCAGGCACCCGCCGCCGAATCCAAGCCCGGCATGCAGGTACCGGTTGCCGATACGCGGGTCCAAACCCATCGCTTCGCTGAGCTCGCCTACGTCAGCACCCGAGGCATCGCACAGTTCTGCCATCGCGTTGATGAAGCTGACCTTCGTGGCCAGGAACGCGTTCGACGCCGATTTGATCAGCTCCGCCGTCGCAAAGTTGCAGACCAATCGAGGGATACCCGCGCTGATCAGGGGCTCGTACACCGCGTCCAGAACGGCGGTCACCGGAGCCCCGGCGGCGGCGCCCTTGCCACCGGGAACGCCGTAAACCAGGCGATCAGGAACCAAAGAATCCTTGACGGCTGTGCCTTGACGCAGGAACTCCGGGTTCCAGCCGAGCAGGACGTCCGAGCGTCGGGCCAGGACCGCGCGCAGCGTCTCCACAGTGCCTACCGGCACCGTTGATTTACCCACGACGGCGGCACTCTTGGCCAAGTGGGGCAGGAGGCTCTTCGTGGCGCTCATCAGGTAGGAGAGATCGGCCGTGTCAGAGGTCTTGGACTGCGGCGTGCCCACGCAGAGGAAATGAACTTTGGCGTCGGCTGCCGCTGAGAAGTCAGCGGTGAACTTCAGCCGGCCCGTGGTGCGTCCATCACTGAGAAGTTCGTCCAGGCCAGGTTCGTGGAAGGGAGCCAGCGCCTTGTTGAGCTGCTCAACCTTGTGGGCGTCGACGTCGATGCCCACTAGGGTGTGGCCCATGGACGCGAGTGTTGCGGCGTGGACTGCGCCGAGGTAGCCGCAGCCGATCACGGATATTTTCATGCCGAGGGTCCTTTGCTTGAGGTCAATTCGGTGGGGCCGGCTTCGCTGGGAATGCCGGCGACAACTTCGTTGTAATGCCGCACCAGATCGGCGCTGAGCACGGGCCACGTCCGGCCTTGGACCGAAGCGGTTGCAGCCGCAGCGAACGCGCGGCGCTTGGCGTCGTCGCCCATCAGGTCCTGAACGTAGCTGCGCAGTTGAGCGAGGTTCCCCGGCTCGTACAGCCAACCGGTGCGCGAGTTTTCCACGAGGTCCAAGGGGCCGCCGCGGCCGGTCGCGACCACAGGAACGCCCGAAGCCATGGCTTCCTGGATGGTCTGGCAGAAGGTCTCGAACTCGCCGGGATGGACGAAGAGATCGAAGCCCGCCACAGCCTGCGCCAACGAATCCCCACCGAGGAAACCAGCAAAGTGGGCGCTCGGCAGGGCCGCTTGGAGTGCCTCCCGTTGCGGGCCATCACCAACGATCACCAGCTTGGTATCCGGCAGGTCCGCCAGCACGGCGAGGTCTTCCACCTGCTTTTCCACGGCGAGGCGGCCGACGTAGCCGATGATCCGCTGACCCTGCGGCGCTACCGATCTGCGCCACGCCGTCGAACGTTTCGCAGGGTTGAAGCGCGCGGTATCCACGCCGCGGCGCCACATATCCACTCGCAGGATGCCGCGGCCGCGCAACTGGTTCAGCGCGAACGTGGACGGCACGAGGGTCCGGGTGGCCAGGAGATGGATGTTGTCCACACGGTTCCACGCCCAGTTCTCCAGGAACGGCACCCCGTAGCGGGCGGCGTAGCTGGGAACCTCGGTCTGGTAGATCGCGACCGTCGGGATGCCGAGTTGATCGGCAGCCTGCACAGCTCGCCAGCCCAGCACGAATGGCGAGGCGAGATGAACGACGTCGGGGGCGAAATCGGCAAGGATTCGCTTGACCCGATTCACACCACCCAAAGCAACCCGCACATTCGTGTAACCCGCCAGCGGCACGGACGGAAGCCTGTGCACATACGCACCTTTGACGACGCTCGAAACATCAGTGTCCGACGTCGACGGCGCGATCACCATCACCTCGTCCCCGCGCTCCTGCAGATGCTCCAGCACCCGCAGGATGGAATGGGTTACCCCATTCATCAGTGGCAGGAATGATTCGGCGACGATTGCGATCCTCACGCCTTCAACGGTGGTCGGGGCGGTTGGCTTTGCGGGTTCGAACGGGTGGCCTGTGGAGGAAGAGTTGGTTAACAGGAGGGTGTCCTGTTTGTCGGAGCCGCCCGGTAGACTCCCGTTCAATGACGCGCTGCCGCGTCTCGACTTTGGGGGTTCAAAATGGGTGCTGTTATTGATGATTCGCGCGCGCTTGGGGGAGTAAGCGTACGACGCCGGCGCCGGGCGGCGGCGCGGACAGTCGCCGTCGGATTGGGCCTGGCTTTGTTGCTGGGAACGCTTGGTCCATTGACAACGACCGTCTCGCCGGCTGTTGCAGATGCGGTGACGAATGTTGTTCCTGTGGGGGACCAGCCTGGGAAAATTGCCGTAAACCCTCTGACGAACCAGGCGTATGTTGCCACGTTTGAGGGCGTGTTCGTCATCAATGGAGCTTCTGGCGGAGACGTCTTGTATTCGGGAGACATGCCCGTGGACGTTGCTGTGAACACTGCGACCAACAAGATCTACGTCAGCGAGATTGGTGGGTCCGTTGCAGTGGTTGACGGCGTGACGCACGCCGTAACGTCTTTGCCCGTGGGCTCCGGGGCTGGCGTGGTGGCTGTGAACGAAACGAGCAACAAGATCTACGTCGGTATCGCTTCCGGCGTTGCCATCATCGACGGTGTTACGAACGCAATTTCCACTGTTCCTCTCTCGGGAGGTGCACAGGACATCGTGGTCAACCCCGTCACGAACAAGGTCTACGTAAACTCCAGCGGAACTATCAGAGTCATCGACGCTGCTGGCAGCGTTACCGGCGACATTATCATCGGCGCTGGGTTCATTCGCGCCCTCGCAGTCAACCAGGCAACCAACAAGATCTACTACACCACGCTGGGAAGGTACGGTGCCGGAGTTGGCGTGATTGACGGCGCAACCGACAAAACCACGGATAAGATCGAATCTTCCAGCAAAGTGGGGATGTTAGCCGTCAACCCGGCCACCAATAGGATCTACGTGGCTGCAGACAGCAACTCCACGGACGGCTACGTCAAAGTCATTGATGGGGCCACCCTGACTGAGATTGTGCAGATCATCACCCCATCGCTTGTCAGCGACATAGTGGTGGATCAAACGAGCAACAAGATCTACGTCCCTATGTCCGGCCGGGGAACCACCGTCATCGATGGCGCCGACAACAGCGTCTCGGCGGTCTTCACGGGGCAGAACCCGGTTTCAGCGGCTGCGAACCCGTCTACGGGAAAGGCGTACGTGGCTAACAATGGCAGCGACTCCGTGTCGGTGATCGATGGGACGGTGCCGGCTCCTGTTAAGAATGACTTCAACGGCGATGGCTTTGCTGACATTTTGGCTCGGGAAGCTTCCGGCGTGCTGTGGCTTTACCCCGGTAACGGCGCGGGTGGGTGGCTGCCTCGCCTCCAGGTCGGGCAGGGGTGGAACGTCATGACGGCACTGGTTGCTCCGGGCGACTTCAACGGCGATGACCACGCTGATGTGCTTGCCCGTGATGGAGGGGGCCTCCTCTGGCTGTATCCGGGCAACGGTTCAGCAGGCTGGAAACCGCGGGTACAGGCCGGCAGTGGCTGGGAAGGCATGAGCGCGATCGAAGGGATTGACTTCCACGGCGAGGGGTTTGTAGACGTTGCAGCGCGCGACCGCGGAGGTGCCCTTTGGGTTTATCGGGGAGATGGCAGCGGCGGCTGGTTACCCAGGATGTGGGTCGGTTCAGGGTGGTCGGACATGTCCGAGATCACTGGCGTCGGCGACTTCAACGGGGACGGCCTGTCCGACATCGCTGCCCGCGACGGCGCCGGTGCACTGTGGCTCTACCCACCCAACGGTTACGGCAGCTGGCTGCCGCGACAGGCAATCGGGCAAGGCTGGAACGTCATGAACTCCCTGGTTGGACCCGGAGACTTCGACGGCGACGGGCGCGCGGATATCCTGGCCCGAAACGGCGCCGGAGAGCTGTGGCTGTACTCGGGGCAAGGCGGATCCTGGTGGCCTTCGGCTTCCCGTGTTGGGACTGGGTGGAACGGGATGACAGCGATTCTTTAGGCGAACGTCGATAAATAGGAAAGATCCACACTTCATGCGAGGCGAGTTTCTGACACTGAGCCCTTAAAAATGCGGCCGGTCCCAGACTAATTCTGGAACCGGCCGCTCAATGGAAATCGCTAGCTGATGGGGTACTCAAAGAACGGGCCGGTGTATGCGCCGCCCGTGTAAACGAGGGTGCCGGCACCCGGTGGAAGGTCGAGTACAACGCTGGCCGACACCTTTTCAGCGGGTCCCATGCCACCGCTCGGGAATTCAAGTGCATCGTCGATGCAAGAGTATGTTGCCGTGGTGCCCAGACTACCGTTGAAGGTCGTGCCATTGGCTGCAATGAACTTGAAATCGTGCGCGGACACCAAGTGCTTTGGGAAGGAATCTTGTGCGAGTTCCGGGGTGGTCTCTACGGTCATGGCAACGGCGATAATCCGGCCATTCTCCGCAGGCCGGGAATACGGCTCAGTGCAGACTGTGTCGAGGATGCTGTCCACAGTGAATTTGGTAGTGACCTTCTTGCTGCTCTGGTTGCTGAACGTTCCAATGTCGCCGAGACCAGCGATGAAATTGCCACGTGCAGACTTGGCGTTGCCTGTCGGCGAGGGCGTGGACTTGGGAGTGGCTACTGGTGTGGCAGTTGGAGCGGTGACCGGCTCGTCGGACGCTTTGGCCGATTCTGATGGGGTGTTTCTTGCGATGGCGCCACCGCAGGCGGTGAGCGCCATCGTGATCCCGAGAATAAGGGAAGCCCCCATGAGTGCTTTACGCATTGCTCTTCCTTCTTTAGATGCGAGTTGGAGTGATCTCCGCACTCTGCCCTGGTCTCGAACCAACACCGTCTGCCGACGACAGAGTCACCGCGAATCAGTCATATCATTGGCAACTTTTCCGCTGAGGATCACCATATCTGCGGTCTTCCTAGGATTATGGGAACCCGCGCTGAGCCACGCTTTGTTACGTGTGCAAGTGGTCCGGACGTCGGAAGACCCTTTGATTGCACGGGGGTGTTGATAGGGCTTACGCCTTGGAATAGGGCGGATAGGTTGCGCCTATCCAGCCTGCCCACCCCGCGCCCGCTTCAGATCCTTCCGTAGCCCGCGGTTGTCCGCCCGGAGCTCGCGATTGTCGTCGGCCAGGCCCCGGTTGTCCTCCGTCAGTCCCCGGTTTGCGGCCTCCAGCTCCAGCACGCGCTTCACCCCGGCCAGGTTCAGGCCTTCGTCCAGGAGCGCGCCAATCCTCCGGAGGGTCTCAAGGTCCTGTTCGCTGTAGCGGCGAGTGCCGCCGTCGGTCCTTTCAGGAGTGAGGAGCCCTTTGCGCTCGTACTGCCGAATGTTTTGCTGCCCGGTGCCTACCAGTTCGGCCGCAACGGAAATGGCGTAGACGCCACGACCGTCCCGGTCCGCAGCGTCACGTGCGGCAGCGCCGTCCGCCTCCGCGGGCGTACCGCCGTCGTGATCCAGACGCTCGGTGTCACCATCGCCAGCCATGCAAACCTCTCAAAAAATCTTTGAAAAAACCTCTTGCACCACTCTCTCACCAGTGCTATAAAAAATCTATACCAGCCAACACAGATCTGGAAGGCTGGCAGAACAACAAAACCGCATCAAGATCTGAAGGAGTGAGAACCAAATGCTGATGCGCACAGACCCGTTCCGCGAATTCGACAGGCTCGCCCAACAGGTTTTTGGCACAACAGCAAGGCCTGCCGGCATGCCGATGGATGCTTGGCAGGAGGACGGGCAATTCATTGTTGCCTTCGATCTGCCGGGCGTCACGCCTGATTCGGTGGAACTGGACGTCGAAAGCAACGTCCTGACGGTTAAGGCAGAACGTAAGTCGCCTGCGGGCGAGAACACCGAGATGATTGCCGCCGAACGCCCGCAAGGCGTCTTCAGCCGGCAGCTCATTCTGGGTGACACCCTGGACACCGAAGGCATCCAGGCCAGCTACGACGCAGGTGTGCTGACACTCCGCATCCCCGTCGCCGAGAAGGCAAAGCCGCGGCGTATCGAGATTTCTTCCAATAGCCAACGGCAGGAGATCAACGCCTAACCAAAGCTGCCCCGTTGGAGCTCCACCCGGGGGTGGCTGACCAGCGGGGCGTCAGGCCGGGAGCTTCAGACCGACCGCATCGGAACAGATGGGCGCAGGCTTCGCGCCACGCCACAGCACTTGTCGTGCAGATGAAACGCGGTCCCCGACGTTGTCTCCCGATTGATGGCCCCCGGCCCATGCCGGGGGCCATCGCCAAATCCGCAGCACTTATCCGGAACCAGCAGTGAGCACCAAACAACCCGACTACTACGCGATCTTGAACGTGGCTCCCGGCGCGACAGCCCGTGAAATCACCCACGCCTACCGCTCGCTGCTCCGCACGCACCACCCCGATACCCGCAAAAAGGCCGACGACGGCGACACCACCAAGGCGGCCGACCTCCAGAAACTGCACGCCATCATGCAGGCGTATGTTGTGCTCTCGGATCCGGCGAAGCGGAGTGCGTACGACCACAGCCGGAGAGCGGGTAGCTCGTCGGCCGGCTCGTCAGGGCCCAGCGGTTCCACCGGGAAGCCGGTAAAGGTCCGCGTCCACAAGACGCCGGCTACTCCCGCTGCCAGTCAAAAGGATCAGCAGCCTCTCGTGTTCGGCCCGGTCCACTGGGAACCACTGCCCGGGACGAACCCCGGATACCCCTCGCCCAAAGCCCGAAGGAGATACTTATGAGTGCCTGGCGCTCGTACGACAGCCATCTGATGCCCGCGTTCTACGAGCGATTCGAGAATCGTTGGGGAAAGGGCACCGCGCCGTTCCTGGACCCGGAAGTCCACGAGCAGCCCATGCCGCGCGCTCAATGGATCAATGTTGATACTGGTGCGGCTGTGGCCGTGGTTCCCATTTGGACGGACGATCCCGAACATCGGTCCTTCGGCGTCTTCTACCTTCCGCCGGCCGGGGATATTTGGATCCTCCGCCCAGGGCCAACTACGTTCATCGAACCCGGAAAGGGTGGGAGCAAAGAGCAGGTCTCGTTGCGTAACGACGCCTTCAAGAAGGCAGTCCATCACGCCAAGGAATTCATCTACGGACCGCAGCCCTAGTATTTTGCATTGTCGGCCCAGTCCCCACGTCAGGATTCCCGAAGTACATCCGGAAGCTCGTCGACGTAGACGGTCTGGGGCGGCTCGAAATAGATCACCAGTACCTTCTCGCCCACAGGAAAGACGCTGGTCTTGTCGAATGGGTAGGCAAAAAATGCGCTGGTACCGCCATGGAAGGGGAGCATGACTTCGCCGATGGTGCCCGGTGCGATGGTCCCGGTCACCCTTCCGATCTTGCCGGTGAGGCTCCGATTGACCTCTCTATGCATCTGACGCCGCATCCGACGCCTTCGCCGCCGGGGACTTCACGGCCGTGGGCCGGGTGGGTGCAGCAGCCGGTCGATTGACTCCATTCCCCTTCAAGGCCGAAGCCAGGGACGGGAGGAAGCTCCCAACCTGGGACAGGATTCCACCCACCATGCTGTTCAGCCCGTCGCCGCCGTTCAGCACCGTCAGCTGACCGATGCGCGAGAAAGGCTCCGCCGCAGCCGAAACGATGGCAGGCATGTTCTCGGCGATTTGCTGGTTGATGACAGCTTCCTGGTTTGTCTCCAACGCTTCACCGCGGGCCTTGATGCCTTCCGCCTCAGCCAACGCCTTGGCCTTAACTGCGGATGCTGCTGCATTTCCTCGGGCCGTCGTCGCAGCAGCCTCGGCTTCACCTGTCACGCGGGTTGCGCCTGCCATTGCCGCTGCAGCTCCAGCATTTGCTTGGGCCTCGAGTTCAACGCGCCGGGCGTTGGCTTGCGCGTCGAGTTCGATGCGCTTCGCGAGGGCCTCGGCAGCACTGATATCAGCGGCCTTCTTCGCTTCAGCCTCGGTCCTCTGCGCGTAGGCCTTGGCATCGGCAGGCTTGCGGATGGTTGTCTGCAACTTCTGCTCTTCGCGGTCGGCCTCGAGCTTTGCCACCTCGGTCTCCTGGACCACCACCTGCTGCCGGGCAGTAGCATCGGCCAACGGTCCGGCTTGAGCAGCGTTGGCCCGGGCCTGTTCAGCATTCGCCTGCGCAGCGGATTGCTTGATGGCGGACAGGCTTTGGGCATCGGCAATCAGTGCAGCAGCTTCCGCTTCCTTCTCAGCCGCCTCACGGTTGCGTGTGGCCTCAGCGATCCGGGCCTCCATCTTGACCTGGGCAATGTGCGGCTTGGCAAGGTTCTGGATGTACCCCGTGGGGTCCTGCAGGTCCTTGATCTGCAGCGAATCCACCACGAGGCCAAGCTTCTCCATCTCCACGCCACTGGCACTGCGGACGAGTGAGGCGAGCTTGTCGCGCTCGCGGATGATTTCCTCAACAGTCATGCTGCCGATGATCGAGCGGAGATGCCCTTCAAACACGTTGTAGACCTGGCTCTCCATCTTCGGCTGCTGCCCCAGGAATCTTCGCGCAGCGTTCGCGATGAACGGGGGAGCGTCGCCAATCTTGTAGATCACCACGCCGTCCACAATCACCTGGATGCCCTGGGACGTCACACAGGAAACCTTGAGCTCCGTCTCATTCAGCGTCAGCGCCAGGGTTCGCACGGTCTGCAGTCCCGGAACCACCAAGGCGCCCTTGCCCGTGACGATCTTGAAATCCATGCCATCGGTATTTTCGAGCGTGCCACGGGTCAGCCCTGAAATGATCAGGGCCTCGTTCGGTTCCGCCACCTTCCACATCGCCTTGGTTGCCAGCCACACGAAGCCGATGACAACAACCACGCCAAGAATGCCGGCGATCAAGGGGAAAAATGCCGAGAGGTCGTTCATTGACCTTGTCCCTTCAGACGATGTGAACCGGCCTCATCCGTTGACCCCCATAGGCCGTGTGCCTGTTCGTGTACACAGTCTCGTTGGGCTGCAGCAGGGAAGTCCAGCACTTTTGTGCGTCATTTGTGCCACGACCCCCAGCCAGGCTGGAGCCTGCCCCGTAACGTGGCAACCCGCCGTCGAGCCTTAACAAAGAAGGCTGGTGCAACCTTTGGAGAGAATCCGTAGGTGGCTGCACCAGCTGCTAGTACGACTTTCTGTTTATTAGTTGTGACACCTGTTCATTGGCCGCTCCTAGTTCCCGGCTTCTATTATTTCCGGGCCTTTTTATCGTCTGTGAAGTACTGGGCAAACATCCAACCGGCGGCGATCATCAGGATGCCCAGCACCATGTGAGACCAGTTGTCCACAGAGTTCAGCGACAGGAAGTTGGCTGCGGAATCGACTCCGACGCTCAGCCCGTAGATGCTCAGCACGATGTACAGGGCGCCAAAGCCCATCAGGAAGTTCCTCGCGCCGTGGGCTGTGCGGGACATGGCCCAACCCGTCGCGCCGATGGCCAGCTGTACGAGGTTGAGCAGCACGGATACCTGGAACACGCCAAAGAGCATCGCATGCGAGTCCGGGCCGAAGAATTGCAGCTCCGCGTACTGCATGGTGATGCCTGGAATGAAGCCCAGGATGCCCACCAGCCCAACGATGACACCCACACCCAGACCTACCACCTGGATGTCTTGCCGTCCGAAATGGACACCGCGTGCATGTGAAGCAGACGTACTCATGTCGTCCTCCAGTCACCTTTGCGAACATCTCCCATTTTACGGCCGGTTCATGCAAAAAGCGCTGGAATTGGCGGTATTACAGGGCGCCTGCCGGGGGAGCGCTGCCTACCGTGGCACGATAGGACACGATGAAACTGCGCGCTGATCAGACCGGAAACCGTGGCCTCCCGATGCCCCTTTGGCTACAGGGCGGTTTGGAAGCGGCACAGGCAGCCTTCATTTCGGCCATCGTTGTTGTGCTTCCCTTAGTGGGAGTGTGGGCCACCGACGGATTCCAGAACCGGAACGTGGACTTCCTGGCGCGCCTTGCCGGGCAGGCCTGGCTGCTGATCCACGGTGTTCCGCTGACTTTGGCACAGGTCAACGTGGGCACAGCCGGCCAGCCTGGAACGGGTCTTCTTTCGCTGATTCCCTTGGGCCTGACGCTCATTCCGTTCCTGCTTGCATGGCGGGCGGGACGACGACTTGCCCGCGCTTCCTACACGGACCAGCTGTGGCAGGCGTTCCTGGGTGCCTGCCTTGTTTACGCCGCGTTCGGGACAGCGACAGGATTCGTGTGCCGCACCCCCGAGGTGGTCATCAACCTCTGGTTCGCCATGACTATCCCACTGATCTCCTTCGCATTGGGCCTGGTGGTCGGCGCCCGGCGTGAGGCAGGCTCCTGGAGCAGGCTCATCGGTGTGGACGCCGTCGCCTGGATCGCGAAGACCAGCCAACACTCACGGTGGGCGGGCTCCTACGTCGGCTCAGCGCTGAAGGCCGGATTCGTTGCGACCATGGCCGCCGTGTGCTTGGCCGCGGTCCTGTTGGCCGTGGACATCGTGTGGCACTGGACGGACATCATCGCTGTTTACGAAGGCCTCCAAGCCGGCGCTCTGGGCGGGGCCGTCCTCACGATCGCGCAACTCGGCTTCCTTCCCAACCTCGTAGTCTTCGCTTTGGCCTGGTCCTCCGGGGCTGGGTTCTCGCTCGGTGTCGGCTCGCATGCCGGGCCGCTGGGCACCGCCGTCGGACCTCTGCCTGCCGTCCCCGTTTTCGGCGGGCTTCCCGCCGGACAGCTCGACGCCGGAGCAATGGCTCTCGCCCTCCCCGTCGTTGCGGGGATCATGGCTGGCTGGTGGTTCCTCCGCGAAGGCGAAAACCACTTCGACGAATGGCTCTCCATCAAAATTAAGGCCCGCTGGTTCACCGCCGCGGCGTCCACGTTGTTCCTGGGGGCGTTCGTTGGAGCTGTCGCCGGTGTCCTGAGCGGTGCGCTCGCATGGGTCGCCCGTGGTTCAGCAGGCATCGGCCGGCTCACGGAAATCGGACCCCACCCGCTGTGGACGGCAGTCTGGCTGGCCGCCGAAGTGGGCATCGGCGTCGTGATCGGTTATGCAGTGGGGCCGTGGCTGGAACGCCGCCAGAAGCTGCGCGAGGCGAACCTGGACGAAGTAGCGTTCGACGACGAACACGCCTGAGGTTGCCGGCCCGCTTTTGTTGGGCTCGCTTTAGCGGACCGGGCCCGGCATCGAGTCCTCAAGCTGCGTGAGGCACTGTGTCTTGGCGGATTCCGTCAGCGCCGAGCGAGCGCAATCCTGATAAGTGGTGACTTGTTTGAAGAAGAGCACAGACGTCAGAATCAGCAGGCACATGATCGCCGAGACCACGAGTCCCGAGATGGTGCCGAACAACACCAGCCGAGGGTGCTTGTACTTCACCGACCGGACCAGGACCACGATCCCGAGCACCAAACCGGCGATCGTCAGGATGGCGCTCAACCACACGTAGTTCACGTTCAGGGAGAACACGAAAAACGATCCCAAAGCCGACAAAAGGAAAGCGCGGAACAGGATCTGTGTCACGCCGAAAGCGGACTTTTCCGCGGCGGTGCGGGGTTGCTGGCTCGGCTTGCGACCGACGTCGGGATTCATGTTTTCCAGCCTACGCGAGCCGCCCATAAGCTAGTGCAATGCGCATTGTTGTCCTCGTGTCCGGTACTGGTTCCAATCTTCAGGCTGTCATCGACGCCGTGAAGTCGGGTGAACTGGATGTCGAGATCGCCGCTGTGGGCGCCGACCGCCCCGATACCTACGGTGTGGAGCGCTCGGACGAGGCCGGCATTGAGACCTTCGTGGTGAACTTCAACTCGTTCGAAACCCGCGCCGAATGGGACGCCGCGCTCCGCGACAAGGTCCTTTCCTATAACCCGGACGTGGTGGTGTCTTCAGGATTCATGCGGATCGTGAGCGCCGACTTCATCGAGGCCTTCAACGGCAAGTACGTCAACACACACCCGGCGCTGCTGCCGTCCTTCCCGGGCGCCCACGGTGTCCGCGACGCCATGGCTTACGGCGTGAAGGTCACGGGTTGCACGGTTCACTGGGCCGACGCCGGCGTGGACACGGGGCCCATCATTGCCCAGGAGGCAGTATCCGTGCTGCCGAATGACACCGAGGAAACCCTGCACGAGCGCATCAAGGTAGTGGAGCGCCGCCTGCTGGTCCAGACGCTGGCCGACCTCGCCGCTTCTCCCAACTAGGTCGCATTTAAGCGCGTTTTGCGCCCTCAAAACGCGCAGTGCTGCTACTTAGATTCCGGTTGACGTCCTCTGCCTGTGGATAACGCCGCACGCCCATAGGGAAGTTTGTCAGCATGGGGCATGAAGACTCCGCGACCCCTTCCTGAATCACTCGCTTCGTTGCCTTTCACCTGGCAGGAAGCCGTTGCAGCGGGGGTATCCCGACGGCGGCTGAGTCACCGAAGCCTGGTCTCACCGAGCAGGGCGATTCGGATACCTCAGTCGGATGCTCCGCTCGCCCTTGCTGAAACCGTTCGTCCGGTGACCCTTGTTACTCCGTTCTCAGCCGCGTCCCACGCGACTGCCTTTTTGTTGTGGGGGTTTCCGGCGTTCTTGCCTGGCAGCAATGACCCAAGAATCCACATCGCACGCCCTCACACCATGGCGATTCCTCGTCGCCGAGGCGTCATTGGCCACCGGGGCCAGTTCTTTGAAGACGAAATCACCACGCTTAACGGCCTGTACATCACGAGCAGAGCCCGAACATGGTTGGACTGCGCGCGGAAAATGGACATCGACGAGATCACTGTGGTGGCGGATCACTTGCTGCGCATACCGAGGCCGGAATTCGAGGGACGCAGCGCGCCTTACTGCACGGTGGATGACCTGGAAGACATGCTCGACCGCCATTGGGGGACACCGGGGATCCGCAAAGCCCGTCTTGCCCTGGAACAGGCGTGCGTCGGCGCCGACTCGGCCCCCGAAACGCGGCTTCGGCTGGCACTGGACCGGGCGGGGCTACCGACTGCGGAAGTCAACGTACCCACGGAGTTGGGTCCCGGCGTCGTGCGTCAATCGGATGTAACTTATCGCGAGTGGCGGGTGGCGGTCGAATACGACGGGGAGGGCCATTCGGAGGCCGAGCAGATCGTGCGGGATATTGCCCGCGAGGAGGAGTTCAGCCGGGCAGGGTGGATCCTGGTCCGTATCTCCAAGCGTCACATGACCACCGGCGCGAGGTCCGCGGTGGCCAAGGTGAGGCGGGCGCTCGAGCAACGCGGTTGGTCACCCAAGTAAGTCGCAGTTGTGCGCGTTTAGCGGCCTCTAAACGCGCTTAAGTGCGACCTAGTTGGGGAAGCTAACGCAACACGCGCTGCTTCGTCTCGGGAGCGAAGAACGCCATCCACACCACAGAGAGCAGCACCAGCCCACCGGCCATCGCAAACGACTGAGCCAGGCCGAACTCGGGCCAGAAGAACGAAGCGAACACCAAAGGCCCGAAGCCTGCGCCGATGCGGGAGAACGTCGAGGCCCAGCCGAAGCCTGAGCCCCGGAGTTCCGTGGGATACAGCTCGGACACATAGGCGTAGAGGACCGGGATTGCCACCTGGACCACGAAGCCGAACACCAACAGCCAGAACACGGCGGCCTGCGGAACATCCACCACAAACGCGACGATCACCAACGTCAGCGCGGAAAGCGGACCGGTGATGGCGAGGATCCACTTGCGGCCCACCCGCTCCACCAGCAGTGCCGCGACCACCACGCCCAAAAGCCCGACGGCGGCCATCCCGGCTGTGGTGACGAAGGCTTTGTACTCCTCGAAGCCGGCGCCAATGAGGATCCGGGGCATCCACGTCAGGGACAGGTAATAGACCAACAGGATGCTGAAGAACAGGGCCCAGGCTGCGGTGGTGATTTTCCAGTTAAATGTCCAGATTTTTCGAAGCTGTTCCCAGGCGCTGCCGGGGGAGAGCCTGGGGGCGGCTTGGGGTTCCGGCAGGCTATACGCCCGGGGTGATGCGCCCGTTGCCTCCACCAAACCATCAATCACCGCCGCTGCCTCAGCCCGACGGCCGGCCCGAATCAGGAACAACGGGGACTCCGGGACACTGCGCCGCACCCAGAAAACGAGGAGCGCAGGCAGAACCATAATCAGCATGGTGAGCCGCCAGTCGCCAAAGGCAGCAACGAGTCCAGCGGAGATGAAGCCACAGAGAGCCGCGCCCACGGGCCACCAGCCATCCATCGCCGTGAGGACTTTGCCCCGCTGCCTGCGAGGCGTGAACTCACCCACCAGGGCATAGTCCACCGGGATGCAGCCGCCCAGCCCAAACCCGGCCATGAAGCGGAAGATGCAGAACCACACGATGTCCGGGGCGAAGGCGCCGAGCACGGTGAAGATGCTGAAGATCAGGAGGGTGGCCGTGAACGCCTTCTTGCGCCCGATGGTGTCGGCGATGGTTCCCCACGCAAACGCGCCCAGAGCCATGCCGATCAGGTTGGCCGTACCGATCCACGCAGCATCAGCGGGCTGCAGGGACCAATGCTTGGACAGAAGCGGAATGAGGATGCCGTTGAGCGTCACATCCCAGGCGTCGAACATGAATCCGAGCCCACCGATCACGAAGATCCTGCCTTGGACCTTCCACCGCCATGGCAGTTCCTGCACAACTTGTTCGCCGCTGGGCACGGCTGTGTATGTATTCATCTGCCCTCCTGCATGCAACTTTATGCGCTCGGGCCAACACCGCCGTTCGCGTTACTTCTGGTTTTCAATCGCCCTTCGCAGGTAACCACCGGCTTCTTCGAGAGCTCTCTTGGCCTGAGCTGGTTCGATGCCGGTGAGCAGCACCAGGATGGCGGCTTTTACCGAGCCGTTGACCGAGTCCAGTGCTGCCACGGCTTCATGCGCGTCCACTCCGGTGGCGTGCTGCACTGTCCGTTGCGAGCGGGCCAGGAGTTTCTCGTTGGTCGCGCGCAGGTCAACCATCAGGTTCCCGTACGTCTTACCGAGCTTCACCATCACCAGTGTGCTGATCATGTTGAGGACAAGTTTCTGGGCCGTGCCCGAGTTCAGTCGCGTCGAGCCCGCAATGAACTCCGGACCCACCACTACCTCAATCGCCACATCCGCAAGATGGCTGACGGCCGAGCCCTTGTTGCAAGCCAGCGACGCCGTGAACGCACCCTTTTTCCGGGCCTCTTCCAGAGCGCCGATCACGTAAGGCGTTCGGCCGGACGCAGTAATACCCACGACGGCGTCCGCTTCCGTCACGTTGATGTCGTGCAGGTCGCGCGCGCCTGCGGTCGCGTTATCCTCGGCGTACTCAACGGGTTTCTGGATCGCCTGGACGCCACCTGCGATAAGTCCGACGACGAGTCCCGGCGGGGTGCCGAACGTCGGTGGGCACTCGCTCGCGTCGAGCACACCCAGGCGCCCGGCCGTTCCAGCCCCCACATAGA
The DNA here is from genome assembly GCF_031455315.1 of Arthrobacter sp. 1088. NCBI lineage: Bacteria > Bacillati > Actinomycetota > Actinomycetes > Micrococcales > Micrococcaceae > Arthrobacter > Arthrobacter sp. 1088. The sequence continues at coordinate 409,753 of NZ_JAVDSM010000003.1, forward strand.
GAAGGCGACCTCCACGCTGGAGTCGCTCCGCAACGGCGTCGACCGTTTGAACAATCGCAGGGCTCGCTGCTTCAACCGCGGCGTGTACTCCTGCAGTGTGGGCAAGCATGGCCGCGACGAGTTCCTCGGTGCCCATGGTGTCCAGTTCGCTCAGGTTCTCGGCCGCGGCTTCGGTCTCCAGCCCGGCGAGTTCCGTGCGCAGGCCGGCGAGCCTGTCCGCGTCAGTGGGGCGAGTCGGGCCAGTTTGTTCCGTCACGGTGGATGTACCTTTCCTGGATGAGCCCGCGGCGCGTCGCAGCGAGGGCAGCACCGTCCAAGCCATCGCCCAGCGGGGCCACCACCTCAATCCCAGCCGAAGCAAGGGACTTCCGCAAGAGCTCCGCGAAGAACCCGGAGCTGACCACTCCGCCCAGCAGGGCAACACGGCGTGAGCTCCCGGAGTCGCCGCCCGCGGCCAGCTGCACGGTCTTGGTCAGGATGCGGCAGGCCTCGTCCACAATGACATTCGCGACGGCGTCACCCGCCTCCGCGGCGTGCAGAACCAGCGGCGCGAACCGGGCCATGGCGCGGTACGGGTTTTCGACGGATGCGAGCCATGCCGGGAGCATTTCCGGGGAGTCCACCAGAGCCCCCGCCGCAGCCGAAAGCGATGTGGAGGGGCCGCCGTCGTGCGCTTCCAAAACGGCCTGGAGCCCCCGCTGGCCGATCCAGCGGCCGCTGCCACGATCGCCCAGATAGGGTCCCCAACCGTCGGCGCGATGAAGGACGCCGGCTTCATCGAAACGGAAGGCCACCGCCCCCGTACCCACGATCAGGGTAGTGCCCGGCGCGCCTTGGAGGGCTCCAAGTTGGGCCGCTGTGGCGTCCGAAAGGACAGCTGCCGGGACGCCGAAGCGCTGCGACAACATAGTTGCGAGCTCGCGGGACTTCTCCGCAGAAGCCTCGACGCCGGCAACTGCTGCGCCGATTCCCGTCAACGTGCTCACAGGCAGGCCGGGCGGAAGCATCGAGACCGTCTCAAGGAGGAGGTCGAAAGCGATGGTGGGGCCGTTGTCCATGTGGACTCCGGGGAACCCGTGCTGGTCCGCCGCGCCAAGTAATTCGGTGCCGCTGCGCAGCTCCACGCGGCAACGGCTCTTCCCTACATCGGCGGCGAGAACGACATCGGTGGCTTCCATGGCTCAACCCTATGTTGTGGGGCATGTTGTGCGTGGCAAACGTGGGGCATGGGGCGAAGACCGGGCCCCGCAACGCAAGACCAACCAGGACCCGAAACGAGCGCGCCAACGAAACACGATAAACTCTCCGTATCCCACCACCCGCGACATCTACGCGAACTAAGACGGAGACTTTTGTGAGCTTGACGCAGCTTGACCGTGTTCCCATCCGCCGTGCACTGATCTCGGTTTACGACAAGACGGGACTGGAGGAGCTCGCGAAGGGCCTGCACGCAGCCGGCGTCGCCATTGTTTCCACCGGCTCCACCGCCAAGAAGATCGCTGCCGCAGGCATCCCGGTCAAGGAAGTCGAAGAAGTCACCGGCTCCCCGGAAATGCTGGACGGCCGCGTCAAGACGCTGCACCCGCGCGTGCACGGCGGCATCCTGGCCGACCGTCGCGTCCCGGCCCACATGGAAACCCTCGCCGGTATGGAGATCGAGACGTTCGATCTCGTCGTGGTGAACCTGTACCCGTTCGTCGAGACCGTGAAGTCCGGCGCAGCACAGGACGATGTGGTTGAGCAGATCGACATCGGAGGCCCCGCGATGGTGCGTTCGGCCGCGAAGAACCACGCCGCCGTCGCCATTGTCACGGACCCGAACTTCTACGGCGCAGTGGTTGCTGCAGCACAAGAAGGCGGCTTCGACCTCAACACCCGTCGCCGCCTGGCCGCCAAGGCGTTCGCGCACACGGCCAGCTACGACAACGCTGTGGCAACCTGGACCGCCAGCCAGTTCCTGGATGAAGACGGCGACGGCGTCATCGACTGGCCTGCCTACGCAGGTCTGTCCTTGGAGCGTTCCGAGGTCCTCCGCTACGGCGAGAACCCGCACCAGCAGGCTGCCCTCTACGTGGACAAGGCTGCTCCGGCCGGCATCGCGCAGGCTGACCAGCTGCACGGCAAGGCCATGAGCTACAACAACTTCGTCGACGCCGACGCCGCCCTCCGTGCTGCGTTCGACTTCGCCGAGCCCGCCGTTGCGATCATCAAGCACGCCAACCCGTGTGGTGTCGCTGTCGGTTCCGCCGACGCTGCAGATCCGATCGCTGACGCCCACGCCAAGGCCCACGCCTGCGACCCCGTTTCCGCTTTCGGTGGCGTGATCGCCGCGAACCGCACCGTCACCGCTGGCATGGCCCGCACGGTTGCCGACATCTTCACTGAGGTTGTCATTGCTCCGGACTTTGAGCCGGAAGCCGTGGAGATTCTTTCCAAGAAGAAGAACATCCGGCTGCTTGCCCTGCCTGAGGGCTACGGCCGCTACCCCTCCGAAATGCGCCAGGTCTCCGGTGGCGTGCTGGTTCAGATGAGCGACAAGGTGGACGCCGACGGCGATAACCCCGCCAATTGGACCCTCGCAGCCGGTGAAGCCGCAGATGAAGCAACCCTCGCCGACCTCGCCTTCGCCTGGACTGCCTGCCGCGCCGCCAAGTCCAACGCCATCCTGATCGCAGATCACGGCGCAGCTGTGGGCATCGGTATGGGCCAGGTCAACCGCCTGGACTCCTGCCGCCTTGCCGTCGAGCGCGCCAACACGCTGGGCGTCACGGTGGAGTCCGACGTCGAAGGTGCTGGCGGCGCTTCGAACGCCGACGCGACCAACGCACCAGAGCGTGCACGCGGTGCCGTTGCAGCCTCGGATGCATTCTTCCCGTTCGCTGATGGCCTGCAGATCCTGATCGACGCCGGTGTTCGCGCCGTGGTCCAGCCCGGCGGTTCTGTCCGCGATGAGGAAGTCATTGCCGCAGCCAACGCTGCCGGCATCACGATGTACTTCACCGGTGCACGCCACTTCTTCCACTAAACAACGGCGGGCAACAGCCCAAAGCCAGTGAAACGCAACGGCGGCCGCCCCCGGGTAGGGGACGGCCGCCGTCGTTGTTAACAAGGTCGCGCTAAGAAGACTGCTACGAAGCCGCCGCCGTGGTGTACGTGGACTGAATGACGGAGCCCCAGTACGGGCCATACATGGTGTTGGAGTTGCTGCCGTAGCCGTAGCTGTTCACCGAGTTCTGGTAACCGCCGGAGCTGTTGCCGATGATCCAAGGACCGCCCGAGGAACCACCGGTCATGTTGCACGGGATTCCCTGGGTGGCGAACTGCGGGTTGTAGGGATCGTTGGTGGCGGTGCCGGAGCAGCTTTTGAGCGATTCGCCGTTGAACGGAGCAGCTGCCGGGTAGCCGAAGGACTTGTAGCTCAGGCCGCGGGCGGCGTTGAACTGGACACCGGAGGAGCCTACGACATCGGCGAGCCGCTGGCCGTTGAGGGTGTTCATGACGGCGAAGGCGGTGTCGTACTGCATGTTGCCGTTGGACGCCCATTGGGTGGGGGAGTACAGCGCCCTTGCTGTCCACTTGCCATAGGGTGCGGAGCCGTTGAGGTAGGCGGGTACGAACACGAAGTTGGTGGCGTAGGCGCCGGGTCCCTCGTTGACGCAGTGGCCTGCAGTGGACACGGTGCTCTTGTTGGCTGCTGTCACGGAGTTGCCGGAGCAGACGTAGTTGGAGCCGCCGAGGGTGAAGAAGATCTTGCCGATGTGCTTGACGGGCGTTTCGCTCTGGTTCACCTTCCGGTCGATGGTCTTGGAGTCGGTGGAGGCTTGCTGGCCCTCTATGCTTTTAAGGGCGCCCGGGGCTTCGGTGACCGGGGCTTTTCCGAGGTTGAGGAGCCGGCCGCGGTCAAGTGCCTTGTTGGCGAGGATGTCGCCGGACTTGGCGTTCTTCATGCGTTCCGGGGTCCAGTAGTCTGCGGCGCCGTTGTCCGACGCTACATGGCTGCTGACCGCAACGCCGCTGGAGTCGATGTCCTTGGCGGGGGCCGCATTTGCGCTGGTGGTTCCAACCAGGGCAAGGATTGCGGCAGCGGACAGACTCAGCAGGCTTGTGGCCAGGGTCTTGGTTTTTGTCACGTTCTTCCAACCTATCGAGGGAGTGGGGCGGCCAGTGATGGCGACCGCCGACTGACGGAATCGAAGCTACCCAACGTATGACAAGTTTGTAAAGAGTTCTTTCATAGTTTGTGATATTTTGCTTTCACTTCTTGTCACGCGGCGGGGAGCACTGCACGACGCCGGTCGGCAGCTCGGGCGGCAAGGCCGCCGTCGGGCGTAAATCGCTTTCCCGCGCGGTAACGAACACGTGATCCCGGACACGAAGAGCCGCCAATCCGGTCTACTCGGGTAAGTTTAGAGATGTTGAAATCTGCAGACTTTCAGGGAGAACCCCGCCAATGGCCAAGATTATCTATACCCACACAGACGAAGCGCCGATGCTGGCTACCTACTCATTCCTGCCGATTGTGGAAGCGTATGCCTCGACCGCAGGTGTGGAGGTCGAGACCCGCGATATTTCGCTGGCCGGCCGCATCATCGCCGTTTTCGGCGATTTCCTGACTGAAGAGCAGCGCACGGGCAACGCCCTTGCTGAGCTTGGCGAACTGGCAAAGCAGCCGGAAGCCAACATCATCAAGCTGCCCAACATCAGCGCCTCGGTGCCGCAGCTCAAGGCTGCCATCGCCGAGCTCCAGGCCCAGGGCTACGCCCTCCCGGACTACCCGGACAACCCCTCCTCGGACACCGAGACGGACATCCGCTCGCGCTACGACAAAATCAAGGGCTCCGCTGTGAACCCGGTGCTGCGTGAAGGCAACTCTGACCGCCGCGCACCGCTGTCGGTGAAGAACTACGCCCGTCAGAACCCGCACTCCATGGGTGCCTGGTCTGCCGATTCCAAGACCAACGTTGCCACCATGGGCCAGAATGATTTCCGCTCCAACGAGAAATCCGTTGTGCTCAAGGCTGACGATTCGCTCAGCATCCAGCTGGTCCGCGAAGACGGCAGTACCAAGGTCCTCAAGAAGGACTTCCCCGTCCTGGCCGGTGAAGTTGTGGACGCTACCGTTCTGCGCGCAGGCGCCCTGGACGAGTTCCTGAAGGCACAGGTTGCCCGTGCCAAGGAAGAGGGCATCCTCTTCTCCGCACACCTGAAGGCCACCATGATGAAGGTCTCGGACCCCATCATCTTCGGCCACGTGGTCAAGGCTTACTTCTCCGAGCTTTTCGATACTTACGGCAAGCAGCTCGCAGCCGCAGGCATCAGCCCGAACAACGGTCTCGCAGCCATCCTTAGCGGCTTGGAAGACCTGCCGGAAGACGTCCGCGAAGGCGTCAAGGCTGCTATCACCAAGGGCCTCGAAGACGGACCTGCGTTGGCAATGGTGGACTCGGACAAGGGCATCACCAGCCTGCACGTTCCGTCGGACATCATCGTCGACGCTTCCATGCCGGCCATGATTCGTTCCTCCGGTCACATGTGGGGCCCGGACGGCAAGGAAGCGGACACGCTCGCCGTCATCCCGGACAGCTCTTACGCCGGCGTCTACCAGGTAGTCCTGGACGACTGCCGTGCCAATGGCGCATTCGACCCCACCACCATGGGCACCGTTCCCAACGTGGGCCTCATGGCGCAGGCAGCCGAGGAATACGGCAGCCACGACAAAACCTTCGAAATCGAGGCAGCCGGAACCGTCCAGCTCGTGGACAGCAAGGGTAACGTCCTCACCGAGCACCAGGTATCCCCGGGGGACATCTGGCGCGCATGCCAGACCAAGGATGTCCCGATCCGCGACTGGGTCAAGCTGGCCGTTACCCGCGCCCGCGCTTCCCAGACTCCGGCGGTTTTCTGGCTGGACAAGGGCCGTGCGCACGATGCCAACCTCATCGCCAAGGTCAACGAGTACCTGAAGGACCACGACACCGAGGGCCTGCAGATCGAGATCATGTCCCCGGAGGAGGCAACAGCCTTCACCCTGGAGCGCATCCGCAAGGGCGAGGACACCATCTCCGTCACCGGTAACGTCCTCCGCGACTACCTCACGGACCTGTTCCCGATCCTCGAGCTCGGCACCAGCGCCAAGATGCTTTCCGTCGTTCCGCTGATCAACGGTGGCGGCCTGTTCGAGACCGGCGCCGGTGGCTCCGCTCCCAAGCACGTTCAGCAGCTGGTCAAGGAAAACCACCTTCGCTGGGACAGCCTGGGTGAATTCCTTGCCCTGGCCGTTAGCTTCGAGCACCTTGCCACCACCACCGGCAATGCCCGCGCCCAGGTCCTTGCCGACACGCTGGACCGCGCCACGGGTACCTTCCTGCTGGAAAACAAGTCCCCGCGCCGCAGCGTTGGCGAACTGGACAACCGTGGAAGCCACTTCTACCTGGCCATGTACTGGGCACAGGAACTGGCCAAGCAGACTGAGGACGCCGAGCTGGCCAAGGACTTCGCAGCCATCGCTGAAGCCCTGACCTCCAACGAGGAAGTCATCGTCGGCGAGCTGAACGCAGTCCAGGGTCCCGGCGTCGATCTGGGCGGTTACTACCGTCCGGACGCTGCCAAGGCCGCAGAGATCATGCGCCCGTCGGCCACGTTCAACAAGGTCGTCGCGACCCTGAGCTAGTCATTACAGATAATGCCCCCTGAGACCCGGTCTTGGGGGCATTATCTGTCTACATATTCCTAACGGTCGGCCAGGAAACGCTGAGGCGCCACACCGCCGTCGACGATGTCTTTCAGCACCCGGCCGATAGCCGGCGTGAACTTGAAACCGTGCCCGGAGAACCCGGCGCCCACCACCAGCGGGCCAAAACGGTCCAGCACAAAGTCCTCCGTGGGCGTGGTGGTGTACGTGCAGCTGATGGGAACCGCGGTTGAAGGGTCGACGCCGGGAAGCCACTCTTGCGCGTAACGCACCAAGGCGTCGAGCTGCTCGGGTATGGGCTGGAACGTGCGCTCGTCCGGATCCATCACGGGGCCGACGCCGTGCCAGCCCGCTTTGACGCCCTCGCCGGGGGTGAGCATGCCGTAGACGGGGCTGTACCAGTATTCGTACGCGGGATCGTCCATATCCGGGGTGTGGTTGAAACTTGGCCACACGAGCGTGTTGTCCACGGGGGTGAAGTGGGCAGGCTGCTCCTGGGTAACAACCAGCGGCGGTAGCTTCGCGTGGTCGCCGAGGACCTTGTTCGTCCAGGCGCCGGCGGTGACCACCACCCGGTTGGCTGTGTACTCGGTCTCGTCCGTCACGACCACCACGCTTTCGGCACCGTCGACACGGATGTCGCGGACCGGCGTCGAGTACTTGAAGATGGCGCCATGGGACTCGGCGGCCGTTCGAAGTGCCACCAGTGCCTTGGCTGAACGGACCCGTCCGGATCCGGGAACGAAGAGCACATCGGTGGCGAAGTTCATGCCTTGCCATCGGTCCATGGCCTCATCGGCTGAGATGAAGTAGCTTTCGATGCCGCGTTCCTGATGGGCCGCTTGGACGGTCCGGAGCCGCTCGACGTTGCCGTGGTTCGCCAGCCCCACCAGGTCCAGCAGCGGCGCCCCTGTTTCCGCAGCAAGCTCATCCCACAGGGTCTTCGCCTCGGCGAGGAGGTCCAGGTAGTCGGCCTCGGCGTACGCGGTGTTGAAGTTGCGGGTGGCGCCGTGGGATGCACCGATGTGGTGACCGGCCTCGAACTGCTCCAGCAGGACCACGGACTTACCGCTGCGGGCCAGCTGCCACGCGGCGGCCGATCCCATTGCTCCTCCGCCAACAACTACGACGTCCACCATGCCAGCTCCATCCACCCTCGGCCCATTATCAGGTTCCATTCTGCCCCCACCCGCGCAACTAGGTCGCAGCAGATGCCCTTTTGAACGCTCAAAACGGCATCTGCTGCTACTTACTTGGGTTGGCGCTCGTCGCAAAGGCATGGAAGATTGGGACCCGTGAAATTCCTTCACCCGTCTCCCAAGTCCTCTGCCCGCGGCGTCACGATCCTGCGCGTGGTGTTCGGCGCGCTGATCATGGTGCATGGCATCCAAAAGTTCGTGGCCGGTCACGCCGCCTTCGCTGCGTCGGTTGCTGCCATGGGCGTGCAGAAGCCCGAGATCGTTGCCTGGCTGGTCATCGCAGGGGAGATTGGCCTGGGGCTGCTCCTGGTCCTCGGGGCCCTGACCAGGGTGGCTGGTTTCCTTGCGGCAATCATGTTCGCCGGCATCTGGTTCGTCACGGAAGCCGGCAAGCCGCTGCTTACGGACAAGTCCGGTGTCAACGCCGAACTCCTGATCGTCTACGTCGCGATTTCAGTGGCGTTCGTGTTCCTCGGTCCCGGCGCCTGGTCACTGGACCGCAAGCTGGCCAGGCAGCCGATCGGCCAACGTCGCTAAGGCCAGTGGCGTCAAGGCCAGCGACGTTAATACAGCCGGGTTAACTCCCGACGGCGGCACGCGCCGAAGGCTGAAACCTCACCGAGTGCCGTTACCTCACCGCGCGTCGTTCGGGTACCTGATCCCCAACTGGGACCGGACGCCATCGAACAAGCGCATGACGTTGATGGAGTCCTCCAGCGGCATGACCGGGCTCTCCAGCAGGCCCTGTTGAATGCAGCGGGTCACTTCGCGGAGTTCGTAGGTGTAGCCGACGCCCACCACATCGAATCGTTCATGCCGCGGCTCATCCCAACCAACACGGATCAGCAGTTCCCGGGGGTTGTTCACCGAGCCCACCGTCTGCAGATACCCGAGCCCGCCCGCCACCGTGGCAGTGCGTGGACCGTGGGCCGTCAGGGAAGAGGTTAATTGTGCCTGGGCACCGCTGGCGTAACCGAGCGTCAGCGCATTCTGTGTGTCCACGCCGTCCTCGTTCAGCGTGCCGATCGCGGTAACTGACTGTGGGAAGCCCAGTGTTCCCAAAGCCCAGAGCAACGGGTAGACGGTGATGTCCAGCAGGGCCCCGCCTCCGTCGTTGAGTGCCCAGATGCGGGCGGATGGATCGTAGGGTGCAGGGAAGCCCAGGTCTGCGCTGACCCACTGGGTGTGCCCGATTTCCCCTGACGCCGCAATGGAAAAGGCGCGCTGCATGCTTGGCAGGAAGCGGCTCCAGACTGCCTCCATGAAGAACACCTTGTGCTCGCGGGCCAGCCTCACCAGCTCGGTGGCTTCGCGGGCGTTGATGGTGAGTGCCTTCTCGCAGAGAACATGTTTGCCTGCGCGCAGGGCCGCCGCGGCGATCTGGAAATGCTGTGCGTGGGGTGTGGCCACGTAAACCACGTCGACGGCGGGATCCTCGAACAGCCGCTGGTAGCCTGGGACACCGGCGTCGTTCCCGTACGCCTTGGCGAAACCAAGTGTGTGCGCAAAAGCGTCCGCGGCAGCTTGGGTCCTTGAGCTCACGGCATAGAGTTCGGCGTCCTCCAGCAGGGAAAGGTCCAGGGAAACACTGTTGGCGATGTTGCCTGTGGACACGACTCCCCATCGCAAACGCTGGCCGGTTGCAGCGCGGGGATCCTGGTTGGTCTGGGTGGACAGCCACGGCTTGGCGATAGGGAGAGTCATGCCTGTCATCCTCTCATTTCCAACACTGTAAGCATTCTGTCGAGTCGCCCGAATGTCAGGCCAAACTATATTCCTCGCCTAGGCTGAGGGAATCATCCCTCGCAGAGGTTCTGTGGGGAGTTACCGAAATGGAGCAGGGATGGGTATTTTTCGGCGCGTCATTTTGCCGGTTTCCTGGCTGGTGGTTTTCGCAATAATTGCGGTGGCTTTGGTCAAGATCGCTTTCGTGGACGGCCTTAAGCCGTCTGATTCCGGGCCCGCGCCCTTGGCGCAAGTGGACATACCGGTGGTCCCGGCCACCCGTGCAACTGTCACTAATACTGTGGAAATCAAGGGCACCGTTCAGAGCGACGCCGCTGAAGCCATCCGGAGCACTTCTGCGGGCAAGGTCATTAAGGTTTTCGTCGAACAGGGCGCCACGGTTGCCAAGGGCGATGCCCTGTTCCAGGTCAAAGCCGAGCGCGTAGTGACGTCTTCCCAGCCGTCCAAGGATGGAATGTCCTCGGTGCCGAAGCCTGTATATGACTACTTCGATGTCCTGGCACCCAGCAGCGGTACCCTGCAGTCCTTAACCACGCTGATCGACCAGCAAGTGAGCGTCGGGGAAAGTGTCGGCAAGATCGACCCCGGAACGTACACCGTGGCCGGCTCGGTCACGGCAGCCCAGCAGTACCGCCTGCTCGGCAAGCCCGGCCCGGCAGAGATCGCTTTGGTTGGCGGGCCGGCACCGTTCCAGTGCACCGAGGTGACGCTCAAGAACAACGCGTCCGACGACGGCGGCAGCACCTCGGGTGGTTTGTCGTCCACAGGCGGAGGTGCTGGCATGGGTGTCGGCGGGGCAGTCGCAATCCCCGGTGGGGGCGGCGGCCAGTCGCAGGACGGTGGCACGCCCACGGGAACGCTGAGCTGCGCAATCCCGGCTGGGCATGAAGTCTTTGCCGGACTTGGCGCGACCATGACCGTCAGTGCGGGCGTCGCCGCCGATGTGGTGACGGTTCCGCTGACCTCGGTGAAGGGCAGCGTGAAGGACGGCATCGTCTGGATTGCGGGCGCAGGAGGGAGCGGGGCTGCCCCGGAGGAGCGCACCGTACAGCTTGGTTTGAATGATGGCAACGTAGTTGAAGTGACGTCCGGCTTGACCGAGGGCGAGCACGTCCTCGAGTTCGTGCCAGGCGCTCCGGCTGCCCCGGACCCCATGATGGGCCCTGGGCAGGGCACCCACATTCCGGCGGGTTAAGTATGGACGCGATAAGCACCAGGGAAACCCTCGTCAGTCTCCGCTCAGTGACCCGTTCCGTGACGCTGCCGGACGAGCAGCAACTGCATATCCTCCGAGGCGTCGATCTTGAGGTCCAGAGCGGTGACCACACGGCCATTGTCGGCCGGTCAGGATGCGGAAAGTCGACACTGCTCAACCTCTTGGGGCTCCTGGATGTCCCCACGTCCGGTGAACTGGAATTCCTCGGCAACCCTGCGGACCGATTGAGCAGCAACGCCCGCGCCAGCCTGCGTGGTTCCACAGTTGGCTTCGTGTTCCAGCAGTTCAATCTGCTGCCGGGACGCAATGCTTTGGACAACGTCATCACTCCCTTGTTTTACGCCAAGGGCAGGGAGTTTTGGCGCCGCCGCGAACTGGCCATGGACATGTTGGACCGCGTTGGATTGGCCGCCCGAGCCAACACCATGCCAAACATGCTGTCCGGCGGTGAGCAGCAACGCGTTGCCATCGCACGCGCCTTGGTCCGCAGGCCACGGCTCATCCTTGCCGATGAACCAACAGGCGCATTGGACGTGGAAACCGGTCAGGCTGTCATGGCCTTGCTGGACACCGTGGCCACGGAAACAGCGGCCGCACTGGTGACCATCACGCACGATACCAATGTGGCGGCACTGGCCCGTGCCTGCTATCGACTGGACACCGGAGTGCTGACCCCGCTGGCACTTGCCGAAACAGCAGGAGTCAGCGCATGACCGGCTTCATGTCCACGCTGGTGGAAGCCTGGCAGGAACTCCGGATCAACAAGGTGCGTATCCTGTTGGCTCTCCTTGGGGTCGCCTTGTCTGTTGCTGCGCTGACATCCGTGGTGGGCCTCGGCAGCCTGGTACGCGAGGGGATCAAAGTGCAGTCCGAACGCGATGGAGGCCGCGTGGCAACGTTGACGCTGGGCGTCAACGGCCCGAACGCTCCCGATGCCGAAAAACTGGAGAAAGCCTACGAAGGAATCCAGCAGCGTTACGGCATCACCACGTCTGCACATGTGGGCCGCACCCAGGCGGGCTTCCAGTTTCCCCGCGGCGTGACCACCGTGAACATGACCATCGTGGACATCGGGTATGGCACCATACACCGCGTGCCCCTCACGCAAGGGACGTGGTTCGCCGCCGACGACGACCAAAGGCTCGCACCCGCCGTCGTGGTCTCCGAAGGCTTTTACAACCAAGCGGGCAGGCCCAACCTGGCCACCAATCCCACCGTCACCATCCCAGGTGACCAGCCGGCAACGGCGGTGATTATCGGCGTCGTTCCCGATACCTGGCCCGACTCTCCTCCGTCCGCGTTCATCCTCACCAACGCTGCGGCAATGACCGGTATGCAAGCTGATATGTCCGAGTTCAAGATCTGGGTGGGGGAGGAACAGGCCGCCGCACTGACCGCCGCCATCTCGGCGGACCTGCAGGGCCAGTTCCCGGGATACTACGTCCAAGCCCAACGCGTCGACTTCGCCGCCTACAGTGATCCGCTGGGACCGGCACAGTGGATTGTGGGCGGCGTAGCCGGACTGGTGCTCCTGCTCGGTGCGGTGGGAATGCTCAACATTTCCATGGTCACCGTGCGCTACAGGGTAAGGGAAATCGGCATCCGGCGCAGTTTCGGTGCGACGTCCGGCCGGATCTTCTTCGGCGTCATGATGGAATCCGTCGTAGCCACGGCGGTTGCCGGAATAGCAGGCGTCATGCTGGCTGTCGCAGTGGTGAAGAACCCTTGGATCGAGTCAAAGGTAGCGCCCGGCCTTACCGAATATCCGTCCTTCCCCGTGGACGCAGCGCTCCTGGGCCTTGGCGCGGCTGTCCTTGTGGGCGCACTCGCCGGAGCCATCCCGGCGCTCGTGGCGGTGCGCGTCAAGGTCATCGATGCAATCCGCTTTTGACCTCCTCCGTGAGCCGGCCCTGCTGAAGCCGGAAGCAGCGTTCCGTTTTTTGCGCCAGGCTGCGGTCGTGGGTGACAACCAGGATGGTGGTGTTATGGTCCCGGCTCAGTGAGCTCAGCAGCTCAATGATGTGCTCGCCGGTCTGCTCATCGAGGTTTCCCGTGGGCTCATCGGCAAGGATCAGCTTGGGCTCGTTGGCCAGTGCCCGGGCGATCGCGACGCGTTGCTGCTCGCCACCGGAAAGGCGGTTGATCCGACGCGACTGCTTTTCCGGATCCAACTGCACCTGCTCCAGCAATTCCTTGGCCCGCTTCAGCCGCGCAGCCTTCCGGACCCCGGCGAACTCCATGGGCAGCATGACGTTGTCCACGGCGCTGAGGTTCGGGATCAAGTTGAACTGTTGGAACACGAAGCCGATATCACGACGGCGGTACTCGGTCAGCTTGCTGTCCGGCAGTCCCGCCAGGCTGACGCCATCCACGACGACGTCTCCGCTGGTTGGTTTGTCCAGCGCACCCAGGAGGGACAACAGCGTGCTTTTGCCGCTGCCGCTCTTGCCGACGATGGAAGCAAGAGATCCCTTCTCCAGCTGGAAACTCACACCATTGACAGGCTTGATGGTCCTGTCGCCGGACTTGAACTGACGGACCAGGTCCTTGACTTCAATCACGGCTATTCTCCTCGGAGTACTTCGATGGGACGGATGCGGGCGGTCAGCAAGGCCGGGACCAACGCGCCGATGATGGCCACCGCGAAGACCGCGGCGATGCCTGCAGCGATGACACCGGGGGAGGCGCTCGCGGTGACGGAAGTGAGCAATTGGGAGGCCCCGCCGAACGGACCGCCCTGGCCACCGGCGAAACCTCCACCGGCGAACCCTCCACCGCCAAAGCCGCCCGCGCGCTGGGTGGCTGGGGCCGCCGTCGCGCTTGTGTTGGAACTGATCAGCGCGGACGCGATACTGCCGCTGGCGAGCGATGCAATGGCGGCACCCACCACGCTGCCCAAAGCCACGAGAACCAGCGATTCAAGGACGAACTGCAGGCCGATAGTGCGGTTGCGGGCACCGATGGCCTTCAGCACGCCAATTTCGCGGCGGCGTTCACGGACCAGCATCACCATGATCAGCAGGATGATGAGTCCGGCGGTAGCGAGTGCAGCAATGAACGCGACCAGGGAGATGTTCTTGACGCTGTCCAGCGAACTGACCGCGGTTTCGAGGTTGCGTTGGCCTTGCGTGACGTCTGCTTTGCCGGTTCCCAACGCGGCCTGAACTGCCGTTTTGGTGCTATCGACGTTTTCCATGCTGTTGACTGTGACGATCATCGTGGAGAGCTCGTCAGGGGTGCCCGCCAGCGTCTGGGCCTCGGGAAGGGTGACGTAAACGGCGTTGTTGCCGAAGGCGGTTCCGGCGTCGAAGATGCCCGCCACCGTGAAGGTCTTGTCCTGGATGGTGAACGTAGAGCCGACCGTAAGGCTGTTCTTCTCGGCCAGCGTCGTTCCCACCAGCGCTTTTGCCTGGGCCGTGGCGTAGTCGCCCAAGCCCGTGCCGCTGGTGATGTCCAAGGCCTTGCCGGTGCTGTCAACCTCGGCGCCGATGCCCGTGGCCGTAATAGGAAGGGTGCGAATCCGCTGGGTGGTGCCCGTACCTCCGGTGTTGGTGGTGGAGCCGTTGCGGTTGCCGAGGGTGCCGGCATCGATGGCTGCCGTGAGGTTGGTGGTGACGCTGGCCTGCTGCCCGCCGGGACCGAAACCGCCCTGAACGGCTTGCTCGGTGGTGCCCGTTTCTGCCGTGGCCGTCTGCAGACGCAGCGCCTTGGTACCCACCACGGACGTCACGTTGGTGACCGAGGCTGCCGTCTGCGCTTGAGCAGCGGTGAGCGGTTCGCCTCCACCTTCGAAGCCCTGCCCACCAGCCGGATTCACTGTCAGGGTGGTGCCCACGGAAGCATTGAGCTCCTGGACCTTGGCACCCACGGCCTGGTTGGCAACAAGCATGGCCAACGCCAGGCCGATCGCTACGGCCAGCACAGCGACTACCGCGGCCGTTCTGATTTTGTTGCGGAAGGCATTGCCTACGCTTCGGGCAAGGACGCTCACGTTTCTCCTTTGGACCTGCTGGGTTCCGCAGACCGCTGGCTCGCGGGCTGCAGGTCCAACACTGCTGAGCGCTGCTGTGCGGGAAGCCTGCCGAAGCTATGCGTGGGCTGTGAAATGTGCGGAGGTCAGGCAGGTCCGGATTCCGAACGACCTCTTGACAGCGTGACGAGCTGCACAGGCATAATAGGACAGCCCCTTGAGAAAGCGCTTTCTCCCAGTGAGGGCAAGGAAAAGCAGTTAGTCGAATCGCCCATTCCCGCTACCAGGCATGTGCTCTTTGGCGTGCCGGAAAACAGGCCAATGACGTCCACAATATCCCCGAACAACCTTCACTCCCGATTCCCGAACCGCCCGTTACGGCGACTTCCAGCCACGGTGGCAGCAGTAGCAGGCATCGCGCTGGCGGCAACGCTGGCAAGCGCGCCCCCGAGCAGCGCCGAACCGGTTGATCTGCACGGTTCGCCCACAGTCTCAATACACGATTCAGCTCCCACAGGTTGGGCCTCCGTTGGCAGCACCCCGGCCGGCCCGGGGACCAACGGTGGGTCCGACGCCCCGTCGGAGAACGTTCACGTGGTGAGCACCTTGGCAGAACTCAAGGCAGCCACGCTGAATAACGGCGACCCCAAGGCACCCAAAATCATCTACATCCGGGGGACCATCAACGGTAACGAAGCCCCTGACGGAAAGATCCTTGGCGAGCAGGACTACGCTCCCGGCTACAACATCCAGAAGTATATGAGCTGCTTTCTGGACAATGGCAAGACCTGGAGCGACCAAGCGTTCCCGTACTGCAAGCAAATGAGGCAATTGCGTCAACAGGGCAGCAACGCCATGAAGCGGCAGATCGAGGTGAACCTTCCGAGCAACACCACGCTGCTGGGACTGGACGACGACTCCGGGTTGGTGGGAGCAAACGTGATCATGAACGTTGCCAGCAACGTTGTGATTCGGAACTTGAGCATTGAATCCCCCGTGGACTGGTTCACCACATGGTCTCCCGACGACGGCGACGGCGCCTGGAACGCCCGCTTCGACTGCTTGTCCGCCGTAACCTCGGACCACATCTGGATTGACCATGTCCTAGTGACAGACGGCCGCTATCCTGATAGCGAGGCGCCCAAGGACTTCAAGAACGAGCCCGTTATCCGCCACGACGGCCTGCTGGATTTGAAGGACGGAACAGACTTCGTCACGATCTCCAACAGCCAACTCAAGGACCACGACAAGACGAGCCTTCTGGGATCCGGCGACGAGCATGTAGACAAGGACGGCGGAAAGCTCCGCGTAAGCTTCATTTCGAACCTCTTCGAGAACACCCAACAGCGTGGTCCCCGCGTCCGCTTCGGCCAGGTGCACGTTCTGAACAACTACTTCGTTGGCAGTAGCGAGGACCCGGACTATCCCATGATTAGTCAGGAGCAGGGCGGCACCAGCTACTTCATCGGTGCGGGCTACGATTCCCGGATCTTCTCCGAGTACAACGCCTTTGACTACTCCGGGTCGGACGCCGATGAATCCATCACAGTCACCAGCTACAACGGCAATATGTTCAGTGATACCGGTTCCTGGTTCAACGGTGACCCCGTCAACCTGGAAGCCATCGCCCAAGACTCCTTTGACGAACGCAAGGCGGAAGCGGTCGCCGCCGCGGCTGAGTCGGGCACCGACGTACCCGAATGGGCCCAGCGTGACTTTACGTCCGACGTCGGCTGGTCACCTTCGGATAACTACGAGTACCGGACGCTGAAATCGCCGGACGCAGTCCGCAAGGCGGTGCTGAATTTTTCGGGACCCGGGGTGATCAAGGTCCAAGAGGGGAAGTAGCCCCTACAGTTCAGGCAAAGCGAAAGCCCCGGCCCGCCTGCTGGCGGACCGGGGCTCTGCTGTTAATTAGTGCTCGGTGTTACTTGGTGCTCGGTGCTACTTGGTGATCGGGCCGAGTACCGGATCGTCGACGTAAGCCGTCTTGACGTTCGCTGCCGTCACGATCTGCGGCGGGAGCAGGTAAGCCGGAACAGTCTTGACACCGTTCTTGTAAGAATCCTTGTCATTGATTTCCAGCTGCTTGCCGGCCTGCAGGTCCTTCACCATGGTGATGGCGTGCTCAACCAGCTTGCGGGTGTCCTTGTTGATGGTGGAGTACTGCTCGCCAGCCATGATCGACTTGACCGACTCAACCTCGGAGTCCTGGCCGGTGATGACCGGCGTCGGCTTTCCTGCGGCCTTGACCGAGTTCAGGATGTAGCGTGCCAAGAGGTCGTTCGGGGAAAGTACGCCGTCCAGCGGGGCCGAGGTGTAGCTGCCTGCCAAGAGGGTGTCCGCACGCTTCTGCGCGTTTTCGCCCTTCCAACCCTGGGTAACAGCCTGCTCGAAAGTGGTCTGGCCGGAGAGTACCTTCAGGGTTCCGTCGTCGATCTTCGGCTTCAGGACGCTCATGGCGCCGTCGAAGAAGACCTTGGCGTTGGCATCATCCGGGGAACCGGCGAAGAGCTCGATGTTGTACGGGCCGGAAGCCTTCTTGGCCTTCAATCCGTCCAGCAAGGCCTGGCCCTGGAGCACACCGACCTTGAAGTTGTCGTACGCCACGTAGTAGTCCACGTTCTCCGTGTTCAGGAGCAGACGGTCATAAGCAATGACCGTGGCGCCGGAGTCCTTGGCCTGCTTGAGCTGCGTACCCAGCTGGGCGCCGTCGATTGCGCCAACGATGATGACCTTTGCACCCTTGGTGACCATGGCGCTGATCTGGTTCTGCTGCTCGGACACGCCGCCGTTGGCGAACTGGACGTCGGGCTTGAACCCGGCGCCGCTGAGGCCGTCGTTGAACAGCTTCTCCGCGAGGACCCAGTTTTCACTGGTCTTCTGCGGAAGGGCTACGCCGATCATCGAGTCCTTGGGGAACGCTTCCCCGCCAGCAGTGCTGCTGCTTGAGCCGCTGTCAGAGCGGCCGCAGGCTGTCAGCGCCAGTGCCGCGATGGCAGCGACTGCTGCTGCCTTTCCTGCTTTACCAAACATTCGCATATCTTGGTTCACTTTCTGTGTGGGTGGGGTGGAGCGAGTCGATGGAAACCGGTCAGGCTTCCTTGGAGATGACCTCTTTGGTGGACGTGGTCTCGTCCGGCTTGATGTCGTTGTTGCGCTGGAAGTTCTTCATCAACAGGCCGGTGATGGACCGCTTGCCTTGGATCTTGTTGTAGACATCGAAGGCTACGGCGGCCAGGAGCACCAGGCCCTTGATGATCTGGGTGAGGTCGGCGCCTACGCCCAGGAGCTGGAGGCCGTTGTTCAGCACGGCCATCACCAGGCCACCGACGATCGAGCCGATCACGGTGCCAACGCCGCCGGTAACTGCGGCGCCACCGATGAACACGGCTGCGATTGCGTCCAGTTCCCAACCGACGCCGTCAAAGGGGCCGGATGCGGTGGATCGGCCAACGAAGATCATGCCGGCGAGGCCTGCAAGGACGGACATGTTGAGCATGACCATGAAGTTGACCTTCTTGGACTGCACACCGGACAGTTCTGCTGCGTGACGGTTACCACCAACTGCGTAGACGTGGCGGCCAAGAACGGTCTTGTCAGCGATGAAACCATAGATCAGGACCAGCACGGCCAGGATCAAACCGGGGATTGGGAAGGAGGTTCCGGGGCGGCCGGTGGCGAAGAGGTACGTGGCGTAGAGGATGGCACCGCAGATCAGCACCAGCTTGGTGACCTCAACCCAGAGCTCGGGAACGTCGGCGCCGAGGGCTTTGTTGGTAGCTCGGGCCCGCAGGGACATGATGACAACGAACGCCGCGGCCACGATGCCCAACAACAAGGTGAGGTTGTTGAAGCCCGTGTTTGGCCCAATTTCCGGCAGGTAGCCCGAGCCCAGGTACTGGAAGTCGCTGGGAACAGGGATGGTGTTGGATTTGCCTACGAACTGGTTGAAACCACGGAACAGGAGCATGCCTGCCAGCGTCACGATGAAGGCGGGGATGCCCACATACGCTGTCCAGAACCCTTGCCAGGCGCCGATGATTGCACCGAGCACCAGTCCGAAGAGCACACCCATGTACCAGGGGATGCCCCAGTCCCGGATCGCGAGGGCTACGGAAACACCCACAAATGCGGCCACGGAACCCACGGAGAGGTCAATATGGCCGGCAATAATGACCAGGACCATGCCGATGGCCAGGATCAGGATGTAGGAGTTGCCGTTGAACAGGTTGATCACATTGCCCGGGGTCAGCGTCCGGCCCTCGGTGAAGATCTGGAAGAAGACGATAAGTGCCACCAGGGCGAAGATCATGCCGAACTGGCGGGTATTGCCACCAAATAGCTTCTTGAGCGCGTTCATTGTTTTGGTCCTTGTGTCAGGAAGGGGTGAGTCTGGGCCAACGGTCAGGCCGTCTTGCGGGCGGAGGTCATGAGTTTCATCAGGCTTTCCTGGCTCGCTTCGTTCTTGTCCAGGACACCGGTGATGGCGCCTTCAAAAATGGTGTAAATGCGATCGGACAGGCCCAGGAGCTCAGGAAGCTCCGAGGAAATGACAATCACTCCCTTGCCCTGGTTCGCCAGCCGCTGGATGATGCCGTAAATCTCATACTTGGCGCCGACGTCGATTCCCCGCGTGGGTTCGTCAAGAATCAGGAGATCCGGATCGGTGAACATCCATTTGGCCAGCACCACTTTCTGCTGGTTTCCGCCGGAGAGCTTGGCGACGCCTTCCTCCACTGACGGTGTCTTGGTACGCAGGGATTTTCGGTACTCCTCTGCAACCGAGAACTCCTTGCGGTCGTCCACCACTGTGTACTTGCTGATCGCCCGGAGGTTCGCCGCTACCGTGGTGGTCTTGATGTCATCCAGCAGGTTCAGGCCGAGGGACTTCCGGTCTTCCGTGACGTAACCCAAGCCGGCGTCGATGGCCGCCCGGACGCTGCGGAGGTTGACCGGCTTGCCGTCCTTGTAAACCTGTCCCTTGATGTAGCGACCATAGGAGTGCCCGAACAGGGAACGGGCAAGCTCTGTGCGGCCGGCCCCCATGAGTCCTGCGAAGCCCACGATCTCACCGCGGCGTACGTAGAAGTTGGAGCCCTTGCAGATCAGGCGGTCCTGGATCTGCGGGTGGCCGACGGTCCAGTCCTTGACCTCGAAGAAGATCTCGCCGATCTTGGGCTCATGGTCCGGGAAACGGGACTCGAGCGTCCGGCCCACCATGCCTTTGATGATGCGGTCCTCGTCAACGCCATCCCGCTTGACGTTCAGTGTCTCGATCGACTTGCCATCACGGATGATGGTGATCTCATCGGCAATCTGTTCGATCTCGTTGAGCTTGTGGGAAATGATGATCGAGGTGATGCCCTTGCCCTTCAGGCCCAGGATCAGGTCCAGCAGGTGCTGGGAGTCCGATTCGTTCAGGGCCGCTGTGGGCTCGTCCAGGATCAGCAGGCGGACGGACTTGTTCAGCGCCTTGGCGATTTCCACCAGCTGCTGCTTGCCGACGCCAAGTTCCTTGATGGGGGTGTCCGGGTCCTCACGGAGGCCAACCCTGGCCAGCAGTTCAATGGAACGTTTCCGGGCTTCTGCCCAGTCGATGATTCCCCACTTGCTGGGCTCGTTGCCCAGGAAGATGTTCTCGGTAATCGAAAGCTCCGGGATCAACGCCAGTTCCTGGTGGATGATGACGATGCCCGCGGCTTCGCTTGCGCGGATGTCCTTGAATTGCTGCGTTTCGGCCATGTACACGATGTCTCCCGTGTAGCTGCCGTAGGGGTAGACCCCGGAAAGAACCTTCATCAGCGTGGATTTTCCGGCGCCGTTTTCACCACAGATGGCGTGGATCTCGCCGGCCTTTACGCGCAGGCTCACATTCGACAAAGCCTTCACGCCGGGGAATTCCTTCGTGATCGAGCGCATCTCCAAGAGGATGGGTTCGTCTTGCGTGTCAGGGGTTGTCATCAGCCCTTACGCCTCCAATGCATGACTTCGTTGTCGCTCCCCAAATGGCGGAGCTGTCTGATGAAAAAGTAAACTGGATCACCTATCTTGTCGTCAAGACTTGAACACAAGAACCAGCTAACGATTTCGTTACCTACCCGTAATTCCAGCTTGTTGGAACACCAAGGCAGCCGCGCCAAGCGCTTCGGCACGTGCTCCCAAGGACGACATTGCGAGGTGCGTTGTTTCGCCCACCACGGGTACGGCGTGACGAACAAGGCCCCTGCGGATGGGGTTGAGAAGGAGGTCGCCAAGGCCCGCCAGGGGCCCGCCGACGACGATCACTTCAGGGTTTATCAGGTTGGCCACGTTGCCCAAGGCGCGCCCCACGGCAAGGCCGGCATCATCCACTACGCGTTGGGTTGCGGAGTCACCAGCGAGGCAATTCCGGACAATGTCCTGGGGCGTCAGCGATGTCTCTTTGCCCCGGCCCAGCAGCTCGATCATGGTGGTGGTGGAGGCGATGGTTTCGAGGCATCCGCGGTTACCGCACCGGCACATCAGCCCGTGCTCGTGGATGGTCGCATGGCCGATTTCTCCCGTGATGCCCACGTTCCCGTAGTAGGGCACGCCGTTCAGAATCAGGCCCGAACCAATACCGGATCCGATCTTGAGGAACATCAGGTTGGAGACGCCGCTGTGGGGTCCCCATGTCACCTCCGAGAGGGCGCCAAGATTGGCGTCATTATCAACAAATACGGGGCAATTCAGGGCTTCCTCAAGCCTATGCAGGATATCGATCCCCACCCATTCGGGCAGGATGGCACCTTGCGCCACCGTCCCCGATCTACGGTCGATCGGACCAGGGATACCCGCGCCGGCTCCCACCACAGCACTTGGATCGATGCCATTTTCGACGAGCAATCTTCCCAATAACCGGACTGCGGCTGCGATCCCTTCCTCTGCATGGTGGCCGAGTGGAAGTTCGATGAAATCCTCTGCGATGACGTGATATCCGAGGGAGGCCAGAACCACCCGCAGGTGGCGTCGGCCGAAGTCGATTCCGACGGCGACTGCACCGTTGCTGTTCAACCTCACGTTGGTTGCCCGGCGTCCGGAGCTGGTGGTTGGCTCGGTGGAAACGAGGCCTGCGTCCTGCATGATTTTCACAATGTTGGACACCGTGGCAGTGGAGAGTCCGGTCTGCCTTGAAAGCTCGGCCTGCGTAGACGGCCCGCTCAACAAGCACTCGATAATCCGTTGCTGGTTCAAGTGCCGGAGCGCGGACTGCGAGCCGGGTTTTCGGGGTTGGCTCTTCGTTGAGCGCTGCGTAGCGGGCATGACAAGAAGATTGCCCCAAAAGCGACCTTGTAGTCAAGAAGTGAACACAAGGAGTCACGCTTCCGCGACATACTCCAACGCAAGAAGTCCCACATCCCTCTGGTTGTGGGGCCTGATCTGCGTGCAATGCGTCCCGCTTCGCCCGCCTCCGGGTCTAAATGCCCCGCTCCACGTGTCAGACCACAGGCCTACTCTGGAAACAAAGAAGACTTCCGGCCCTCACCGGTCCGGTACCCGGTGCAATCAAGGTGGTAATGATGCTGCTATCCGTCCTGCAGGCCAACGCTTCAGTCCTGGACGTCGAGGCGAACCTGCGCACGATCGACGACGCCGCCCGGCGCGCAGCACAGGCAGGGGCCGGGTTGCTCCTGACGCCGGAGCTCTTCCCCGTGGGCTACGCACCGCTGCGGCTTCACGCCGAGTTGGACCCGGCAACACTTCCCGGCATCCGCGAACGCCTCGCTGGCATCGCCCGCCGGCACAACATCGGACTCGTGTACAGCCTTCCGGCGCCATCTCCCGAGGACAACGCCTGGCACATCACCGCCACCCTCGTGGACGGCAGTGGCGAGGAACTCCTCCATTACGCCAAGGTCCACCTCTTTGGCGCGGAGGAGCGCAAGGCGTTCGTCGGCGCCCAAGCACCTCCCGCCGTCGTGGATTTCAACGGGATCCGCACGTCGATCCTGATTTGCTACGACGTCGAATTCCCGGAGGCAGTCCGGGCAGCGGCAACCCGCGGGGCTGAACTCCTGCTGGTCCCCACGGCGTTGTCAATGGGGTTCGACAACGTGCCGCAGGTGCTCATCCGTGCCCGCGCGGTGGAAAGCCAGCTCAACGTTGCGTACGCCAACCACAGCGGGCACGAGGACATCTACAACTTCCTCGGCGGCAGCGTCGTTGCCGGCCCCGATGGCTCGCTGCTCGCGGCTGCGGGGGAGTCGGCAGCGCTCCTGTTCGCGGAAGTGGGCACGGAGACGGTGAAAGCCGCACGCGACGAAGTCCCGTATCTGCGCGAACGACGCCCTGAGCTCTACCGGAAATGGGAGGCGGGCGCCTAAACCGCGCCTCCCTCGGACCCCGTCAACCCGGCAACAAGCTCGTCCGCATACTGCAGCGCGATCCATAGTTCTGCCCGGACCTGTGCCTGGTTGAGGTCCTTGTCCAGCAGCTCACCGAGGACGCCTATTTGCCGGCGGACGCTGTTGCGGTGCAGGCCCAGCAGTTTGGCCGAACCATCCCAGCTGCCGTTTTCGCTGAGCCAGCCGCGCAGCACTGACAGGAGGGAATCACGGCGGTCAGGTTCCAGGGACAACACGGGGGCAAGGAGGCGCTCGGCCAGCATGGTCCCTGCCTCGCGTCCCAGAAGACCGGTAACAGACCACTGCACTTCGTCCACGCGGACACTCTTTCCGCTGGACAACACCCGCCCGCGCAGCGAACTTACCCGCTGATACGCCGTCGCAAGCCCGGTGAGTTCGGTGGGCTCGCCGATCGCCAGCCTCCAGCCAAGCTTTTCGACGTCGGCAAGCAGCGCGTCATCCACCTTCAAACGGGTGATGGCCGCGAAGCCGTAGTCGGTTATTTCCACGAGCTTGGTATCGAACAGCCTGCGCCACTGCAGCAGCTCACGGACCGGGCCGTCGCCGGCGGGCCAGTCGGGGGATTCGGCCTTGATGCCCTGCACTACCCGCATCTGGCCCGAACGCGTCGAGGAAAGGCTTTGCGCCAGCAGGTCTTTGAGTCCGTTGACGTGCTTGGTAGCGCCGGTGGACAAGGTGTCCGGATGGAGGAGCAATGCCGTGGCAAGCTGGCTCGGAGCAAGAGACCCGCTGGTTCGTTGACGGACCAGCAACTCCAGCAAACCCACCGCCGACTGCACAACATTGTTCTGCGCAGGCGTCAGGGGAGCGTCCGAGCCAAGAATCAGCGCCCCAAGGTTCGCGTCCTTGGTACTGCGCAGAGGATGACCGAACACCAGGGCAGACCCAGGCTGTTCGAAACCATCCATCTCCACGCGCGGTCCGCTGCCGGTCAGCAACCGTTCCAGCAGCGGCGCCAACAAGGAATGCTCGACGCCGGTGCTGCCGCCGGCATTGTGCCCGCGCGCCCGCACGCGTCCGTCCGCCCCGACCAGCACGGCCCACACGGGAACGCGCTGGACGAGGGCTGCCAGTAATTCATGCTCCGGTCTGGGGGAGAGGACTGCCCGCATGAGTTGGCGGTTGGTTTCCGCCAATTGCCGGAATACGCGGGCGTTGTCCGATTCCAGGAGCTGGGAGAACTCCAGGCCGATCGCGGCGAAGGGCACGGACTCAGGGACCTCAAACAGGGTGAGGTTGTGCCTGCGGCAGGCGTCGAGGAGGACGTCCGGGACGGCGTCGAAATAGGGCCTGATGCCGAATCCGAGGGCGGCCACCTTCGCCCCCACCAGACGCCGAACATACGCGTCCACGCTGGCCGCCGAGCCGCCGTCCCCAAGGAAAGGCAGGCCGGCGGTCAGCAGGAACTCGCCCTCTGGAAGGTAAGGGGTGGGATCTTCGAGCTCGCTCGGTTCCACCCACCTCAGCAGCGAGGCGCCGCTGCCGCCGTCGTGAAGCATTTTCAACTCGGGCGGCAGCTGCTCCAGGAACTGTTCCAGCGTGACGAAACTCAGGCGGGCGGTGGCGGGCTCAGGCAACATGGTCCTGCCCGGCGGCTGCCGGCTCCTGGTAGTCAGGGCACTCGTAGGCTGCGTCTTCTTGGGTGGCGTATACCCGCGGCAGTCGAGGCGCGATCCTGTTGATGATTTCATCCCCGTGGCTGCCGATCGCGGCACCCCAGTCGTCGGCGCTCGCCGCACCGGTGGCCGGGTCACCGAACAACACCGCAGTATCGCCTACGTCGATCCCGGTCGCGTCGGGTCCGAGGTCCACCATGAATTGATCCATGCAGACCTTGCCGATGACCGGGACGCTGCGGCCCCCGATGTTCACCACCGAGCGGCCGCTGATGCCTTTCGGGATGCCGTCCGCGTAGCCGAGCGGAATGAGCCCCAGGTAGCGGGGTTCATAGGTGATGGCCTGGTGCTCGTAGCTGACGCCAGTGCCTGCAGGGACCTTCTTGACCATCACCAGCGGGGCCGTGACGCTGAGGGCGGGCCGTAATCCGAAGTCGGTCGGATTGAGGTGGTCTGCGGGGGCGAGGCCGTAGATCGCCAGTCCCGCACGGACCATGTCGAAGTGGAATTCCGGCCGGTCCAGGATATTGGCTGAGCTGGAAACGTGCCTCAGTTCAGGCTTCAGACCGGCAGCGCGTGCCTCACGGACGGCGTCTTCGAACTCAGCAACAGCGCTGGCATTCTCAGGATGGGCGGGCACATCGGCCCACGCCAAGTGGGTCCAAATGCCGCGGACAAGAACCGTGCCGTCCACTTCCGCTTGCCGGGCATGGGCTACAAGTTCGGCCCAATCCTCCTTTCGCGCCCCGCCGCGGCTCAGCCCGCTGTCCAGTTCAAGATGTACGACGGCGGGACGGCCAAGGCGTTCGGCGATGCCTGCCAGCACCTGGAGTTGGTGGACGCTTCCGAGGGAGACGTCGATGTTGTTTTCGAGTGCTTCCAGGATCGTGTCGCTCGTCTGGGATGCCAGATACAACCACGAAAGGATCGGTGCTGTGATGCCGGCTTTGCGCAGTGCGATGGCTTCGGTGAGCTGCGCGGTTCCCAGCCAGTCGGCGCCGGAATCAACGGCCGTACGGGCTACTTCCACGAGCCCATGCCCGTAGGCGTTGCCCTTCACTACGGCCATGAAGAAGGGTGCCTTGGTGCGGTCCTTCAGGGCCTTGATGTTGTCTGAAATGGCGGACAGGTCCACTCTGACCTGACCGGAGAGGGCCAGCGGTCCGCCCTCTTGGTACTGTGCAATACGTCTCATGGTTGAACACTATAGGTCATTTTGCACCATTGTGTGAGGTGGCTTACATGCCAGTCTTGTGGAGGGGAAATCGAAACTACTTTGAAGGGACGTCAAGGGTGACTGTGCCTGTGAACACTCAGAACTCAACGGCGGCGAGCATGGCCAGGCCAAGCCTCGGTGCCCAACTCCTGCGCCGCAAGCCGATCGGGCAGATGGTCAACGAGGCCGGAACCGGCGAAAGCGGCACGCCGCTGGTGCGCAGCTTCGGGGTCCTGCAGCTGACCATGATCAGCGTCGGTGCAACACTGGGCACCGGCATCCTGGTGATCCTTGGCGAGTCCGTGCCGCTGGCCGGCCCGGCCATCTGGATCTCCTTCGTGATCGCTGGTTTGGCTGCGCTCTTCTCCGCAGTGTCCTATGCCGAAATGGCAGGGCTCGTCCCGGTGGCAGGCTCCAGCTACTCCTACTCCTACGCCACGATGGGTGAGGGCATGGCGTGGATCTGCGGTTGGTGCCTGGTCCTGGAATATGCGGTGTCCGTGGCCGCAGTTGCCGTCGGCGCCGGCCAGTACGTCAACGAGACACTGGCTGCGTTTGGACAGGTCCTGCCCGATGCGATGAGCCAGCCGCCAGGCGATGGTGGGGTGGTAAATGTTCCCGCCATGGTGATCGTGGTTCTTGCCATGATCCTGCTGGTCCGGGGCGCCCGTGAAAGTGCATGGATCAACACGGCGATCGTCATCATCAAAGTAGGCATCCTGATCTTCTTCTGCGCCGTCGCTTTCACCGCTTTCAATGCCGGAAACTTCGAGCCCCTCATGCCGATGGGTGCAGCCGGTGTCTCTGCCGCAGCATCAAGCGTCTTCTTCTCCTACATCGGATTCGATGCCGCCTCCACCGCCGGCGAGGAAGCCAGGAACCCCAAGCGGGACCTGCCACGTGCCATCATGCTCTCCATGGTGATTGTCACCAGCATCTACGTCCTGGTATCCGTAGCCGCGATCGGTGCCCGTCCGTGGGGCTGGTTCGATGGCACGGAAGCTGCCCTGGTCCAGATCCTGCACGAGATCACCGGCCAGCCGTGGATCGCTTTGGTCTTCTCTGCCGGTGCAGTGCTTGCCATCGCCAGCATCGTGCTGACAGTCCTCTACGGCCAGACCCGCATCCTGCTCTCAATGTCCCGCGATGGCATGGTGCCCAAGGTCTTCGGCCGCGTCTCCCGCCGCACCGGAACACCAGTCGCCGGGACCCTGATAGTGGGAACCGCCGTCGCACTCACCGCTGGCTTGGTCCCGCTGGGTGCCCTGGCCGATGCAACCAGCATCGGCACGCTGTTCGCCTTCGCACTGGTCAATGTCGCCGTGATCTATCTCCGGCGCAACCGCCCGGACCTTGACCGGAGCTTCCGGGTCCCGCTGTACCCGATCACCCCAATCCTGGGCACGCTGATGTGTGCCTTCCTGATGCTCAACCTCGGCGCAGACACCTGGATCACGTTCGGTGTTTGGATGCTGGTGGGCATCGCCATCTACTTCGGCTATGGACGCCGGAACTCCAAGGTAGCCGCGCTCAGCGAACAGGACTACCGTGAACTGACCACCAGGGCCGCGAGCCCGGAACCTGTGAAAGCCGCAAACTGATGACCATCGCTACCGAACTTCCCACAGCCGACGTTGCCGCTTCCGCGGCGGAGGCAGGCGAAGCCCCCATCACCATGCTCAACCCGGACTTCCCGTTCAGCTATGACCATTACCTGGCACACCCGGACGGACTCGGAAACGTTCCAGAGGAGCGCTACGGCACGGAAGTAGCCGTCATCGGCGCCGGCCTGTCAGGGCTGGTCACCGCCTATGAACTCATGAAACTTGGCCTCAAGCCCGTGATCTACGAGGCAGACCAGATCGGAGGCCGTCTTCGCACGGCCAGCTTCCCCTCGGCGCCCGGCGTCGTAGCCGATCTTGGTGGCATGCGTTTCCCGGTCTCCGGCAAAGCCTTCTACCACTACGTGGACCTTCTTGGCCTGGAAACACAGGACTTCCCCAACCCGATGGCCCCGGCGACGTCCAGCACCGTGATCGAACTTGCGGGCAAAAAGCACTACGCCACCACAGCAGATGAGCTGCCGGAATTTTTCCAGGAAGTGGCCGATGCCTGGAAGGCCGCAGTCAACGATGGCGCTGCGTTCGCTGAAATGCAGGACGCCATCAAGGCCCGCGATACCAAGCGGATCAAGGAACTCTGGAACGCACTCCTGGCCGAACTGGACGAGCAGACGTTCTACGGATTCATCGCAGCCAGCAAGTCCTTCAAGGAAGCCGGCTTCGCCCACCGCGAAGCGTTCGGCCAGGTGGGCTTCGGAACCGGCGGTTGGGACACCGATTTCCCCAACTCCATCCTGGAGATCCTCCGGGTTGTCTACACCGACGCAGACGACCAGCACCGGCTCATCTCGGGAGGAGCGCAAAGGCTCCCCGAGGCACTGTGGAACCACGCGCCGTCGGACCTTAAATACTGGCCGGCCGGCACGTCACTGTCGTCGCTGCACTCCGGCTCCCCGCGTGGAGCGGTGGACAACATCCGCCGGGCAGACAACGGTGACCTTGTGGTCCGCGAAAACTGGGGACGCGAAGCCACCTACCAGGCGGTGGTAACCACTTGCCAGTCGTGGCTGCTGTCCACGCGCATCCACACCGAGGAGGCTTTGTTCCCGGCCGAGCTGTGGACCGCGATCGAGCGCTCGCACTACATGCAGTCGTCAAAGACGTTCGTGATGGTGGACCGGCCCTTCTGGAAGGACATCGATCCCGAAACCGGACGCGAAGTCCTGTCCATGACGCTCACCGACCGCCTCAACCGGGCCACATACTTGCTCGACGACGGCCCTGACAAGCCCGCTGTCATCCTCCTGTCCTACACATGGAACGATGACGCGCTGAAATGGCTTGCGCTCACTGCCGAAGAGCGCGTCAAGCTCATGCTGCATTCGTTGGAGCAGATCTACCCCGGCGTGGACATCGCCAGCCACATCGTGGGGCAGCCGATCACTGTCTCCTGGGAAGCGGACCCCAACTTCATGGGTGCCTTCAAAGCCAACCTGCCGGGGCATTACAGGTACCAGCAGCGGCTCTTCACCCACTTCAAGCAGGATCAGCTGCCGGAGAGCCAACGGGGCATCTTCCTCGCCGGTGACGACGTCTCCTTCACCGCAGGCTGGGCCGAGGGCGCCGTGACCACGGGCCTCAACGCCGTGTGGGGTGTGGTGAACCACCTGGGCGGATCGTCCGTTGCCGGCAACCCGGGCCCGGGCGACCTGCTGGACGAGTTCGGCCCGATCAGCCTGGACTGAATTTCCCTCGACCAGATGTGTTGCGGGGCCTGCCCTGCGTCCCAAACCCCGGGTTAGGGCACAGGGCAGGCCCCCGCATTCGCGCCTAAGCGTGCATTTCCCGGTGCGCCGCAGCGAGATCCTTGTAATGGGCGGCGTTGTGCTTGACGCCCTCAAACTCTTCGTCGGTCAATTCGCGGCGCACCTTGGCGGGAACCCCGGCCACGAGTGATCGCGGCGGGATGACTGTGCCTTCCAGGACCACGGCGCCGGCTGCGATGAGCGAGCCCGTGCCGATCACTGCGCCGTTCAGGATGGTGGCGCTCATGCCGATGAGGCAGTCGTCCTCCACAGTGCAGCCGTGGACCACTGCGCTGTGCCCGACGGAGACGCGCTCGCCCACCGTGCAGGGGAAACCGGGATCGGCGTGCAGGACCACGTTGTCCTGCAGGTTCGATCCGGCACCGACGCTAATGGCAGCCGTATCTGCGCGCACGGACACGCCATAAAAGGCGCTGGAGTCCTTGGCCAGCGTGGCCTTGCCGATGATCGATGCGGTGGGTGCCACGAAGGCGGATTCATGGATGGCCGGGGTGTCCCCGGCGAAAGTGTAAGAGGGAGCCATGGAGCCAGCTTAGTTCCCAACTGGGTAGCAGCAGAGCGCGTTTAGGGGCGGCGGTTTCTAGCGGTTATCGCAACAGGAAGGTTCTGATCATCTCATTTGGGGTGCAGAAGTCGAAGCGTTGGCGGGGTCTGTCGTTGAGTTCGT